>CACPCX010000001.1 GCA_902632545.1 uncultured Pelagibacteraceae bacterium
TTGTTAGTTAAAAAAGTTAAAGCCGAACCATCTTTTCCAGCTCTACCAGTTCTTCCTATTCGATGAATATAATCCTCAGGTACTTGTGGAAGATCATAATTAATTACATGTTTTATAACTGGTATATCTAATCCACGCGCAGCTACATCAGTCGCAACTAAAATTCTACTGTTACCATTTCTAAATCCTCTAATTACCCGGTCTCTTTTACTTTGTCTTAGATTTCCGTGAATAGCATCAGCTTTATGCCCATCATATTTTAATCGCTTAACTATTTTATCAGCACCATGTTTAGTCTTCACAAAAACTAAAATAGAACCACCTCTTTCAACTAACTGATTAATTAGTTCATGATATTTTTTATCAGGTGTAATTTGAAAAGTTTCTTGTTTAATTTTTTCAATTGGTGTTGATAAAGATCCAACTGAAACTCTTTCAGGATTATTAAGATATTTTTGTGAAATTTTTAAAATATTTTCAGGTAAAGTAGCTGAAAATAATAATGTTTGATGTTTTTTTGGTACAAATTTTAAAATTAATTCTATTTGTGGAGTAAAACCCATGTCTAACATTCGATCAGTTTCATCTAGAACTAGATAATTTACTTTTGATAGATTTAAACTTTTACGCTTAATGTGATCATTAATTCTTCCCGGCGTTCCAACTATAATTCTTGCTCTTTTATTTAATTGTCTTAGTTGTTTTTGCATACTCTCGCCACCAATTAAAAGGGCATTCCCAATTCCTATTTCTCTAACATTCAGCTTTAAAACTGTTTCCATTACTTGTGTTGCAAGTTCTCTTGTTGGACAAATAATTAGTGCCATCGCTTGTTTGTCCTTAAGAAGTTTATTAATCATTGGAATAGTAAACGCTAAGGTTTTACCAGTACCTGTTTGTGCGGTACCTAGAACATCTTTTCCTTCTAAACTAATTGGTATCGATTGACTTTGGATAGGTGTTGGAACCTTAAACTCAGCTAATTCGATTGATCTTTTTAGTTTATTTTCGATATTGAGATCAGAGAAATTCATTATTTTAGGAAAGATATATATTTAAGTAATTGAGTGTCTGCTTATATCTTTTTTTAGTAAATACAATAAATAGTTTGAGAGTATTAATCTCTAAAGTTTACAAAATCTATCGGTAGCCCAATATCAATTGCTTTGATAGCTGCCATAGCTTCTTGAAGATCATCTTTCTTCTTGCCATCTACTCTTAATTCATCACCTTGAATTTTAATTTGAATTTTAAGTTTAAGCTTTTTTATATCAGCAATCACTTTTTTTGCATTTTCCTGACTTATACCTTCTTTTAATTCACTAACTTGTCTAATTGATCCTCCTGAAGCTCCTTCAGAACTTTTAACCTCTAAAACTCTCGGATCTACTTTTCGTCTAACCAAATGGGTTAGCAATAATTCATTTACTTGCTTTAATTTTAATTCATCAGGTGCATTGGTAGTGACAGTTTGATCTTTTCGTTCTATAGATATGTTAAGTCCTTTAAAATCATATCTATTATCAATTTCTCTAAGGCAATTTGCTAAAGCATTATCAAATTCTTGATAGTTAATTTTACTAATTACATCAAAAGAAGGCATATAATTATTATACAGTATTAATGTTTTAAATTTAAACAAAAATAAAGCGTCAAAAAATAAGGCAATTTTGCTTATTGAGTAAATCTTAAATTAAAATATATTGAAACAATGCTTAGTTATATAATCCCATTTTTAATCCTAATCTTAGTGGTTGTATTTATTCATGAGTATGGACACTATTATTTTGCTAGAAGATATGGAGTAGGGGTTACAGATTTTTCAATAGGTTTTGGTAAAGAATTGTTTGGCTGGAATGACAAATATGGCACTAGGTGGAAAGTATGTGCAATTCCTTTAGGTGGATATGTTAAATTTTTTGGAGATAGGAATGTTTACTCTCAGGCCGATCATCAAGAAATTTTAGAAAAATATAATGAAGAGGAAAGGGAAAAATTATTTATTTTAAAACCTTTATATCAGAGAGTTTTAATTGTATTTGGTGGCCCATTAGCTAATTTTTTATTAGCGTTAGTAATTTTTTTTTCAATATATACATTTATAGGAAAAGATTTTACTCCTGCGGTTATAAATGAAGTCCAAGAAGATAGTCCAGCAATGGTAGGAGGGCTAAAATCTGAAGATATAATTTTAGAAATAGATGGTAATGAAGTTAAAAGCATTATGGAGGTTTCTAAGTTTATCACAATGTCTACTGGTGATTTTATAGACTTTAAAGTTAAGCGTTCTTATGATGAATTAATATTAAAAGTTAAACCCAATATTGTTGAAGGTGATGATGGATTGGGAAACAAAATTAATAAAAGAATGGTTGGTATTAAGCTTGGTGCCTACAATAATAAAGTTAACCATGTTAAATTAGGACCTGCTCAAGCTTTATATCACGCAGGTTATGAAGTTTATTTTGTAAGTGTTTCTTCACTTAAATACATAGGAGGAATGATTTTAGGTAAAGCAGATACTTCTCAATTAGGAGGTCCAATTAGAATTGCAAAAATTTCAGGACAAGTTGCAACCTTTGGAGTCTTGGCATTCATTAGTATGATGGCCTATATTTCAATAAGTTTAGGACTTATTAATCTATTTCCAATACCAATGTTAGATGGAGGACACTTAATGTTTTACGCATTTGAGAAAGTTTTAGGCCGACCTTTATCTCAAAAAACTCAAGAAGGTTTTTTTCGAATCGGTCTGTTTTTGTTGCTATCATTGATGTTTTTCACCACATTTAATGATCTAAAAGACCTAGGTTTATTTAGATAATTCACATTTTAAAACGTTTAAAAAAGTCAATAAACCCAACGTTAATTTAAGTTTTTACAATATATTGTGTGTTTTAAAATAATAAACACTAAAAAAAAGCTTGATTTATCAACGTTTATGACAAGTATAAACATCAACCAACAAAACCGGAGCTAAAATGAACAAAAAACAACTAATTGCTAAGCTTTCTGGCTCATTAAATTTGAGCAAAGCAGATGCTGAGCGAACTTTTGATACAATTACCAACACTATTTTAGATGCTCTAAAAGGAGATGACTCAGTTAAGATCGCTGGATTTGGTACGTACAAAGTTGCGAAGCGAAAAGCAAGAGTTGGAAGAAATCCAAGAACAGGTGAGCAGATTCAGATTGCTGCTTCTCAAAAAGTAAAATTCTTACCAGCTAAAGCTTTAAAAGAAGTATTTAACAGATAATTTTTTTTAAACAGCCCTGACGTCTTAAAAACACGTTCAGGGCTGTTTCTATATGCAAAAACTGCATAGCCAATTTTCCATATAAACGTTTCTAATTAAAATTTTAAAAAATATAAGCACTTCATAACGGAGGAGATTATGAATAAATTTTTTAAAAAAATAAATTTAATTTTATTATCATTTATCGCTATGATCAGTTTTACAACAGTGGTGAATGCTGAGACCACTATTTCACCAGAGGGTCAATATATTTTCAATACACTTGGATTTTATATAGGTGGTGTTTTGGTAGCGTTTATGGCTGCTGGATTTTGCATGTTAGAGAGCGGACTTGTAACAACAAAAAGTGTTTCGACTATCGCAGCAAAAAATATAGGTAAATTTGCTATATGCTCACTTGTTTTTTTCTTTTTTGGATACAATATGGCTTATGGAATACCCGAGGGAGGATATATTGGATCCTTTTTAATGTGGGGTGATTCTTTAAGTTTGGATACTGGATACTCAGATCATTCTGATTGGTTTTTCCAAACAATGTTTGTATGCGCAACTGTTTCAATTGTATCAGGTGCAGTAGCAGAAAGAATTAAGATTTGGCCATTTTTCATTTTTGCCTTTTTAATGTCTGGCTTTATTTATCCAATTTCAATGGGTTGGCAGTGGGGTGGAGGTTGGTTAGCAACTTCTGGCTTCTCTGATTTCGCAGGTTCGACTTTAGTCCATGCTTGTGGTGGAGCAGCAGCTTTAGCCGGTGTTATGGTTTTAGGTGCTAGAGATGGAAGATTTACTAAATCAGGAGAGCCTAAAACTTTAGAACCATTTGCAGCTTCAAGTATACCTCTAGTAACTCTTGGAACATTTTTGCTTTGGTTTGGGTGGTTTGGTTTTAATGGTTTTAGTCAATTAGCAATGGGTACTTTTGATGATGTAAACGCAATAAGTAAAATTGCAGTTAACACCCACTTAGCTGGTGCAGCTGGCACTGTATCTGCAGCTGTAGTATCAAGATTATTAGGTGGAAAAACAGATATAATAATGATGCTTAACGGAGCGCTTGCAGGTCTAGTTGCCATTACTGCAGAACCTTTAACTCCGTCACCATTACTAGCAATTGTTATAGGTTCAATAGGAGCTATTATTATGTATTTTGGTACAAAGTTTTTAGAAGCAAGACGTCTGGACGATGTTGTTGGCGCTATTCCAGTGCATATGTTTGCAGGAATTTTTGGAACTCTTATAGTTCCAATAAGTAATTCAGACACAAATTTTGGAACCCAATTTACTGGAGTAATTTCAGTTTGTTTATTTAGTTTTGTTCTATCTTATATAATTTTTAAAATTATGAAGGCTACCATAGGTTTAAGAATTAGTTCTGGAGCAGAAAAACTTGGAACAGATGTTGCTGAAATAGGTGTGAGAGCTTACGCGATAAGAGACTAAACATTTCTCTCTCATTAGTTTAAAGCCCCTTAGAAATAAGGGGCTTTTTTATTTTATTGATAAATTACTGAGTGTTTTCAATACCTCTTTAGCGTGATCTTTTACTTTAACATTTTCCCAAACTTTTATTATTTTGCCCTTTTTATTTATTAGAAAAGTTGTTCTTCTTATCCCCATAAATTCACGCCCCATAAACTTTTTTTTCCCCCATACCTTATATTTCTTTAGAACTTTCAAGTCTTCATCAGCTAGTAAATCAAATTTGATTTTATATTTTTCTCTGAATTTATCGTGACTTTTTAAATTATCTTTTGAAATACCTAAAATTTCACAATTCAATTTCTTAAATTGTGGCAATAATTTATTAAAATCTACTGTTTCAATTGTACATCCAGGCGTATCATCTTTTGGATAGAAATATAAAACTACAAAATTTCCCAATGAGTCTTTTAATGAAAATTCTTTTTTATTTGTTGAAGAAAGTTTAAAGGTGGGAGCTAAATTATTTTCCTTAAACATTATAAATACTCTATTTTGTTGATTTTGGTTATGAAGTATCTATTTTTAAGATATACAGATTTTAAAATCAATAAATATGAAAACAGTAATTTTAGCAGGTGGATATGGAACAAGATTGGCTGAGTATACAGATAAAATTCCTAAACCGATGGTTCAAATTGGCAATAAACCTATACTAAGTCACATAATGAATTTTTATCAGTCTTATGGATATGATGAATTTATAATTGCTGCTGGTTACAAAAAAAATGTCATAACAGATTACTATAGAAACTCTAAAGAGTTTAAAAATTTGACTATTGTGGACACTGGCGAAAATACAATGACAGGTGGAAGAATTTTAAGATTAAAATCATACTTTGATAAGAATGAAAATTTTTTTATGACTTATGGAGATGGTTTATGTTCAATTAATTTAGATAGTTTAATTCAATTTCATTTAAAACATAAAAAGATTGCATCAGTTACAGCTGTTCACCCTCCAGTAAGATTTGGCGAATTGGAAATTAAAGGAGATGATGTAACTAAATTTGAAGAAAAACCACAAGCTAGTGCTGGATGGATCAATGGAGGATATTTTGTATTGAACTCGAAAGTTTTTGATTATATCGATAACGATCAAACTTTATTTGAAAAAGAACCGATGACAAGTCTATGCAATGACAATAATCTTAAAGCTTTTAAGCATGAGAATTTTTGGAAATGCATGGATACAATTAGAGACAAAATAGATTTAGAAAAAATTTTAAATACGCAGGGCCCAATATGGAAAAAATGAATAATTTTTATAAAAACAAAAAAATTCTTGTTACAGGAGCAACAGGATTTAAAGGTTCGTGGTTATGTTGTTGGCTTTTACATATGGGAGCAAAAGTCTATGGAACAGGTTATAGTCCCAATCAAAATAAAAATTTATTTTATCAATTAAAACTTAACAAAAAAATAAAGTTAGGAATATTTGATATCAGAGATAAAAAGAGATTAGATAAATTTATACTAAAATCTAAACCTTCAATTATTTTTCATTTAGCTGCACAACCTTTGATTATTGAATCGTATCTTAAACCTCATAAAACAATTGATGTAAATGTTGGGGGTACACTTAATATTTTAGAAGCATCAAAAAATTATGCGTTTGTTAAATCAGTTGTAATGATTACATCTGACAAATGTTATGAAAACGTTGGTAAACTTACGAGATATAAAGAAGACGATGTGCTAGGGGGTATTGATCCTTATAGCGCATCTAAATCCTCATCTGAATTAATTATTAGAGCATATCGAGAAAGTTTTTTTAAAGATAAAAGAAAGTGTGGTATTTCTAGTGCTAGAGCAGGAAATGTTATAGGTGGAGGCGATTGGTCAGCTAATAGGTTAATACCTGACGGTATCAGATCCCTTTTAAAGGGTAAGTCAATATATTTAAGAAATCCAAACTTTAATAGACCTTGGCAACACGTACTAGAACCCTTGAGAGGCTATTTAATATTAGCTAAGAAACAATTTATAAATCCAAAAAAATTCTCTGATGCTTGGAATTTTGGAACAAAAAATAATTCAGTAAAAAGTGTAAAGGAAATAGTAGAATATATGATTACTTTTTGGGGTAACGGAAAGATTAGATACAATAAAAAAGTTAAATATTATGAACAAAAAAATTTACAGTTAGATATTAAAAAAGCTAAAAAAAATTTAGGTTGGTATCCAACTTATTCAGTTAAAAATGGAGTAAAAATTACCACAGAATGGTATAAAGATGTATTTAAAAATAATAAAGACCCATTTAAAGTTACTATAAGTCAAATCTTAGAATATATGCATGAAAATAATTGGCGTTAAAAAATTTAAACAAAGTATATTTAAAAATTCAAAAGGTGATCTGCTAAAATTTGTTTCCAAAAAAAATAATTTTTTTAAATCATTTGGTGAAGTATATTTCAACGAGATAAAATATAGTAAAATAAAAGGTTGGATTCTTCATAAAAAAAATCAATGTATTTTTACTACTGTTTATGGTGAGGTAATTTTTAGGTTATATGATGCAAGAAAAAAATCTAAGAGTTTTGAATGTGAAGAACTAATTACCTTAAGTAAATCTAAAGACAATATTTTGATAGTGCCACCAGGGGTATGGTTTTCGTTTACTACAAAGAAAAAAAAATCAGTAATTGCAAATTTAATTAATAATCCTCATTCTGATAATGAGTCCATCAAGTCTAAAGAAATAAATGGATATTTTATCAAATGAAAAATTATTTTTTCCAATCATTCTTTAAATCAATAAATGGGGATATGCCAAAAATTGAATTAGCATTTGCCATATGAATAGATAACGATGGTATTGGTGAGATACATATTTCTTTTTTACAAATTTCGTTAAGATGCTTTTCAATTGGATCATTTTGATCTTTACAAGTTAATATAAAGTTATTCCAGTAATCATTTAAAATTTTATTACTGGTCATGAAACTGCAAAGTATCTTGTCTAGTGTTTGCCAATGTCTATGACTGCCAGCTAAAATATTTGTATGTCTTTCTTTCATATATAAGTATGGATAATCTGAAGGAACCATTATTAATTCTTTTTTTAATTGTGATGATATTCTTTCGTAAGTCATGATCATTTCTTCTATCATGGTTTCTTTGTGCAAGTAGTCGTCCTCTAAAAATAATACTAGATCATCTTTGTTTTCTTTCCCAACTTTAAAACATTTTAATAAACTACTTAAATTTCCAAAAATATCTTTATTATAATCTAAATTAATTTCGTCTTTAAATTCATTTTTATCAAAAGATATTACTTTAGTTTTAAAATTTAATTTTGATAAAATTTCATTAAATTTTTGATTAATAGTCTCAGAATTGCTTTGGTCTATAAGTGTAAGATTTATTTTAAAATGCTGATATTTTTTATTAAATGAATTTATTGTTATAACAAGTGATTTTAATGACTTTAAGATATAATCTAACTTATCTTCGTTAAATATTCTTTTTTTATTTTGATCAGATATATGAATGTTTGAATTTGTTCTGACAATAATTCCTAAAGATTTTATTTTTCTTGTTATTTTAACCTCACCTAACGGAACGACAATAGATTTTTGATTAAGGGAACTGAGATTATTGAAAGTTTTATTTTCTAATGATGGAAAGGAAAATTCATTTTGGTCAATAATTTCAAATCCAAAAATTCTGTTTAACTTGATTAGTATTTTTTTTAATATTTTTTTCACTATTTTAAATGTTATTTTATTTGGAAATTAATATAAATTACTATATTTAAATATCTATGGCTATTAAATCACTCCAAACATTAATATCTGAGGTCATGAGTCAAATAAAAACTATTTCAACAGATGAGGCTTATGAAATGTTTCAAAATGAAAATTGTAATCTTATAGATATACGAGAAATTAATGAATTAGAAAATAGTGGTAAAGTCGAGGGTGCAAATCATATTCCAAGAGGCATGCTTGAAGTATATTTAGATCCTAATAGCTCAATATTTGAAAATGGAAAAATAGACCAAAATAAAGAATTTGTTTTATTTTGTGCAGGAGGAGTAAGGTCAGCTTTAGCTGTAAAATCATTGAAAGATATGGGATACCAAAAAGTATCACATATTGATGGTGGGTTTGGATCTATAGCAAGCAGCAAATTTAAAATAATTTAATTAGCACTAAACTCTTCTAAAGCATACTCAAGTCTATCTTGTCCCCAAAAAATTTTATTATTAACTATAAAAGTCGGAGTTCCAAAAACTTCTTTTTGAAAGGCATCAGTTGTTAATTTAATCAATTTATCTTTAATAGATTGTTCCTTTATATTTTGAAAAAATTCTTTACTATCAATTTTTAAACTACTTATTAATTTAGATAAATTTTCAATATTTGATAAATCATAGTTGTCTTTCCAATATGCATCAAAAAAACAATTTAAATAATCATTTTGCTTATCCTTACTAACACTAACATACCCTCTCATTATATTTAAAGAATTTATTGGAAAATTAGAATTCCATTTGAATTCAATATTATTTTTTTCAGACACTAGGTTACAATCATTTATATTATTTCTTAATTTATATTTATTAAATGCAGGAGAATCAATTCCAGCTAGCTTATGAAGACCCCCTAAATAAATTGGCTTGTAATTAAAGATGATGTTTTTATGTTTAAGAATTTTTTTGTGTGCAATATATGCATATGGGCTAATTATATCGAAATAAAAATCTATATGATTACTCATATAAACTTATTCTTTTTGCGTAAAAAATTCTGATTATCCAATATAAAAATAAACCTATGGGACCAATTAAATAAGTAACAATTAATGGTATTGATAATAAAACTTTATTAATAGAAAATTTTTGAGAATCTTTAACAATCCAGCCACCAATAAATAAGTTTATTGCTATAAAATGAGTCCAAAAAATCATTATATATAAATGATCTTCAAACAATCTTGATAGCTCGCTCAGACCTAGATAAAGATTGAAGTTTCCATCAAAATCGTAGCTGGTTAAATACGATTTATATAAAATAAAGATATAAACCCCACTTAATATGAAAAAAGGAAAAATTGACGTGACAAAAATTCTACTTAAGTGAGATTGCGGAAATATTATTAAGATAAACCAAAATGGTAGAACACCAAGGTTGACCCACATGTAAAGTGTCTCAATCGTAAAATAAGTATAAATTTGTTCAATCATCTAAATATATTATATTAAATCTAACAATGATTCCTATAAGAAATAGAAAAAAAACACTCCAAGTTACTGTGGATGAGATGCGTAATTTTGCCTTTGCTTATGTTGAAAAGTATGCACCTTCAAAACAACAACTCAAAACTTATTTGTTAAAAAAATACATGAAATTATCAGCATCTGATGTAAGAAAAAAAGATGTAAATAAATTGATTGATATTGTTTTATCTGATCTAGAAAAAAATAAATTTATAAATGATCAATTTTATTCTGAAAGTAAAGCTAAAAATATGATTCAAAGAGGAAATTCAATTAATAAAATTAGAAATTATTTAATAGGAAAAGGAATAGATGAAATATTTATCAAGGACACAGTTGAAAAAATAAAAGAAGATAATTCAGATCAAGATTTTTTTTCCGCAATAAAATTATGTAAAAAGAAAAGAATTGGTCCAGCCAGAGCAGAAGATAATAGAACTTTATTTTATAAAAAAGATATATCTTTACTTGCAAGAAATGGTTTTGATTTTGAAACATCAAAAAAAGTAATGGATATTGAAAAAGATGAATATCTAAAAATAATAAATTTACTTTAATTTTTTATTTTTTTCTTCTTTTAAAAGTTGGTTTATTTTATTTCTAATGTAATTCTTTACAAACACAAATACCAACAATCCAAAAATTGAAACAGAAACTACAATAATTAATATTATTCTTAATTGTTCGTCCATTATAAAATATTCTTGCTTTTTAGAATTATACTTGGATTTTTTAAATCTTTTTTGCCATACAAAATCTCATTTCCTTCAAAATCAGTTACTGTCCCTCCTGCGTGTTCTAAAATTGCATGACCGGCTGCAATATCCCATTCATATGCTCTAGGTTCTGCGACATAGCCATCGTATTCACGTGCAGCAATAACACAAAATTTTAATGAGCTTTTCATTCTGGTATTTTCTTTTACTCCCAAAGAATCATAAATATTTTGAATTTCAGGTTTAATTTTAGTCGAGTATGAAATAAATTTTAAATTTTCAGATTTCTTCAAAGGCATGTTACATAAATTTATTTTTTTACCTTTGTTAATTTCAAAAGCATTACCTTTTTCATATGAATAAAACATTCTTTCTTTTGCAGGAGCATTTATTAAACCTGCTACAGGTTTGTTATTTATTATTAAACCAGCATTAATAGTGAATTCTTCTAGATTATTAATGTAATCATAAGTTCCATCTATAGGATCAATAAGCCAGAAATTTTTCAAATTTAGATTGTTTTTATTATCAGAAGTTTCTTCGGAAATTATAGGTATGTTAGGAGTAATTTTAGAAATTTTATTTAAAATAAACTTATTTACCTCAATGTCTCCATTACTAACAGGCGTGTTATCTGATTTTATTTTTTTTACCAGACCTTTTTCTCTTAATTGTAGAGCCAAATGTCCTGCCTCTAAAAAATTTTCAATTAAATTTTCTACAATTTCTTTTAGGTTCACCTTTATTTTCCCAGTTTTTTTAGTTCAACAATTTTTGCATTAATCACCTTTTTTCCTGCATTTTCAAAATTAATTGTCACTTTATCGTTAATTATAGATTGTACTTGCCCAATACCCCATTCTTTTTTTTGAGGATTAGTGACTTTGTCACCTGGTTCATAATCTAAAATCATTTAATTTAACTTATATTGTAAATAAGTATAAATACCAGCTTATGAATAAAAATATAAACTCTCTTGGTATAGACAAAAAACCTTCAGACACAACTGTTGTTGTTGCAATGTCAGGTGGAGTAGATTCATCAACTGTTGCAGGTATCATGAAAAAAGAAGGATACAAAGTTATTGGAATAACTTTGAAACTTTATAATGATGGAAAAGAAGTTGCTAACTCAAAACAATGTTGTTCAGGTCAAGATATAATGGATGCTAAACGAGTAGCACATAAATTAAATATTGATCACAAAATTCTCTATTATCAAGATAAGTTTAAACAAGGTGTTATAGATAATTTTGTTGAGAGTTATTTAAAAGGCGAAACTCCAATTCCATGTGTTCAGTGTAATCAAACTGTAAAATTTAAAGACTTATTTGAAGTTTCAAAAGAACTTAAAGCTGATGCTTTAGTCACAGGACATTATGTCAAAAGTATTACTGAAAACAATACTACTAACATGTATAGAGCTATTGATGAAAATAGAGATCAAAGTTATTTTTTATTTAATACTACAAGAGAACAATTAGACTATTTAAGATTTCCGCTGGGTGGGATTTTAAAAGACAAAACAAGAGAAATTGCAAAAAATCTTGATTTAAATGTTGCTGACAAACCTGACAGCCAAGATATCTGTTTTGTTCCAAATGGCGATTATGCGTCTGTAATACAAAAGTTTAGACCAGACTCATTTAAAAAAGGTAATATCAAAAATATAGATGGGGAAGTGATAGGTGTACATGATGGAATTATTAATTTTACAATTGGACAAAGAAAAGGAATTAAAGTGTCAGACAAAGAACCTCTATACGTAGTAAAAATTAATTCAGATAAAAATGAAATAATTGTTGGTACAAAAGAGAAAATTGGAAAAAAGAAGATTAACTTAAAGAATATAAATTTGCTAACTAATAGAATTGATTTAGACAAAAATATTTTTGTTAAAGTAAGGTCAACTGGAAATTTGCTTGAAGCTAAAGTAGATTTAGATGGTGAAAATAATGCGAAAGTGAATTTAATTAATCCTGAAGACGGTATTTCACCAGGTCAGGCGTGTGTATTTTATTCAAAAGACAATCACGGAGATAAATTGTTAGGTGGCGGATGGATAGCTAGTTAATTTTTTTCCACATAAGGAAAGTTAATAAGTAAAAAGATATAACACCTATAAAGTAATCCCATTCAAGAGCATGTTTAAAAAATTTTAAATTAAATCCTAAAAAATCATTTCCAGGCAAACTAATTATTGGAATACTTATTAAAGCAACAATGATTAAAGTACTAACTAAAATAAGTTTAAGTTTTAAAAATAATTGATTTATATACTTCTCAAGTTTATTTTTAAAAGAATATAGTGCTGCAACCAAATACGCTTGTGCAGTTATTTCGAATATTATAAATAAGAGCATAATTATCCTTCTAAATAATTTGTACAGGTCATTATCAAACTTTATTCCTAAAAAAATAGAGTGAACAGTTAATGCTATCGCTGATGCAACTCCAAAAAATAAAATCTTTTTTTTATGTCTATGATTAAATTCAAAAAATTCGATTATTTGTTTATTATAAACCCAATATTTAACTAAAATATATGATGTTAAAAACATAGCGGGCTTAAAAATTAACCAACTTGGGTAAGGTCTTGCAGTTCTACTAATTGAGGCTCCTCCATCAAAATAAGGAATGGTATTATGTATTATATCTTCCTGATTTGGAAAAAATTCGTGAAATTGGGTTATAAGAATTAAACAAGCATTAACAGCCACAAATGGTATTATAAAAATCCATACACTGATAGATTTTACTCTATTTATTTGCTCCATTTGAGATTATTTTTTCTTATTTTTTCTTTTTGCTCTTCTTTTTTTTGAGCCCTGTTTTCTTCGGCCTCTATGTTTTTTTGGATAACCCATTTTTCCCTTCTTATAATTTAATTGAAATTATTGGTCGGATATAGCATTGTCTTTTCAACATATCAAATTTAATTATGAGCAGTTCTTTTAAGACATTTCTCAAGCATACAGCTAAAGATTTTCACAATCAGTCAGTGAACCCTCCTGTAGTAAGAGCTTCTACAATAATTTTTAAATCAATGAGAGATATAAGAAAGACCCAAGCTAAAGCTATAAAAAATCCAACGGGAGGACATTATGATTATGGAAGACAAGGAACATCAACAACTTATATTTTACAGAAAATTTTAACCAAGCTTGAGGAAAGCTATCATGTTTTTACAACTCCTACAGGTTTTGGAGCAGTATTTTTAGCTATATTTAGTGTAACCAGACCAGGAGATGAAATAATTGCTGCCGATCCTGTTTATAGTCCAACAAGGTTATTGACTGAAAAATTTCTTAAAGAATTTAATATCAAAACAACCTTTTATAATCCTCACGATTTAAAAACTTTAGAAAGTAGTATTACAAAAAAAACTAAATTAATTTTTGTCGAGAACCCAGGAAGTAATTCATTTGACTTTCAAGATCTTGGAAAAATTTTGAAAATTGCAAAAAAAAATAAAATATTAACTGCAATAGATAACACTTGGGGTACACCATACTTTTTAAAACCCATTAAACTTGGTTTTGATATGTCAATTGTATCTGCAACAAAATACTATTCTGGTCACTCTGATGTAATGGGTGGATCTTTAGCAGTAAATAAAAAAGTATTTCCTAAAGTTAAAAGGGCTGATAGAATTACAGGTTTAAGATTAGGTCCGGACGATGCTTATTTGATTACAAGAGGTCTTAGAACTTTAGATGTTAGATTAGATAGACATAGAGAAAATGCAAAAAAAGTAGCAGAATTTTTATCTAAATTTAAAAATATAAAATTACTCTACCCATATAAAAAAAATTCCTACAATTTTAGAATGTGGAAAAAATTTTACTCAGGAGCATCTGGGTTAATGGGTTTAAAGATAAAATGCAGAAACATTAACTCTGTAAGAAAATTTGTTAATTCATTAAAATTATTTGGGTACGGTTACAGTTGGGGAGGATTTGAAAGTTTAGCCTTACATCAAGAACATAGAGAAACAGGAAATAGAAAATTCTTAAATTTAGCTAAAGATGAACACCTAGTTAGACTTCATATTGGTTTAGAGGATCCTAAAGATTTGATAACTGATTTAAAAAAAGCTATGAAATTTATTAAATGAGCTCAGAAAATTTTACTATAAGCAAGAACGCGTTAATCACATTAATTGCTGCATCTATAGTTGTTATTATTTCTCTAGGAATAAGACAAACTTTTGGATTGTTTTATTTTGATTTTAACACTGACTTAGATATTTCTATTTCTCATTTTGGATTTGTTATGGGATTGCAATTATTACTATGGGGAGTATTTAGTCCTTTGTTTGGTGTGATTACTGACAAGTATGGAGGGGCAGTTGCAATCTTTATTGGCTTTGTTTTTTATTTGGTAGGGATTTTATTTTTTTATTCTGGTTTTAATACTGGAGGCTATTTTACTTTAACTATAGGAGTACTGATAGGAATTGGATTAGGTTCAACAGCAATAGGTATTCCAGTATCAGTTGTAGCTAAACATTTTCCAGCATCAAATAGAACTATTGCAACAGGAATTGTCACATGTGCAGGATCTTTTGGATATTTTGTTTCACCTTTACTTGTAAGATATTCTTTAGTTGAAACTGGTTGGGAAAATACACTTTTGTATTTTAGTCTTCTTTTAGGAGTTGGATTGGTAGTATCTTTATTTGTTAGTACTCCAAAAATACCTGTTGGAGTTAATCAAGACAATAATCAAACAGTAAGAGAAGCACTTAAAGAGGCATTTGCAAACAAAAGTTTTATTTATCTTACTTTGGGTTTCTTTGTATGTGGTTGGCATATTGCTTTAGTTGCAACACATATACCTACCTATATGTCTGATAGAGGTCTGCCCGATTGGACACCTGCGATGGTTTTAGCATTGATTGGTGTATTTAATATGGCTGGTACCATTACAAGTGGTTATTTAGCTACAAGGTATAGTAAGAAATATATTTTAAGTGCTATTTATCTTTTAAGAGGAGTTTCAATAATCTATTTTATTTTCTTACCGCCTAGTATTTTTAATTCAGTAGTTTTTGGAGTTACTTTCGGTTTTTTGTGGCTATCTACAGTTCCTCCAACAAATGGAATTGTTGCACATATATTTGGTACAAAATACGTTGGAATGTTATATGGAATAGTTTTCGTAAGTCATCAGATTGGTTCTTTCCTAGGAGCATATCTAGGGGGTGTATTTTATGAATTAAATGGAAATTTTGACTATGCATGGTACGGATCTATCGCATTATCATTATTTGCAGGTTTGATACATTTACCTATAGTAGAGAAAGCAATTGAAAGAACTCAGCCAGCATAAATTTAAATTTAACCCTTATTTAGAGGATCTGTATCAGTCAGATAAACCTTTAATTATTTATAAAGTTGATGATGGGTATAATATTTATACAGATTTTTCTAAAAAAATTATTCTAACAAAAAAAAATATATATAAATTTTTCAATTCATTAGAAAAAAAAAAATATAAAAAAGAGACAGATTTATATCTTGGTTTTTTTGGTTATGAAATTTTATGTAATTTAATTGGTATTAATTTAAAAAATAAAAAAAGAATAAATTTTTATAAAGGAATTTTTTATAAACCCGAGACTATAATTAAAATTAGAAAAGATATTAAAGTTATATCCAATATAAAAAAACAAAGATTCAATTATCAATTTAACAAAACTCAAATATTAAGTCCTTTTAAGATTAATATTTCATATGTAAAATATAAAAAAATATTTGAATTATTTTCAAAAAAAATAAGACAAGGTGAGACTTATCAAATTAAAATTTGCACTAAATATAAAAATAAATCATTAATTAATCCTATTAATTTTTTTTGGAAATTGATGCGTGTTAATGCATCCCCAGAATCATTTATGATAAAAGACAAGGATTATTCAATAGTAAGTTGTTCTCCTGAAACATTAATAGATAAAAAAAAAAACAAAATAATTACAAAACCAATAGCTGGGACTTTTAAGAAAAAATTACTATCCAATAAAAATATAGCTCTTAAATATTTTAAAAATAATGAGAAAGAAACCAAAGAACATAACATGATAGTTGATATGGAAAGAAGCGATTTATCCAAAATTTGTAAACCAGGAAGTGTTAAAATACTCAAAAAAAAATACGTTGAGGAATACAAGCATCTTTTTCATTACGTTACTTCAATTGGCGGAATATTAAATAAAAATACAAAATTAATTAATATCATTAAAGCTATGATGCCAGGTGGATCTGTAATTGGTTGCCCTAAAATAAGAACTTTAGAACTGTTAAATAATCAGGAAAAAGAAAGTAGAAATATTTTTACTGGTAGTTTTGGTTTTATTAAATTTAATCAAGACATGAAGTTTAATATTATTATTAGATCTATATTAAATTATAAAAATCAATCAGAGATATCTGCTGCATCTGGCGTGGTATTAGACAGTTCACCAAAAAAAGAATTTAACGAAAATTATATAAAAGCAAAATCTTTATTGGAATTATTTAAATGATTTATTTAATTGATCACCAAGACTCTTTTACCTGGAATGTAGTTCATCAATTTGCAAAATTTACTAAAGTATTTTGCTCTAATTATTATGAGATAAATAATAAATTACTTGATAAAAGTGATGCAATTGTTTTTTCTCCAGGACCTGGATCACCAAAAGATTATCCAATTTCTTCAAAAATTTATAAAAAATATAAAGGAAAGAAAAAAATAATTGGTATTTGTCTAGGTTATCAAATGATTTTACATAATGAGGGTGGAAAGATAATACAACAAAAAAAGATATACCATGGATTTCAATCAAAAATAAAAATAAATAATCAAAGTAAAATTTTTAAAAATAATCAACAGTTTAAAGTTGGAAGATATCATTCATTAAAATTAATGGAGCCTTTTAAATCAAATTCAATTAAAATAACTATGAGATGCAGTAAAACAAAAATACCAATGGGACTCGAGGATAATAAAAACAAAATATATGGTTTTCAATTTCACCCAGAATCATTCTTAACTGAAAATGGCGACGCTCTTATTAAAAAAATCTTATCAGCTTAGTAACCTTAAGGAGGTTGCTTTTAAAGATCTTTGGGGATCTAGAGGTGTTTTTACTACAATGAGAATGATTGGTAAACCACCAAAGTTATTATTATTGAAACCTCATATTGAAAATTTATTAAAATCTACAAAAAAATACGGAATAATAAAAAAAAACTTAAAATATATTATTTTAGATTTAATTAAAAAAAATACTTTATACAAAAGCCCAGATAATTTATTTCGTATAGCGTTAAATAAAAAATTAATATCAATTTCAATTAGAAAAAGACCGAAACCAAAGAGTACTTTTAATCTGTTATTATTTAAATATAAACGAGTAGAGCCGAATTATAAAAATCTATATTATAAAAAAATATTAGCAAAATTGAGTAAAGTTGAGTCTACTAAATTTGATATTGCCTTAGTCTCAAATGATAAGATCTTAGAAACGGGAACTTCAAATTTAGTTTTTGTTAAAAATGGAAAAATATTTTCTCCTAAACAAAATTGTTATATTGGAAATACAATTAAATTTATTAGTAAAAAAATTAAAATTAGTTTTAAAGATATTTCTATTAAGGAAATTAATAATTATGATGAAATAATTCTTATTGGATCTGGCAAAGGTGTTACATCAATTTCAGAAATAAAAGAACTTAATTGGAAGAAAAAAAAAAATGATTATTACAATAAGTTAAACAAAATTTATAAATCTATTGGTTAGACATGAAAGATCCTAATAACCCTTGTATATTTTGCGTAATTAGAAAAGAAGAGCTTCAATTTGAAAACCAATTAGCCTATTCATCGATTGACAGTTATCCTGTTTCGGAATTTCATAGTCTTATTGTGCCCAAAAGACATGTTGAGACATACTTTGAGCTTTCTTCAGAAGAAATTCAGGCATGCAATGAGTTAATTTTAAAAACTAAAGAAAAAATTTTAAAACAAGATTCTAGTGTAAAAGGTTTCAATGTAGGCACAAATGCTGGAAAAATTGCAGGCCAGTCTATTATGCATTGTCATATTCATTTAATCCCAAGAAGAAAAGGGGATGTAGAAGATCCGCAAGGCGGTGTTAGGTCTGTGATCCCAAAAAAACAACATTATAAAAGAAAGTAAATATTTTTTCAGCTGTTATTAAAGACAAATTTATCAATAGTTTTTGTTGATCTGATAGGTTATGTAGAATAGAAAACTTTAAAATTATTCTAAAATAATTTAACATAAGGGTAAAATGTTAGAAACAAATCCATTTTCGGTATTATCTGAAGTTGTCCCTACTTTAGTTATGCAAGGTTTTATCATTGCTATGGTACTTTTAATTGCATTTGGAACAATCATTCAGATGATACATCATAAAAATTTAACTTATTTCTTTAATAATGCAAAAAAGGCAAAACTGCAGGCAACAAGAGAGGTTGGGGCTGTTGAAAAAGCAAAAATTTTAGCAAAGACAACAGTTTATGATATTGGAACCACATCCGAGTTAGGTTTCGGAAAAAGAAGGTTGGCACACGTTCTTGGTATGTATGGAACAATAATTTTTTGGGTTTCATCAGCGATATTAGTATTTTGTTATACAGGTGTAGACAAATCTACTTCGTCACTATGGTCAGTGTTGTGGCACTTAGGTGCTATACTTACATGTGTTGGTGGATTTTGGTTTTGGTTTTTTTTAAGAGTAGATGTTTCAGCTGAAGCGCATCCTTGGTATAGAATTATTAAAGCTGACTTATTTGTTCTTGCATTGTTAGCATGTTCAACATTTGGATTAGCTTGGTCTTACACTCAATTTAATGGTCAAGTAGGTTTGTCATTCTTATTTTTTGCATTGTTTGTAGTTTCAAATTTAGTTTTATTTGGGGGTGTCTACTGGTCAAAATTTGCTCATATGTTCTACAAACCTGGAGCAGCAATACAGAAAAATCTAGCTGAAGCAGACGGTTCTAGAGATAATTTACCACCTCCTGCAGATGCACCTGAGCAATTTGGTTTAGGGATAAAACGAGAAGAGCCAAAACATTATTAATATGATAACTAAGAAAGGGTAAAGAAAATTATGTCAACTTTTGTATATATGACTAGATGTGATGGATGTGGTCACTGTGTAGATATTTGTCCGTCTGATATAATGCACATTGATGAAAACATTAGACGTGCAAAAAATATAGAACCTAATTTTTGTTGGGAGTGCTATTCATGTGTTAAAGCATGTCCAAATCATGCAATTGATGTAAGAGGTTATGCAGACTTTGCACCAATGGGTCATAGTGTAAGAGTGAGACGTGAAGAGGAAAAAGGAACTATTTCTTGGAAAATTAAATTTAGGAATGGAACAGAAAAAAATTTTGTATCTCCTATTACAACTAAACCTTGGGGAAAATTTATTCCAAAACTTGCAGATGGAGAAAAAATTAAACAGGGAGAATTAAATTCTCAAAGGCTATATACAGAGCCGGAGGGATTAAATATTGACGGAGAACTTCCGTCAGTTCCTAAAAATTCATTTAAAAAAGGAGTTTACTATTAATGGCCAAACATAAAACTCATTACGAAGATTGCGATGTTCTAGTTGTTGGTGGAGGAATGGCTGGAACTGGTGCTACCTTTGAAGCAAGGCACTGGGGTAGAGATATGAAAATTGTTTGTGTTGAAAAAGCAAACATAGATAGAAGTGGAGCTGTTGCCCAAGGACTTTATGCAATAAACTGTTATATGGGAATGCAGTGGGGTGAAAATCAGCCTGAAGATCATGTAAGATATGCAAGAAATGATTTGATGGGAATGGTTAGAGAAGATTTAGGTTATGACATGGCTCGTCACGTAGACTCAACTGTTCATATGTTTGATGAATGGGGACTTCCTATGATGAAAAATGAAGAGACTGGAAGATATCTGAGAGAGGGTAAATGGCAGATAATGATTCATGGTGAAAGTTATAAACCAATTGTTGCAGAGGCAGCAAAAAAATCTGCAGATAAAATTTATAATAGAATAATGATCACTCATCTTTTAATGGATGAAGCTCAAGAAAATAGAGTGGGTGGCGCAGTTGGATTTAATATGAGGACTGGTGATTTTCATGTGTTCAGAGCTAAGGCAGTTATAGTTGCAGCGGGAGGAGCTTCTCATATATTTAAACCTAGAGCTGTAGGTGAAGGAATGGGTAGAACTTGGTACGCTCCTTGGAGTAATGGTTCTGCTTATGCATTGCCAATTGCAGCTGGCGCTAAGATGACACAAATGGAAAATAGAATTGTGCTTTGTAGATTTAAAGATGGATATGGTCCAGTTGGAGCTTACTTCTTGCATTTAAAAACATACACTCAAAATGCAAATGGGGAGAATTATGAAAAAAAATGGTACGATCAAACTAAAGAATTAGTTGGAGAGTATATCGATCATCATCCTACTCCAACATGTTTAAGAAACCATGCATTTATTCAAGAAACGATGGCAGGTGGTGGACCAATTCAAATGGTTACAACTGAAGCCTTTCAAGATCCTCATTTAGAAACTGTTGGTTGGGAAAACTTTTTAGGAATGACAGTTGGCCAAGCAGTTGTTTGGGCATCTCAAAATATTGATCCTAAATATACAAATCCTGAGTTAACCACATCAGAACCATATGTAATGGGTTCACATGCTACTTGTTCAGGAGCTTGGGTAAGTGGGCCAGAGGATTTATCTCCTCCAGAATATTTTTGGGGATACAATAGAATGCTCACAATTGATGGTTTGTTTGGTGCTGGTGATACAGTTGGTGGGAGTGCTCATAAGTTTTCATCAGGTTCATTTACCGAAGGTAGATTAGCCGCAAAGGCAGCTGTGAAATATATTGAGGACAAGAAAGCTGAGAATATAAAAGTTTCTGATAAGCAATGCGAGGATTTTAAGATAAAAGTTTATAAACCTCTTGAAAATTATACTGTTGCTCAAAATGAAATCACAGGTGGAACAGTTTCTCCAAGTTATATTTCACCTATTCAAGGTCTTCAACGTTTACAAAGAATTATGGACGAGTATGTCGGTGGAATTGCTACAAATTACATGACTAATGCTAATATGCTTAAAAGAGGCTTAGAGTTATTAGCTTGGCTTGAGGAAGATCTTGAAAATGTTGGTGCTGAAGATTATCATCAACTTATGAGAGCTTGGGAACTTAAACATAGAGCTCTCACATCTCAATGTGTAACAGAACATACTATGTTTAGAGAAGAAACTAGATGGCCAGGATATTATTATAGAGGTGATCATATGAAATTAGATGATGATAACTGGCATTGTTTAACAGTTTCAAGAAGAGATCCTAAAACAGGTAAATTCACTATGGAAAAAGTTCCCGTCTACCACATAGTAGATGAGAACGAGAAGAAAAAAGCATCATAATTAAACCTTTTAATTTTTATTATGGATATTTTATCTAAAACAGACGATGAAATATATGAAATAGCAAAACCAATTTGGGATAATTTGGTAAAATCATCAAACCTAAAAGATTATGGTGGATTTACTCGAGATTTCTCTACTCAAATGTTATTTGGTGCTAATGAAGTAGAGTTAGGAAAACAATGGTCAAATAATAAGCTTATAACCAATCTGAAAGAAACTTTTGACCCTTTTGGATGTTTAAGAAGGGGCGATCATATTACAGTTCTTATTAAACAAACTAACAAAGAGATACCAGGTGAATTTCTTGGTCGATTAGTTTTGGGGACTGAAGACGGAGAAGTGAAAGTCTTTGGAGCAACTATATATTAAAAAAAATCCATATAATTTAAATATTTGTTTGACAATTAGCGCTGTGGGTGTATTGACGGAGTAAATGCAGTTATCTAGGGTAAAAATATTAAATAAATTATTCACTCTCAAAACAAATTTTATAAAATTAGGTGTTATAATTGGTCTTGCCGCTTACTGGGGCATAATTTTAATTGGTACTTTTATCTCTTTTAACTGAGTTGTTCTAAAGAACATAAAGTTTTTTTATGGATGTATTTTTACCAATTGCTCAGGTTTTTGTTAATCCAATAGAAATACTTTTACTAAGTGCAATTGTAGGAGTTCTCTCAGGTTTGTTTGGTGTTGGAGGTGGTTTTTTAATGACTCCATTTTTAATATTTTTAGGTATACCTCCCGCATATGCAGTTGCTAATGAGGCAAATAATATTTTAGCTACTTCAGTTTCAGGATCTACTACTCATTATTTAAAAAATACTTTGGATTACAAAATGGGTTCAATGATTGTTATTGGAGGAGTAATAGGAACTTCTTTAGGAATTTATACATTTACGTATTTTAAAGGTATAGGAAAAATTGATACTGTAATCTCTCTGGCCTATATGTATATATTGGCAATAATCGGAACCTTAATGTTGGTTGAAAGTTTAGGTGAAATAGATCAAGCAAAAAAAAACGTCGTAGTTAAAAAAAAATTACACGTTCACTATTGGATACATGGCCTTCCGTTAAGAATGAGGTTCCCAAAATCTAAATTGTATGAAAGTATTTTTACACCTATTCTAATTGGTTTATTGGTTGGTTTTATTGCAGCGATTATGGGAATTGGAGGAGCTTTTATTTTAGTTCCAGCAATGATTTATATAATTAAGATGCCGACCAAACTAGTTCCAGGAACATCTTTATTTGTTACAATTTTTGTAAGTGTAATTGTTACTTTTCTTCACTCATTTAATTATGGATCTATAGATTTATTATTAGTTCTAATGTTAGTAATTGGTTCAATTATAGGTGTTCAAGTTGGACAAAAATTAGGAGAGAGAATTAACAGTTCTGGCTTAAGAGCTTTATTAGCAATTTTGTTATTGATAGTGGGAATAGCAATTGCATACGATACATTTTTTGCAGATCAGAGTGTAAATGGAACTACAAACGTAACTAGTTCAAATTTAAATTTCTTCTCTCAATTTATAATTGATTTCTCAAAAGAGATGCCTTTCTTTTATGGACTATTTACGATTATGTTTGCAATCTTTTTAGGTGTAGGTGCGGCGTTTATTAGACGTTTTATTTCAAACCTTAGAAAAAAATTATTAGTAAAATCTTAAATAAAAAAATTTTTAAAAGTTTCTATATATATTAAGCTAATAATACCAACTGTCACGGCTGCAATAAAACCAACAATAAATGGCTTATAACCCATAGATTTAAGCTCATTTAAATTTATGGAGATTCCTACAGCAGCCATTGCCATCGTCAAAAATACAGTTGCTAAAATTTTTAAATATTCAATAAATTTAGACCAAGCATAATAATTATCACTCTCAGTAGAAAATAATTGATCTCCCAAATTTCTCACAATTATCATCCCAATAAAACCAAGAACAAAATATGGAAAAATGTTTAAAATTGAGTATTTTTGGCCTTGTAATTCTCCTCTATTATATAAGAAAGCAAATAAAGGTATCAGTATTACAAGAAAAGTATTCCTAATTAATTTTGTTACAGTTGCCACATCTAAAGTTTCAGGATTATTAAATTGTTGATCGTAGATTAATCCCGCAGCAGCTACTTGAGATGTTTCATGAATTGAAGTTCCTAAAAATAAACCAACTTCTAAAGCATTATTTTTAAAATACCACTCTGCAAAATAGGGATAAACAAGCATTGCAATAACCCCAAATAACGTAATATTAGCTATAGCGTATGCAATCTCTGTTTTTTTTGCATTGATGACTGGAGCAGTTGCAACAATTGCAGTAGCACCACAAACGCTAGTACCAATAGCAATTAGGTAAGACATTTTTGATGAAATAGGGACTCTTTTAATTAGAAGTTTAATTAATATTAATACGCCTAAAATACAAAAAATCACAAGGGGTATCGCAACAGAACCAAATTTTATAAAATCAGCAAAACTTAATCTAATACCTAAAAAAATTATTCCTAATTTTAAAATATACTGTTGAGTAAAATCTAAACCAATCATCATTCCTGGACGAGGTGTAAATGCATTACCCATTATTATTCCAAGTAAAATTGCAATTAAAACTGTTGAAATTGGACTTTTTTGAGTATTAAAAATTTCGATAGCAATTAGGTTGTTTATACCTTGAGCAAACAAACAAAAGACTAGCGCCAAAACTATACCAGGGATAATTATTTTGATATTTTGAAATGTTGATAGCACTGGAGAATTTTTAAGCACTTCTGTAAAGCTTTGTCATCACAAATTCTCTGTGACCTAAAGCTTCTGCACAAGTCAATCTTCCGTTTGCTACCCTTAAAGTTGTTTTTATTAGTTCATCACCAGCTTCAGACATATTCATTTCTCTAGATAATAATTTAGAAACATCGCAATCTACATGCTCACTCATGCTTTTTGCTGTCAATGGATTGGCAGTGAGTTTTACAACAGGCTCTATTGGATTTCCAATAATATTACCTTGCCCTGTGGGAAATAAATGAATATTAAATCCACCTGCTGCTTGAAGTGTTACACATTCTGCTGCAGCTGATGATGTATCCATAAAATATAAACCAGGGCCTTTTGTTGGTTCTTCAGCCGGTTCAAGTACATCAATAAATTTTAAATTTCCAATTTTTTGAAAATTACCAAATGCTTTTTCTTCTATTGTAGTAAGTCCTCCAGCAATATTACCTGCAGTAGGTTGACTTTCTGATAAATCATCTGTCGCTTCCCTTAATATAAAGTCATTATAGTTACTCCAAGTTTTCATAAATTTTGCTGAAACTTCTTGTGTAATTCCTCTTGTTGCACAAACTTCCTCAGCACCAGTAAGTTCAGAAGTCTCTCCAAAACATAGATGCACTCCTAATGGTTCAAGCTTTTCCATTAGATTACCAACAGTAGGATTTGATGCTAAGCCAGAGGTTGTATCCGACTCCCCACATTTCACTGAAATCCATAAATCGCTTATAGGACATTCTTCTCTTTGAATCTCAGATGCCCATTGAGAAAATTCTTGTGCTTTTTTTGAGGCCTTCATAATTGTTCCAATGTCACCCGTTCTTTCTATATGAAAACCCTCTACAGGTTTTCCAGTTTTGGCTATACCGTCCACTATTTTTTTTGTCCATTTTGGCTCAATACCTATTACGATAACTGCTGCTACATTTGGGTTACTTCCAGTGCCAATCATTGTTCTAAAGTGCAATTCTAAATCTGCACCAAATTGTAATCTCCCATAAGAGTGAGGTAGTGCTATGGTTCCTTTAATATTATTTGCAACTGCCTCAGCACATGCATTTGAAATATCATCAACAGGTAAAATAATTACGTGATTTCTAGTGCCAGCTCTTCCATTCTCTCTTTTAAAACCTAAAAAACTTTTGGGAATTTCCATTATATTACCATTTTTTTGTTTTTACATTATGAACATGAACATGTTCACCTTTTTTTATTGATTTAACCACTTTACCAATATCATGACCATATTTTAATATTGTATCTCCCTCATTTAAATCAACCATAGCAATTTTATGTCCTAAGGGAATTTCATCCTCAGATTTAATCTTGGCAGAGCTATCATTCTCCATTATCCAACAAGAGCAATCTTGTTTTGGAGTGATTTTCTCTACTACTACTACCCCTACATTGTCTTTTTTGTCATGAATTATAATATCTGTTGCCATTTATAAAGTGTCGATTTGTTTGTTTGAATTTTGTAAAAACTTATATATTAATCCCAAAAAACAAACAACGAATTATATAAATTTTTTTATATTTCTTTAGAGAGGTTTAAGTCTTATGACAAAAATGACAACAGAAGAAGCTTTTGTAAAAGTTTTACAGATGCATGGCATCGAACATGCTTTTGGAATAATTGGATCTGCTTTTATGCCAATTTCAGATATTTTTCCAGATGCTGGAATCACTTTTTGGGATGTTGCTCATGAGACTAACGGAGGTTTAATTGCTGATGGTTACACAAGATCTACTGGAAAAATGTCTATGGTTATTGCTCAGAATGGACCAGGCATTACTGGATTAGTTACTCCAATTAAAACAGCATATTGGAATCACACGCCACTCTTATTAGTGACACCACAAGCTGCAAATAAAACAATGGGACAAGGTGGATTTCAAGAAGTTGAACAAATGAATTTATTTAAAGATATGGTTTGTTATCAGGAAGAAGTTAGAGACCCATCTAGAATGGCTGAAGTTTTAAATAGAGTAATAGAAAAAGCAATTAGAGGATCAGCACCTGCGCAAATAAATGTTCCAAGAGATTATTGGACACAAGTAATTGATATTGATCTTCCACCAATTGTAAGATTGGAGAGACAAGCAGGTGGAGTAGATGCAATTAAAAAAGCTGCAGACTTATTATCAAAAGCAAAATTTCCAGTTATATTGTCTGGTGCTGGTGTTGTTATTGGTGGCGCTATTGAAGATTGTAAAAAACTTGCGGAAAAATTAGATGCACCAGTTTGTTCTGGCTATCAACATAACGATAGTTTTCCAGGAAGCCATCCATTAGCTGCTGGTCCATTAGGATACAATGGTTCAAAAGCTGCAATGGAATTAATAAAACAAGCAGATGTGGTTTTAGCATTAGGTACAAGATTAAATCCTTTCTCCACACTACCTGGTTATGGAATGGACTACTGGCCGAAAGATGCAAGTATTATTCAAGTAGATATGAATTCAGATAGAATTGGTTTAACAAAAAAAGTTACAGTTGGTATTTGTGGTGATGCAAAATTAGTTTCACAACAATTACTCTCACAACTTGCACCAACTGCAGGTGATGCAGACAGACAAAAAAGAAAAGATATAATTCATCAAACAAAATCTGCATGGTTACAAAAATTATCAAGTTTAGATCATGAAGATGATGATGAAGGTACTGTGTGGAATGAAGAAGCTAGAAAAAGAGATGTTGATAGAATGTCTCCAAGACAAGCGTGGAGAGCAATTCAAGCAGGTATGCCAGATGATGTAATTATATCAAGCGACATAGGAAATAACTGTGCAATTGGTAACGCTTATCCAACATTTGAAAAAGGTAGAAAATATTTGGCGCCTGGTTTATTTGGTCCATGTGGATATGGTTTTCCGTCTATATTAGGAGCAAAAATTGGATGTCCAGATACACCAGTGATTGGTTTTGCAGGAGATGGTGCTTTTGGTATTAGTATGAATGAGATGAGTTCATGTGCTAGAGAAGAATGGCCAGCAATATCTATGGTGATTTTTAGAAATTATCAATGGGGCGCAGAAAAAAGAAATACAACTCTTTGGTTTGATAATAACTTTGTAGGTACTGAGTTAGATCCAGAGTTAAGTTATGCCAAAGTAGCTGATGCGTGTGGCTTAAAAGGTATAACTGTTAGAACAATGGAGGAAACCACAAATGCAATCAAGCAATCTTGCGAAGATCAGAAGAAAGGAATTACAACGTTTATTGAAGTAATTTTAAATCAAGAGCTTGGTGAACCATTTAGAAGAGATGCAATGAAAAAACCTGTAAAAGTTGCTGGTATTGATAGAAAAGACATGAAACCACAAAAATCTTTAAATGGATGATGTTAAGATAAGTTCAAATCGAAGTTTTGGAATAGTATTCTTTATAGTATTTTTGCTCATAGCTTTATACCCTTTAACTTATAATGGAGAAATAAGAATATGGTCAATAATAATCTCTTTAATTTTTCTAATCTTAGGTTTATTAAACTCTAAAATTTTAGCTCCTTTAAATAAGCTTTGGTTTAAGTTTGGGATATTTATAGGTAAAATAATATCTCCACTGATTATGGTTATAATATTTTTCCTAGTGGTAACTCCAATAGGTTTAATAATGAGACTATTGGGAAAAGATGTATTAAATTTAAAATATAATAATAGCCAATCTTATTGGATTGAAAAAAAAGGTCCAAAAAGTAAAATGAAAAATCAGTTTTAATATGAGTTTTATTAAAGAATTTTGGGAATTTTTAAAAGTAAGAAAGAAATATTGGCTTTTACCAATAATTATTGTTCTAGTTATATTTGGTGGTTTAATAGTTTTAACTCAAGGCTCAGCAGTAGCTCCATTTATATACACAATTTTTTAAAGTGAGTTCAATTTTAGGTATTTCAGCATTCTATCATGATAGCGCGGCATGTATTTTAATGGATGGCAAAATCATTGCTGCTGCACAAGAAGAGAGATTTACTAGAAAAAAACATGATCCAAATTATCCTCATAATGCAATTGAGTTTGTGTTAAAATATGCAGATTTGAAATTAAGTGAAGTTGATCAAATAGTTTTTTTTGAGAAACCATTTTTAAAATTTGAAAGATTATTAGAAACTTATGTAGCTTTTGCTCCTAAAGGTTTTGTTTCATTTGCAAAAGCTATGCCTTTATGGATTAAAGAAAAGCTTTTTCAAAAAAATCTTTTATTTAATAAACTTAAAGAACATGACCAAAAATATAATTCTGATGAAAATATTCACTTTTCAGATCATCATTTAAGCCATGCTGCAAGTGCTTTTTTTCCATCACCTTTTGACGAAGCAGTTATACTTACTGCAGACGGTGTAGGTGAATGGGCAACAACTACTGTTGCTGTTGGAAAAAGTAATAATTTAGAAATCAAAAAAGAAATACATTTCCCTCATTCATTAGGACTTCTGTACTCTGCATTTACATATTACACAGGTTTTAAGGTAAACAGTGGCGAATATAAGTTGATGGGTTTGGCTCCATATGGAAACCCTATTTATGAGGATAAAGTAAAACAATTGTTTGATTTAAAAGAAGATGGAACTTTTAGATTAGATCAAAAGTATTTTAATTATGCAACTGGACTTACAATGACAAATGAAAAATTTAACAATTTATTTGGTCAAAAACCTCGTAATCCTAACAATGAAAAGATAACTCAATTTCATATGGATATAGCGGCATCAATTCAGAAAGTTACAGAAGAAATCATGATTAAATTAGCAAAATCTATTCGAGAAGAGTATGGGATTAGAAATTTATGCTTAGCTGGTGGTGTAGCTTTAAATTGTGTTGCTAATGGCAAAATTCTTAAAGAAAAAATTTTTGATAATATTTGGATTCAACCAGCAGCTGGTGATGCGGGAGGTTCCTTAGGTGCAGCGCTTGCACTATGGCATATTGATCAAGGAAATAAAAGATTAGTAAACTTAAATGATGATATGAAAGGATCGTATTTAGGAACTGAATACAATCAAGAGGAAATAGAAAGAGAATTGAAAGCTGCAGGTGCTAATTTTGAAACTTTAAAGTACGAGGAATTAATTGATAAAACTTCCGAATTTTTATCAAACGAAAAAGCTATTGGATGGTTTCAAGGTAGAATGGAATTTGGTCCTAGAGCATTGGGGGGTAGATCTATTTTAGGAGATCCAAGATCTGATAAAATGCAAAAAAATTTAAATCTTAAGGTAAAATACAGAGAAAGCTTTAGACCTTTTGCACCTTCAATTCTCAGAGAAGATTTATCAGATTGGTTTGAGATAAATGTTGACAGCCCCTACATGTTATTAGTTGCAAATATCAATCAAGGTAAAAAGATAGAAATGAACGATGAACAAAAAAAACTTTTTGGTATAGATAAATTAAATGTAAAAAGATCAGAAATTCCAGCAGTAACTCATGTTGATTATTCGGCTAGAGTTCAGACTATTACAAAAGAAACAAACAAACCTTATTATGATTTAATTTCAAAGTTTAAAGAGAAAACCGGCTGTCCTGTGATCGTTAATACGTCATTTAATGTAAGGGGTGAGCCTATTGTAAATACACCAACGGATGCTTTTAACTGTTTTATGGGTACAGAATTAGATTATCTCGTAATTGGAAATTGTATTTTAGACAAAAATAATCAAAATCCTAAACTTAAGAAAGACTATACTAAAGAATTTGAACTAGATTAATTTTCTCTAATAAATTTATAAATTATTTTTGAAACTTCTTTATAACCTTCTATATTATAATGGCCTGAGGTCTGAAAAGGAAAATATTCAAGTGGACTCTTTTTTCCGGTAAGAAATTCATTATGAATATCAATAAATTTAATATTTAATTTGTCCACCATAGTTTTAATTTCATTGTATAAAATTTCATCTTTATCATAACCATAAGCATATCTTTTATAAGAAGGTAAAAAAACAAAATAAAAATCTGAGTTTTTTTTATTACTTAGTTCTTTAGATTTTAATAAGATTTGTTCGAACTCAGGCCTAATTTTTTTTTGAATACTGTATGATTTAAAATATTTATCTAGAAATAATTCTCTTATATTTTTTAAAGTTATAAATTTTTCAATTTTATAAATTATTGAATTTTTTTCTTTTTTATCATTTTGTTGTTTTTTTGCCTCCAAGGACTCAACTCTGCTCAAAAACGCAGCTAAAGCATCATCGATGATATTTTGTTTGAATTTAAGTTTTTGTGAAAAACTCTTATCATTCAAATAATTTAACAAAATATTTGATTTTAAGTCTCTATCTAAGTCAAAAATATCATTTTCATAATAAAACCAAATTATTTTTTTTACATTATCTCCCAAATACTCTCTTAAAGTTGCGTACTGAAATAAAGGACCATTAGCAACATATCCTAAATTTAAAACATTTTGTTTCGATAGATCTCTCAGATTGGATGCAATATCATGAGGTCTATTTACACAACTTCCCATCGTAAAAGAGTCTCCAACTAATAAAAACTCAATTTCTTTGCTATCCCACTCTGAATCTGGATTATTAAATCCATACCTATCACTTTGAAAAATAGAATAATATCCGTTTTCATTACAATTGATGGTTTTTTTATTTGAAAAACCAGACAATGGAAATAAATTGTCTTTTAAATGCTGTTGTCCAAAATATTCTAATCCAAAAGATGGAGATACAATAACTGTAATATCATTATTTATTTTTTTAATATCATTATAGATTTCAAATTTGGTCCTTTTGTCGTACTCTTTTCCAGTGCCATCTTCATATAAACTTATCTTTTTTGAAATTTCTCCTAATGTTCCAGAATATTTAATAGTTAAAAATATTTGAAACAGATAAATTGAAAAAATTATACTTAAAGTGATAATTTTTAAGTATATTAAAAAAGTTTTCATAATTTGTTGTTGTTTAAAATTTAATTAACCTATTTTTTAACAAAAAGATTTATCATAGATTTATCTAATTAAGTTCCTCAACAATCACTGAATATATAGATTTGGCAATTTCAAATGAGGCTTTAGGTGAATAGTGTCCTGCATCTATATACGAAAGCTCTATCATTCCATCTAATGCATCAGAAATATTAATTACATTTTCTGTTTTTTTTAAAAGTTCAAATTTTTTTCTAAACTCCTCTTTTCTATTTGGTGAGTTTCTTAACAAGATATTTTCATCAAAATTGCCAGAGATATAGGGAAATGGCTGTAAAAAAGTATAACAATTAATTTCAAACTTATTACAAATCGATTTTCGTATGTTTACGTTTTTTTGAAAAACATTAAATACTTCATCTTCATTAAATTCAAAATTATTTTCTTTAGATCTTTTTTTTTGAAAAAATCTTTTATAAAGTTGAATAACTGGCAATGACTCAAAAAACAATGGGGCTGTAAAAGTAATTTTTTCCCAAGGTTTAAGATTACTATAATCAAATAATTTTTTCATACTTTCATCAACTTTAGTTTGTTGATTGCCTTGTTCACTTAACCCGTCTATAAAAAAAATAAAATCATTAGTTTTAATTTTATCTTTTAATATCTTTGTTATGAAAAAAATAGTTTCTTGCGTAGAATAATAGTATGCACTACCAAAATTAAATACACAATAATTCATTTTATCGTGTTTTTTAGACAGTATTTTTTTAAAATAGGCTGGTATTGTTTGATTGTCTTTTACATTGTACCCAAAAGTATTGCTAGAACCAAAAAAAAAGAAATTTTTTGTACAATTGAAATTATTTTCAATTTTTCTCCCTGAGGAAAAATCAACATTAAGATATTTTTGATTTTTGGTATTTTTTTCGTAATGTACTATGTATTTGTAATATTCAAATTTTCTTTCAATCAACATTTCTCTAAAAAAATTAGCTCTTTCTTCAGGCTGGATATCAATTAGCTCTAATACCTTATTAGGATAAAATTTTCCCTTATTTATGTTATATTTTGTTATTTTGGGCCAAATTAATATAAGTAGAATATTTAAAAGTATAAAAAAAATAATAATTAAAAAAAAAATATTTACAAATTTTCTTATCATTGAGTGAATTAAAATATAACTTAAAATTGAAAATATATAAAGGGATCAATATTCATAGTAAAGGAGATTATTGTTACTAGAGCTACTAATAAAACTATTAATAAAACAATATATATATAAATTTTTTTTTTATTCTCTTTAATGTTTTCTAAAATTTTTAAAATTAATTCCATTTATTTTAGTTTAATGTAATTTTTTAATTTATCTTGATTAAGATAATTTATATCTAATTTACAAGTTTGAGATTTTTTACTTAGGCCAATTTTTAATTGATTTAAAAATTCTTGTAAATACAAATTTTTTTTTGTTTTCTCGAATTTGAATAGTATTTTTTTACAATTATTTTTCTTTGCTATTTTTATCAGGTATTGAGTAATAAAATGCTCTAGTCTTCTAGAAAAAACTCTACAACTTAAAACCCAATTTTCAATTAAAATGTAATCCTTTTTAATAACTTTATATACTACAACTCCAATGTTTCCATAATTTTGATATTTATCCTCATAAAAAATACAAAATGAATTTTTTTTTATTAATTCCTTAGCAAGAAAAGTATTTGAATTAAATTTAAATTGATTTGTTTTACTCAATAATTGACTTGCTCTTTCGCTATTATTAACGTTAGTTTTTTCTAAAATTACTTTAGATTTTATACTTTTTAGAAATTCATCTATGCTTTTTGAGCTTTTAAAATCATCATCAATTTTTGATAATTTTTTATAACTTGCTATTCTTGAAATGTCCTCTTTTGTTATATTATTAAAATAAAATGCAGATGTATCGTCAACTAATTTTATAAATTCTGATGGATCATCAGGTAAATTCAAAGTAAGAACTTCAGGGAGATTTTTTTTAACTTGCTCACATTCAAATTTACTGTCGTCAACAAATATAATTGAGTCTAAACCTAGATTTAATCTTTTTGAAATATTTTTAATATTAGTAGCTTTATCTAAATAATTAGCTTTAAAAATCGTTATATCATTTAATTCCAAAATCATATTTTTATTTTTTGAAAAAGCTTCTTTTGCAATTTCTTCTTTATTTTTTGAACAAATACAGAGCACTATGCCCTTTTCGGTTAATTGTTTTAAATACCTTTGGAAATTTTGAAAAGCCTCACCTTCTGGGGTTTCAGGGCCAACAACAATATTGTTAAAACCATCATCTCCAATTATTCCTCCCCATAAAGTATTATCTAAATCTACTACGATAACTTTTTTAGACATGCCGAGCATGCCTGAAGCAGCATTGCAAATATGATTAGATAAAATGGGAATAGTCTCCATTGAAAAAGGTTGTTTTGTTAAATTATACATTCTGGCGTCACCCCAATTTGCTCTTTCATTTCTAAAAACTAAACTTTCAATATCAATCAAATATACATTTGATGGTTTTTTTTCATTTAAAATTGAATTTACAAGTCTGATATAATGTAAATACCCTCCACTGTTCACCGCATCAACTTCACCTAAATAAGGATAAAATGTTGGTTCAAAAGTGGTCTGAATTATTTTTTTATTAGTACTATTCCACAATTTCAACCAAATTTCAGCATCTTTTCTTGCTTTATTTTTAATATCAATAATTTTGTCACCTATTAAAGGTAGATTTAAATTTTTTTGATGAGGGAATTAAAATAAAAAAATCTGTATTTTTTTTCCAAAAATTACTACTAACTTCCTTAGATAAAAAATTTAATGATCCAAACTCTTTTTCATAAATTTTGGCATTGATTTTTTTATTAGTAAAAAAAATTGGTAGAAATTGTGTTAAATAATTTGATGTATAATCAGAGGCAATTGATACATTAATTTTTTTTTTAAATTTAATTTTCTTATTTTTTAATCTAATTTTATTAAAATTATTTATTAAAGAATGGATATCTAGATAATCTTTTTTATATAAAAATGGATTTTTTACTTCAGATAATATATTTAATTCATCCATAAGGTAAATATATAAAAAAAATGAAACTTAACCAAGAAATAAATAATAAAAAAATAAAAGACAAAGTTCAGAAAATATTTTTACAAATATTCAAGATAAAGATTAATAATTTTGAAAATTTAGAGTTCAACAAAACCAAAGAATGGGATTCCTTAAAACATATTCAGTTAATACTAGCTTTGGAAAAAGAATTAAAAATAAGAATTAAAACATCTGAAGTCGAAAAGCTCTCATCATATCAAAAAATAATTAAACATCTAATTTGATATGCTATTTCATAGTATAATTTACTTAATAATATTTTTACCTTTTGTATTTTCAGTCTATTTTTTATTAAGAAAATTTACTGATAATGATGGTAAATATTTCATTATTTTTTCAGGTATATTTTTTTATGGATGGTGGAATGTAAATTTTACACCTCTTATAATTTGTTCAGTTTTGTTTAATTATTTTATAAGTCAAAAAATAATTAATTTAGAAAATAACTCAAAAAAAAAAGTTATACTTTTAACTGGTATTGCTTTTAATATTTTATACTTAGGAATATTTAAATATACTGACTTTGTAATTGATAATTTAAATTATATTTTTGAATTAAATATTCAAAATTTTGATCTGCCATTCCCTTTGGCTATGAGTTTTTTTACGTTTCAAACAATTGCTTATTTAGTTGATTGTTATGATGGCGAAGTAGAAAAAGGAAGCTTAAAAGATTATTCTTTGTTTATAATTTTTTTTCCTCAATTAATAGCTGGCCCTATTGTGAGATATAATAATATGATGTCACAATTTAATACAATTCAAAATAAATGGATAAATTCAAAAAATTTATTACTTGGTTTAACTATTATTGCAATTGGCCTATTTAAAAAAGTAATTCTTGCTGACAATTTATCAATAAATGTTGATTATGGTTTTGAAAATTACGACACAATAAATTTTGTTGAATCTTGGATTGTTTCATTTAGTTTTACACTTCAATTGTATTTTGACTTTAGTGGCTACATAGATATGGCGACTGGATCTGCGTTATTATTCAATATTCTATTGCCTAAAAACTTTGACAGTCCTTTTAAAGCAACCAGTTTAATAGAATTTTGGAAGAAATGGCACATAACATTATTTAATTTTTTAATGAACTATATTTATTTTCCAATTTTAAGGTCATTACAAAAAGTTAATTATTTTAATGCAATGATTGTAACTCTACTTGTATTTATTATTTCTGGCATTTGGCACGGGCCTTCTTATGGGTATATTTTATTTGGTACACTTCACGGATTAGGATTAATTGTGAATCATACATTTAATAAATTTAATCTTTTTAAAATGAATAAAATTATAGGTTGGTTGATAACTATTAATTATGTAAATTTTACACTTATATTTTTTAGGTGTGAAAATTTGGATAGTGCTTTAAGCATTATTAAATCTATGCTCGACATAAATAACATTAGTTTTAAAACTAATTTCTTTGATAACTATTATATAGTAATTGTTTATGTTTTATCTTTAATAATTGTATTCTTTTTCAAAAATGTAAATTTTTTAATAGAAAATTATTTTGAAAAAAAAGAACATATAAAATGAAATTTCTTATTAATGAGAAACAAGGTTATCAATATTCAATAAATAGTGGAGATAAAAACAAAATTCACACAGATGACATCATTGGATATAATTCTTTTTTTGGAGAAAAAATTGTTCATGGAACACTAATTTTACAAACATTTCTCAAATTAATTAATATTAAACAAAAATTCAGAAAAGATAACAAATTTTATATAGGAATAAATTTTTTAAAGCATTTTAGCTATAATGAAAAAATTATTTATAAATCTAAAACAAATAATTTGTATCAGTATGGAAAAATTACTGCAAATATTGAATTAAAAAAAGAAAATATTGTCGAAAATTTTGAAAAAACAAATAAAAAATATATTTTAAATTTTAGTACAAAAATCAATGACAATTTTGAAAAACTTTTTTGTCTATTAAATATTTTATCAAAATATGTTGGGATGGTTTATCCAGGTGAAAACTCAATTATTCAAAATGTTAAAATAAATTATAATAAAGATTATAAATTTGATGATAGCAAAGTTTCAATATATTCTAAAAAATTAAGTAGAAAATTTCCAATTATATTAAACAAATTAGTTTTCAATAAATATTTAATTTTTTTTACAACATGTGAAAGACCTAAATTTGAATCAAAAAAAATTTATCTAAATAAAAAAATAAAGAATTTAGTTAAAAAAATTAATGAACCCGTTTTAATTATAGGCTCATCGTCTGGTATAGGACATGAGGTATTAAGCTTATTTAAATTAAATAAAAATATCCCAATATATGGCACTTACTATAAAAATAAGTTTTATGTAAAAAATAAAAATGTTAAATTGTTTAAATTTAATATTGATAAAGACATCTTACTTTTAAAGAAAAAATTAAAAAAATACAATTTTATTAGAATATATTATTTTCCAACTCCAAAAATTGATTTGTATAATGATCTAAAATCAAAAATTTACGATTATGAAAATTTTTATATAAACTACCCTATAAAAATTCTAAAAATGTTTGAAAATAAAAAAATTAGTTTTTTTTATCCTTCAACTATATTTGTTAATTATAAGAATTCAAAATATGCTAGGATTAAAAAGAAAGCAGAAAAATATTTACAAAAGTTAAAAAATCATAACACGATAATTAATATATTAAGAATTTCTGAGATTAATACTAAACAAAACCTATCACTAATAAAAAAGAATTTACCAAATTTTATTGATGTTTTAAGAAATAACGAAAATTATATAAAAAAGCTTTTTTTTATTAATTAAAATTTTATGCAAAATATTAACGACGATAAATGTAGCTGGATTAACAATCTAAATCCAAGATCAAATTTTAAAGTTTTAAAAAATAATAAAGAATGTGAATGGCTTATAGTAGGAGCTGGTTATACCGGGTTATCAGCTGCAAGAAAATTAGGTCAATTATTTCCAAATAAAAAAATCATATTGGTTGACGCGCAATTAGCAGGAGAGGGTGCTAGTAGCAGAAATTCAGGTTATTTAGTTGACACTACTTTAAATGATGGTTTTACATCCAACAAGGAATTAGAAAATTATAAAAAAAAAAGTGATGTTTATGCCTTAGGAATAGAAACAGTTAAAAAATTTATTAAAGAGCATCAGGTTGATTGTGATTGGAGTGAAAGTGGAAAATATTTTGCATCCTCAAAAAAAGAAGATAAAAAAATTTTAAGTAAATTTTCTTACACGTTATCAAAATTAGGTTTTATACACAAAATTTTTGAAAAAGAGGAATTGTCAAAAAGATTAGGAACTAGTTTTTACAAAGTTGGGCTTTATACAGAAGGTGGGATCTTGTTAAATCCTGCAAAATTAGCAAGGTCAATGATAAATGCATTACCTAATAATATTGAATTATATGAAAACTCATTTTTATTAAATTGGTCTCCTGTTAAAGATTATATTTCTTGTAATTTTAAAGATGGAAAAATTGTTACAAGAAAAATAATTTTTGCAACAAATGGATTTTTGAAATCTTTGGGAATTAAAGTAAATTATAATTTTCCATTAACTTTAACTGCAAGTATGACAAGGCAACTTACCGAAGCAGAGTTTGCTTCAATTGGTAAGCCAAAAGAATGGGGTGTTTTACCAGTAAAGCCAATGGGCGCAACAATTAGAATGACTAAAGATAAAAGAATTTTAATAAGAAATACAGTAGAGGTACATGATCCTTTTAGAATGTCTAAGGAAATTTTAAATAAAAGATCAGTAATTCAAAAAATTGGAATAAAAAAAAGATTTCCTAAATTACCACATGATATAATCCAATCTACTTGGTCAGGAATAGTATCAAGAACTAGAAACAGTTCTCAAATTTTTGAAAAAATCAAAGATAATATTTTTGTTGCTGGATGTTATAACGGTTCTGGAATAGGTGTAGCTACACTATTTGGTGAACAGATTGCACTTAAAGCAAGCAATGAAAGTTCTTTAGAAATTGAAACAATAGAAAAAATAAAAAAACCAAACTGGTTACCTCCACAACCATTTTTGAAATTAGGTATTAAATCTAGACTTTTTTACGAACGCTTAAGAGCAAGATCTGAAATTTAATTTAAGATTGACATTGGATCAAGTCTTGTTTGAAACCAATTAATCCTAAAATCCAAATGCGGTCCAGTTGATCTTCCTGTTGAACCTACAGTTCCTATAATATCACCTTGGTTAATTTGATCACCAACTGAGACTAGTACGTTTTCCAAATGAGAATAAATCGTCGATATCCCATGACCATGATCCATTATAACTGTACCTCCAGTATAATATAAATCATCTTCAGCCATTGTAACTACACCTGAACCAGATGATTTAATCATTGTTCCTTGTTTAGCCGCAATATCAATACCATAGTGAGGCCATCTTGGTTTTCCATTTAAAATTCTTTGACTACCATAAACACCACTAATTATACCTTCTACTGGCATAATAAATTTTTCTTTAAAATATTGTAGATCTGAATTAATTGCCCTTGCTTCTCCAATTGCATTATTTTCTTTTTTAATTCTTTTATAAACAGACTCAGGTGGGGTTACTTTACTTTCAGCTAAACCATCTATTCTTTGAATATTATATTTCCTCTTTAAAACTTTTTTTGTAGTAATTGATTTTTTTCCATCAATAATTTTTGTAAAAGTTAGGTCGTATTTTTGATCTCGATCAATACCAAAAACAAAAAAACCATCTTTTGATACTTTAACCTCTTTTTTTCCAACCAAAATTTTAGCATTAGGGTCAGTTTTACCTAAAATAAAATGACCTTGTAAGAATTTACCTCTAAACTCTAAAGCATGAGAGTGTGTGGAAAATATAATTGCTAGAAAAAGCAATATTTTTTTTATTAAGGTTTTACGCATTCAATTTTGCGATCCCGCATTCCACAAGTTACTAATGTTTTTCCTTTAATTAAATGATAAATAATACCAATTTTACCATCATCATTAATTTCTCCAGTTTCTACCAATCTGTAACCATCTTTAAGCAGTTGGTTAACAGTTACTCCTTCAGGTAAATACTCTGCTTTTCCAAATACATTTGAGACTGTAATTAAACTAAAAATTAAAACTATTAAAAACTGTCTCATCATTTAGCAGTCCATCCACCATCTATAATTATTGATGTACCCGTAATCATTGAAGAAGCCGATGATGCCAAAAAGCATACAGTTGTTGCTACATCACTCTCAGTTGCTGCTTTTCCCATAGGAATATTTCCAAGAGCTAATTTTTTAAATTTTTTATTTTTAAAAAACTTTTTAACCATAGGTGTTTCAACAAAAGTAGGTGCTACTGTGTTAACCCTAATATTTTTTTTAGCCAATTCAACACCCATTCCTTTTGTTAATCCTTCAATTCCAAATTTAGTCATATTATAAACATTTCTACCACTCATACCAACATGACCTAGTTGTGAAGACACATTTATAATAGACCCAGGTCTTTTTTTATTATTAAGCATTTTTTTTACAACTAATTGTGCCACGTTAAATGCTGCTTTTAGATTTAAATCTACAAGGTAATTCATACTTTTTTGTTTAATTTTTTCAAAGGGCTCTGGAATATTAGTCCCCGCATTATTAACCAACACATCAATTATTTTAATTTTTTCTAATTTTTGGTTTAAATCCTTATAATTCATTACATCGCAGGAAACTTTAATAATTTTTCCCTTAACTTTTTTTATATCCTTTTCTAACTTATCTAGATCTGAGGGTGTTCTACTTAAAGCTATTACTGTTGCTCCTGCTTCAGCTAGTGCAATAGAACAAGCTCTACCTAATCCTTTACCAGCACCAGTTACTAGGGCATATTTATTTTTAAGATTTATTTTTTGCAGATACATTAAAAGAATAATATTTTAATATCAGTGTAAATCAACTCAACAGCTACTAACAATACAGCCAATAATCCAAGCCAAGCGATCCATTTGTATTTTTTAATCCAACTAGAAATCAAAGTCGCAGCAGTAGCCATTAAAATAATTGATAATGCTAATCCAAAAACAAGCAGTCCGTAGTGATCACCAGCTGCTCCCGCAACACCTAGAACATTATCTAAACTCATTGTAAAATCTGCAAGCAAAACAGTCCAAATAGCCTTAAAAAAACTTGAGCTATCTACAGTAATGTCTTCTTCTTTTTCTGAACCTTTTATTACATCTATGTAAAGTTTATAAACTATGTAAAGTAGTAATAATCCTCCAATAAGCCTTAAACCAGTTATTTGTAAAAGATAAGCTGTTAGTAAAGTTAAAATTATCCTTAAAACTACAGCACCGCCAATTCCCCAAAAAATAATTTTTTTTCTTTGTTCTAGTGGAAATTTTGATGCAACCATTCCTATAATGATAGCGTTGTCACCTGCTAAAACTAAATCAATAAAAATAATTTGAGTTAATATTGCTATTTGCTCTGGGGTAAAAAATTCTGCAAACATTACTGTTTTAGTATCATGTCTGCACCTTTTTCTGCAATCATTATTGTTGGTGCATTTGTATTTCCAGAAGTAATCTTTGGCATTATAGATGCATCAATAACTCTAAGATTATCCAAACCCCTCACTTTTAGTTTTTCATCTACTACTGACATTTCATCATTTCCCATTTTGCATGTTCCAACTGGATGAAATATTGTCTGAGCATAATTTGATGCCTCTGTGACTAATTCCTCATCATTATTTATATGCACACCAGGTCTGTATTCTTCTGGTGTATATTTTTTAAAGGTTTTAGACTCCATAATTATTTTTCTAGTTAATTTTAATCCTTTAGCAGCAATAATTCTGTCGTTATCGGTTGATAAATAATTTTGTTTTATTTTTGCATAAATTCTTGAATCTTTATCAACTATACTTACGTGTCCTCTACTGGTTGGTTTGATATTAGATACAGTTGGGGTAAAGGCATGAAATTCATGATTTTTGGTTGCACCTAAAGTATCCATACTCATGGGTTGCACATGCCATTGTAGATCAGGTAATTCTAGGGAAGAGTCACTTTTAGCAAACATACAAAGTTGACTAGCACCCATAGTCATAGGACCACTTCTATTAAAAATATATTCTAAACCAATCATTAAATTTCCAAACAAGCTATTAATTTTTTTATTAAGTGATTTAATTCCATTAATTTTATAAACAGGTCTTAGCATTAAATGGTCATGCAAATTTTCTCCTACGCCATTTAAATTATGAACAATGTCTATTCCAAGTTTTTTTAACTTTTCAGCATTACCAATTCCCGAAACTTGTAATATTTGAGGAGATCCAATAGCACCTAAGGAAAGAATAATTTCTTTATTCACTTGTACTTTTTTTAAGTCGTTGTCTTGCCAAAACTCTACTTCTTTAGCAACTTTATTTTCAAAATTTATTTTTTTAACGTGTGCATGAGTAATTATCTTTAAATTATCTCTATTTTTTAACTGGATTAAGATATCCAACTGAAGTACTACACCTGAAACCATCTTTTTCTGTAACTTGAAAATAACCACAACCGTGATTATCCCCTGTATTAAAATCTTTAGTTTTTGGAATACCAAATTCTTCAGCAGCATTTTGAAATTCATCTAAAAGAGGAAGATGAATTCTCTGATCAGAAACTGATAGAGGCCCATCTACACCATGAAATTCACTTTTACCTCTTTCTTGGTTTTCTGCTTTTATAAAATAAGGCAAGACATCATCCCATCCCCAGCCAGTATTTCCAAGTTGTCTCCAAACATCATAGTCTCGGTGCTGACCTCTAATATATAAAAGACCATTAATAGATGAGCTACCTCCAAGTGTTTTTCCTCTTGGATACCTTATGGAAATATTATTCATGCTCTCGTCTGGTTCAGTTTTATAACACCAATCTGTTTTAGGATTGTGCATTGTTTTAAAATAACCAACTGGAATGTGTATCCAGGGATAGTTATCCTTGCCACCGGCCTCTAAGAGTAGTACTTTATTTGAAGAATTTTCTGATAATCTATTTGCGAGCACACATCCCGCGGAGCCAGCTCCTAGTATTATATAATCAAAATTGTCCATTGCTTATTATTCTTATAAATGAAAAATTTTTTTTTTGTAATATATATGCACAATAAATAAAATTATCCAATATTAACACTTGTTTTAGAATACATTCTTTGATTAGCTTTAATTTTTAAAAATAAAGAGAGGGAAAAAAATGAAAAAAATCATTTCAATGTTATTTGCAGTTGCAATGGTATTTGGATTTATTTCAAATGCTAATGCTGCAAAAACACTAAAATGTCAGACAGTTCTTAACACTAAAGCTGATGAAGTTAAGATGTTAAAAGACTTTACTGACACGGTTACAACTTTAACAGGTGGATCTCTTAAGTTTGAAATTTTACCTGCTGGAGCTGTAGTTGGGGTAAAAGAAACTTTAGACGCAGTTGATAAAGGTCTAATTGATTGTGGATTTGCTTGGACACACTATTGGTCAGGTGATCATCCTGCAGCTATGCTATTTGGATCTCCAGTAGCTGGTGGTGGTGTTGGTATAGACAACATCGCATTTTTATCTTGGTTTCAATATGGTGGTGGAAAAGAGCTATATGACAGACTATGGAAAGAAATGGGAAGAGATATTAAAGGATTTATGATTCAACCAGTTGGACCAGAGGCTTTAGGTTGGTTTCCAAAACCAATTAAAGATATGGCTGACTTTAGAAAATATAAGTTCAGAACTCCTCCAGGAATTCCAGGACAAACTTACAAAGACATCGGTATAGCATCTGTTGCTATGGGAGGTGGAGATATCCTACCAGCCCTTGAAGCAGGAACTATTGATGCTGCTGAATGGTGTTGTCCAAAACCAGACTTAACGTTTGGTTTCCAAAAAGTATTGAAGCACTACTACCTACAAGGTCTACACCAAGTAGTCGTAAATGCTGACTTCTATATTACTGGAAAAACTTACAATGCTATGACTGCTCATGAGAAGAAGTCACTTGAAGTTGCTGCTAATGCGTCATTAGCTAAATCTTTAAGTTACAGAATCTATGAAAACGGAAAAGCTTTAAGAGAGTTAACTACTAAACATGGAGTAATTTTAGAAGATACACCTTCAGATTATTTCACAGAATATATGGCTGCTGCAAAAGCTTCTTTAAATAAGAACGCTGCTGACAACGCATTTTTTAACGAAGTTTACACTTCAATGAAAAACTTTGCTGATATAGCTGTTCCTTTCTGGAGTGGTGCTCAAATGTCTAATGCGAAGCTAGGAATGGCTCACGCAGCAACATTAAAGTAATCATCAAATAATAAATAATTTAGAGCGGACTTTATAGTCCGCTCTAATTTTTTAAAAAGAATTATATGGCAGAGGAACCAAGTAAGTTGGATATATCTGATGAAATGATCGCCGAAAGGCGAGGTGGTTCAGGTAAAATGCCAGAGGACATGCCATCATGGATGGCTAAATCGATAGTTAATATTGATAAATTTAGTAAGTGGATAGGAAGCATTGTCTGTTGGATATTAATGCCACTAATATTTGCTATGACTTATGAGGTCCTTGCAAGAAAATTATTTTTAGCACCTACGATATGGGCTTATGATATAAGTCGTTTTTTATATGGTGCTTTGTTTATGTTGGGAGCAGGTTATGCCCTTTCTAGGGGAGTGCATATAAGAGCAGATTTTTTATACCGTAATTTTAAAATCAAAACTCAAGGGACAATTGATTTTTGGTTATATCTTTTATTTTATTTTCCAGGTTTAATTGTATTTCTTTATATGACAGTTGGCTATGTTGGAGAGTCTATACAAAGAGGAGAAAGAGGTATGGATACCACATGGATGCCTTACATGTGGCCAATTAAAACCTGTCTCTTAGTTGGAATAGTATTTTTACTTATTCAAGGTATTTCAGAATTATTAAAAAGCTATTGGGCTGCGAAAAAAGGTGAATGGCCTGGGGAGGATAAATGATTGCTGAATTAATTGATCCAGCCATATTAGGTTTTATTCTTGTTGGTGTAATGCTATTTGCTATTTTTGTTGGTTTTCCAATTTCTTTCACCTTAATTTTTTTAGGTTTTGTGTTTGGTTATTTAGGTTTTGGAAAATTGGTTTTCTATCTAATGACCCTCCAATTCTCGATGGTCATGACCGAACAAACACTCGCCGCCGTACCACTCTTTGTATTTATGGGCATCATGATGGAACAAGCTGGTTTAATGGAAAGATTATTTTCAGCATTCCAAATGATGTTAGCTAGAGTAAAAGGATCTCTTTATTATGCGGTATTATTTGTTTCAGTAATATTTGCTGCAGCAACCGGAATAGTTGGCGCTTCAGTTACAATTTTAGGGATTATGGCAGCAAAATCAATGAACAGATCGGGTTATGACGTAAGACTTGCAGCAGGAACTATAACTGCAGGTGGAACTTTAGGAATTTTAATACCACCAAGTATTATGCTTGTTGTAATGGGACCAATAATGGAAATTCCTGTAATTGATTTATTTGCTGCAGCAATTATTCCAGGAATACTTCTTGCAAGTTTATATGCAGGTTACACAACAATTAGATGTATGCTTAATCCAAAACTTGGGCCGGTACTTCCAGAGGAGATGCGTGCAGCTAGTATGAAAGAAGTTTGGATTGAGTTTTTTTTAGGCTTAGTCCCACCAGCTGCATTAGTTTTTGCAGCATTAGGAAGTATTTTATTTGGCTTTGCTACACCCACAGAGGCTGCTGGTTGTGGAGCAATGGGAGCTCTATTGCTATCAATAGCCTATAAAAAACTTACTTTATCAAAATTACAAGAGGCTCTTGTTAAAACTTTAGAAATAACAGCTTTAATAATGGTATTAGTTGCTGCATCAAACTTTTTTGGAGCTGTATTTGCTAGATTAGGAACACCAACATTACTTACTGAATTTTTATTAGGTTTAGAAATGAACAAATATCTGATCTTAGGAATGATTATGGTCATGATATTTTTGTTGGGTTGGCCTTTAGAATGGGTACCAATTGTTATGATAATTGTACCAATAATATTACCACTTGTAGAAGCTTTAGGATTCAATTTAACTTGGTTTGCTATATTAGTAGCTGTTAATCTCCAGACCGCCTGGCTATCTCCACCTGTAGCACTATCGGCATATTTTTTAAAAGGTGTGGTCCCAGAATGGGATTTAAAAGATATTTATTACGGAATGATGCAATTTATGGTTCTACAAATTATAGGCTTAGTTTTAATTATCATATTTCCTAAAATTGCTTTATGGTTACCGACTCTCTTATATGGACAGTAGAATTTATTAGTTTAAAATAAATTTAGTGAATCAACCAAAAGTAAAATACTCTCTATCAAATTGGGATTTAGTTACAGTTAATCCAAATTACAAAAATTGGAATTGGAAAGATTTATTTTGTTTCTGGGGCACTAATGTACAAAATGTAATTGGTTTTTCTTTAATATCTTCACTATACTTAATGTATAGTTTAAATGTATTTGTAGTATTTTTTGGAATTATATTAGGATCTTTTTTTGTTTATTTGTTTTCAAATATAATTGGTAAACCTTCTCAAAAATTTGGTTTACCATTTGCAGTATTATTAAGGTCATCGTTAGGATTTAATGGTGCTAAATTTTTTGGACTAATAAGAAGTTTAGTTGGAATTTTTTTATTTGGTATCCAAACATATTTTTTATCTAAAATTTTAGTTTATCTAATAAGAATTTTACTTTTTACAATTGATGATTCAATATTACAGCAAAATATTTTTATTTTTTATTATTTTGGTCTTAATATTATTGATTGGTCTGCAATATTAATATCAATTATTTTTCAAACATTACTTTTTAGTATTGGAATTCAATATAATAAAAAATTAATTAATTTTTCAGCTATTACAGTTTATGTTGGTATGCTAATTTTTTTCTTTGTTGTTTTTTTAAGTGATGTCAAAATTACTAGTGAAGCATTTTTGAATATTTTTAATTTAAATAATTTCTTAGATATAAATAATTTAGCACCTTTATTGACAGTCGCTGGAACTATATTTGCTTATTTTTCAATTTTAATTATTAGTTTTGGTGATTTTTCAAGATATGTAAAAAACGAAAAAGAACTTAAAAAAGGAAATTTAAGTTTAATTTTAAATTTAATCATTTTTTCTTTTTTATCAGTTTTTATTGTTACAGGTTCAGATGTTTTTCTAAATCAAAAATTTTCAGATATGGATAGGATTTTTACTAATCCAACAGATATTATTGGAAAGTTTGATAGTTTACAAATAACAATAGTTGTTTTGTTTTTTATTATAGTTGCTTCGGCTTCTACAAATCTAGCTGCTAATTATATACCATCTCAATATTCTCTAATAAATTTTGCTCCATCTAAATTAAGCCTAAGAAGTGCAAGTTATTTGATTTCATTTTGCGGTTTATTAATTGCAATATTCTGGCTTACAATTTTAAGTCAAATAGGTATTTTATCTTTTATTGATACTTTTGGAGCTTTTTTTGGACCCTTATTCGGAGTGATAATAGCTGATTATTATCTAATCAAAAATCAAGAATTAAGTAATAAAGATTTATATTCAATAGATGAAGAGAGTGCTTATTATTATTCAGGTGGTTGGCATATAAAAGGTGTTTACTCTTTAATTATAGGTTTCATTTTTTCTGCTTCTACAATTTGGAATACAAATTTAATGTTTTTACAGTCTTATGCTTGGATTATTGGTGCATTTGTTGCTTGGATAACATACTACTTGTTAGCAAAAAAATAATTTAATGCATAAATTCGATTTTAAAGATAGAACCGCTATAATTACTGGCGGAGCCCAAGGCTTTGGTTTAGATATTGCCAAAAGATTTTTAGAGTCTGGCGCTAAAGTATTTATATGGGATATTGACAAAAAACTTCTTAATTCAGCAGTAGATGAGGTAAAAAATCGCAATTTATTTCATAGCGTTGTTGATATTTCAAATTATCAAGAGGTAGAAAAGAATGTTGCGGAAATTACCTCAAATTCAAATATTGATATTTTAATTAACAATGCTGGCATAACAGGTCCCACGGGTCCACTGTGGGAGTATGATGTTGATATGTGGAATAAAATAGTGCAGATAAATTTAATAGGTACTTTTAATTGTTGTAGAGCAGTAGTTCCAAATATGATTAAGAATAACTATGGAAGAATTGTTAATGTTGCTTCTGTTGCAGGAAAAGATGGTAACGCAAATGCAAGCGCGTATAGCTCTGGAAAAGCTGGAGCAATTGGATTAACTAAGGCTTTAGGCAAAGAATTAGCTGACAAAGATATAGCTGTTAATGCTGTCACACCAGCTGGTGCAAAAACAAGAATATTAGACCAAATGAGTAAAGAGCATGTAAATAGAATGCTATCAAAGGTTCCAAGAGGACGATTTCTTGAAATACATGAGTTTACTTCATTAGTTTGCTGGCTTTCTTCTCAAGAGAACACTTTTTCTACGGCTGCGGTATTCGATATTAGTGGTGGTAGATCCACATATTAGTCTCAAAAATTTGAAACTATTTTTAAATCTATATTTTGATTTTTAACAGAATTTTTACCCATAACTGGTGCTGAAATCATTATTGACCAATATATTAGAAGTATAAATACAGAAATTATTTTCATATTATTTATATAACAATCAATTTTGAATTTAGATTGTTGAAATTGTGACTGAATATTGAATTTATAAATAATCTATCTATAAGAAGAACATGTTAAAAATTTTTTTTATTTTTATTATATCTGTAATATTTCTGAGTTTTGCAAACGCAGAAATTATTAAAGTTTTTGAATTTACTGAAAAGGAGCTCACTGAGCTTGGAGTAAGAAAGGTTAGAGGGGCAAAAAATAAAACTGAATATACAGTTGGGTCTAATGAAAATGGTAACTTTTTAAGAGCTTTAGCTGATAATGCAGCTTCAGGCCTTGGAAAAGAGATCAAAATCGACTTAAATAAAACACCTTTTATCAATATTACATGGAAAGTAGAGAAGGATTTAAAAGGCATTAAAGAGAATACCAAAAAAGGGCATGATTATGCTGCTCGAGTATTCGTAATTAAAAAAACAGGAGCTACACCACTTTCAAATAGAGCTATAAATTATGTATTTTCAAGTAATAGTGACATTGGAGAGAATAGACCAAGTCCCTATACAAAAAAATCGATAGATAATGTATTAGCCTCAACCAAAGATAGCTTAAATCAGTGGGTTACTGTAAAAGCTAATGTTAAAGAAGATTTTAAGAGATTTCATGATTTAAATGTAAACGAATTAGATGGTCTTGCAATAATGGCTGATACCGATAATTCTAAAATGAAATCAATTTCTTACTTTCAGGATATTTATTTTTCAGCTCAATAAACAATGAAAAAAAGTTTTAACCATAAAATTAAAGTTTATTACGAGGATACTGATGCTGGTGGAGTTGTTTATTATGCTAACTATTTGAAATTTCTTGAGAGAGCAAGATCTGAGGCATTATCAGAAGTTGGATTAAGTAATTTGAAAATTAAAAAAAATTATGGTGCATTAATTGTTGTTAAATCATGTAATATAGATTTTAATAAATCAGCACATTTAGAAGATAAATTAAAAATTAATTCTGTTGTGACTTCTTTTAGCAAAACATCTTTTACAATGAGTCAGTCGATTTATCGAAATAAAGATGTTATTGTAAAATCAAAGGTTCAATTAGTTTTTGTTAATGAAAAAAGTAAACCAACAAAAATTCCAGAAAATATTTTAAAAAGCCTTAAGCCTTTTTTATACATAAATTAAATTTTTGATAATTTTTTTGCTTTAACCAGTAAGCTAATCATCATTTTTTCCGATAATAACTTTGTATTTACATTTCTTGGGCTTGGATGATAACTTGGAATAATTATTATATCCTTTGAAAGATTTTGAATAGAGCCATGCTTAAAGTTAAATTTTTTATCAATTTTAAATTTGTTTTTAAAAATTTTTATACAATTATCAAAAGCTACTCTACCTAAAGTTACAATGACCCTTAATTTACTAAGGAATAGTATTTCTTCATCAAAATAATTTGAGCAATTTGTTAATTCATTACTAAGTGGCTTATCTTCAGGGGGAACGCACTTAAGAAAATTAGTAATATATGTGGATTTTAATTTAAGATTATCATTAATATTTCTTGAGTAAGGATGATTAGAAATACCTGCTTCATATAAACATTTAAATAAAAAATCTCCTGATTTGTCACCTGTAAAAGCACGCCCAGTTCTAGTACCTCCATGAGCAGCAGGCGCTAACCCAATAATTGCGATCTTTGAATTTAAATTTCCAAATCCAGGGACGGGTCTACCCCAATATATTTCATCTATGTTTTGTTTTCTTTTTGTTGTCCTTACTTTTTTTACGTATTCAACTAACCTAGGACATTTTTTACAGTTAATTATTGTTTTATTTAAGTGGTTTAATCTAATATCCATATATGAAAATTTTTAAAACTATATTCATTACTTTTATATTTTTAACTTGTACTGTCAAAGCAGATTTAGATCAAAATTTAATAACCAAGTTTCAAGAGGGTGGAAAATTAATATTTATTAGACATGCTTATGCACCTGGAAGTGGTGATCCTCAAAATTTCAATTTAAACGATTGTTCTACCCAAAGAAATTTAAATCATAGTGGAAGAGAACAATCTAAAAATATAGGAAAATTGTTTTCTAGACATGATATTGAAATTAATAATGTATATTCAAGTGAATGGTGTCGATGCAAAGAAACTGCATCTATCGCTTTCAATAAGTTCGAAACAAAAAAATTTTTAAACTCATTTTATAGTGCTCAATTTGCAAAAAATAAAAAAAAACAGGTTAAGGAATTTCAAAAATTCATAAATAATTGGGATAAAAAAGAAAATTTAATATTTGTTACCCATTATGTATTTATTTCTGAAATATTAAATTACGCACCCTCATCTGGAGAGATAGTTGTTGCTGACAAAAATTTAAATATTGTTGATACTTTAGAAATAGAATATTAAATTATATTATTATGTCTTCTAAGAGAGCAATGCGACAAGCGCAAAAACAAGCGTATGCAAAACATAGAACAAATATCACTAATAACAAGTTTGAATTTAAAAAAAAGATTTTAAGTAAACAAAATAGCAAAAAAAGAAAATAAAAGATTAGCTTTGCTTGTCAAACTTTTCAATTTGTTTGCAAGTTGAAACTTTCGAAATACTCTCAATATCATTTAAAACTGCTTTAATAAATATCTCTTGCTTATTTTTTTCAAATAAAATTTGAGTATAGAATTGTGGATATCCATGCTTTAAAGTTAATATTTTTCCATCTACTTCATAAATATTTCTTACATATGAATTTGATTTTTCCACACTTAGATCTGTGATTCTATATTTTTGATAAGTTTTTTCATTATAAACATAATTTCTTGTCATAATTAATTCATTTAAATCAAGAATATACTCATTTTTTAAAAATCCATCTTCTTTGTGATCACACTTACTAAGTATAATGATTTCAGCGTTTAATTTTAAGCTTACTAAAAAAAAAATTATTACAAAAATGATTAATTTATTTTCTTTCATTTTTATCAACAAAAAATAAAGTGATAATAAATATGACTGTCCAGGCAAATACAGACATTGTTTTTAAAGGAGTTGTTTCAGCACCCCAAATATCAAAAAACAAAGCACCAATAATAATACCTATAGCGTAAATTATGCTTATTATTTTAACTTTACTCATATCTTTAAAATTAATATAAAAATTAAATGATAAATAGTTATTTTTTTCAATAATAGTCATTGGACAAATAGCTTCAATAATATATAAAACCTCGTAATTTGTGGGGCGATGGCGGAATTGGTAGACGCGTTGGTCTTAGGAACCAATATGGCAACATGTGAAGGTTCGAGTCCTTTTCGCCCTACCATTAAATTATTATGAAAGTCACAGTAGAAAATAAAAAAGGATTAAATAAAGACCTTAAAATTTTTATCGATAAAGAGACAATGAACTCTTATATGGATGAAAAATATGAAGAGATTAAAGGTAGTATAAATCTTAAAGGATTTAGACCAGGCAAAGTTCCAAAAGAAATTTTAAAAAGACAGTTTGGTAAAGCAGTTTTTGGTGAAGTTTTAGATAAAGTTTTAAAAGAAACATCAACAAAAGCACTTGAAGAAAACAAAATTAAACCAGCGGGTCAACCAAAGCTTGATTTAAAAACATATGGAGAGGATAAAGATTTAGAGTATGTTTTATCTGTAACTGAATTACCAAAAGTAGATATTAAATCTTTAGAAAATATTAAGTTTGATGAATATTCTGTAAAAATTGATGAAAGTGAAACAGATAAAAGAATAAAAGAAATAGCAAAAAACCAACCAAATTTTAAAGAAGTTAGCGCTGATACAAAAGCTAGAAAGGGTGATTTAGTATCTTTAGACTATAAAGCAACAGTTGATGGTAAAGAATTTAAAGGAAGTGAAGGAAAGAATACACAGCTAACTTTAGGTAAAGATTTATTCTTAAAAGGTTTCGACGATCAATTGATTGGAGTTAAGAAAGATGATGAAAAAATTGTAGAGGCAACTTTGCCAGAAAATTTCCCTGAAAAAGATTTAGTCAACAAGAAAGCTAAATTTAATTGCAAAATTTTAAGTGTAAAACAATCTGAAGATGTAAAAATTGATGATGGTTTTGCAAAAAATTTAGGAGCCAAAGATTTAAAAGATTTAAAAACGTTAATTTCCAAACAAATTAACGATGAATATAAAAATTCTTTAGATCAATTAGCTAAAAATCAAATTTTAGAAAAAATAGAAAAAATCAAATTAGAGGAAGTTCCTGAAAACTTGGTTGAGGAGGAGGTCAAAGTTCTTTCTCAAGGTATGTCTGAAGAAGAAGCAAAGAAAAATAAAAAAAACTTTGAGGAAAAAGCAAAAACAAGAATTAAAACAGGGTTAATTTTAAATGAGTTTGGTGAAAAAAATCAAATTAAAGTATCAGAACAAGAAATTCAAGCCGAAGTGCAAAAACAACTAAGAATGATGCCTGGACAAGAAAAAATGGTCATGGATTTTTATCAAAAAAACCCATCTGCATTAGCAAGTTTGAGAGGAACCGTATATGAAGAAAAAATTTTAAATTTAATTAAAGAAAAAGGTAATGCAAATAAAAGAGAAATTTCAAAAGATGAAGCTGAAAAAATTTTAAAAGATGCTCATAAACATCAACATGATCAAGACCATAGCCATGTAGAAGAAAAAAAAGAAACTAAGAAAAAATCACCCACAACATCTGCTAAAGAAAAAAAATCAACTACTAAAAAGGCTAAAGCAAAGCCAGCAGTGAAAAAGACAAAAAAAGTTAGCAAAAAGTAATCTCAAGTTGTATAAGTAGAACGAATCAACTTATGACAATAAAATTATCAGAATACATGAGCAGTCTTGTACCAATGGTTGTTGAACAATCAAGCAAGGGTGAAAGAGCTTACGATATATATTCAAGATTATTAAAAGAAAGAATTATTTTTTTAACAGGGCAAATTAATGACAACGTAGCATCATTAGTTACTGCTCAATTATTATTTTTAGAAGCTGAAGATCCAAAGAAAGAAATTTATTTATACATTAACAGTCCAGGTGGTTTAGTTACAGCAGGTCTTGGAATTTATGACACTATGCAATATGTCAAGCCAGATATTTCTACTTTATGTATTGGACAAGCTGCATCAATGGGCTCATTTCTACTTGCGGCAGGCACAAAAGGGAAAAGGTTTTCTTTACCAAATTCAAGAATTATGGTTCACCAACCATCTGCAGGTTTTCAAGGTCAGGCAACTGATATTGAGATCCACGCAAACGAGGTTTTGTCTTTAAAGAAAAGACTTAATGAAATTTATTCAAAGCATACCGGAAAAAGTGTTGATGAAATAAAGTCAGCTCTTGAAAGAGATAATTTTATGACTGCTAATGTCGCACAATCATTCGGTCTTATTGACGAAGTAGTAGAAAAAAGATCTTAATACACTATATCTTGAGTCATCATTAATCCAAACTTGATTAGTACGAGTCATTTATAATAAAGTAATTAAATTGATTCGTTTAAAAATTTAAAATGACAAATAATAATAAAAATATTCTTTACTGTTCTTTTTGTGGCAAGAGCCAACACGAGGTTAGAAAGTTAATCGCAGGTCCAACTGTTTTCATCTGCGATGAATGTGTTGAGCTATGTATGGACATTATAAAAGAGGAGAGCAAAGATACTTTTGTAAAACATCAAGATGGTCTTCCATCTCCAAAAGAAATTTGTTCAGTATTAGATGATTATGTAATTGGTCAAGCTCATGCTAAGAAGGTATTATCTGTTGCGGTACACAATCATTACAAAAGATTAAATTATGAAAGCAAAACAAGCAAAAATGTTGAGCTATCGAAATCAAATATACTTTTAGTAGGCCCTACAGGTTGTGGAAAAACATTGCTCGCACAAACTCTTGCTAGAATCCTAGACGTTCCATTTACAATGGCTGATGCAACCACTTTAACCGAAGCAGGTTATGTTGGAGAGGATGTTGAAAATATTATTTTAAAATTGTTACAAGCATCTGACTATAATGTTGAAAAAGCTCAAAGAGGAATAGTTTATATTGATGAAGTTGATAAAATAAGTAGAAAATCTGAAAATCCATCAATTACAAGAGATGTATCTGGTGAAGGTGTTCAGCAAGCTCTTCTTAAAATAATGGAAGGAACAGTTGCAAGTGTTCCTCCCCAGGGTGGTAGAAAACATCCTCAACAAGAATTTTTACAAGTAGATACCACAAATATTTTATTTATTTGTGGTGGTGCGTTTGCTGGCCTTGATAAAATAATCTCTCAAAGAGATAAAGGAACCTCAATTGGTTTTGGCGCAGATGTAAAAAATACACAAGATAAGAAAACTGGTGAATGGATGAAAGGATTAGAGCCAGAAGATTTATTAAAATTCGGATTGATTCCAGAATTTATTGGAAGACTTCCAATGATAGCAACACTTGAAGATTTAGATGAAAAATCTTTAATAAAAATATTACAAGAACCAAAAAATTCTTTAACAAAACAATACCAAGAGTTGTTTAAATTGGATGGTGCTAAACTAACTTTTAAAGAAAATGCTTTAAAAGAAATAGCGCAAAAAGCAATAAACAAAAAAACTGGAGCAAGAGGCTTGAGATCTATTTTAGAAAATATTTTGTTGAAAACAATGTATGATCTGCCCAGTCAAGACAATATTGAGGAAGTAATTGTTGATGCAAGTGCAGTAAAAGGGCAGTCTCAACCAATTCTAGTTCACACTAAAGGTGATAGTAAATCTAAGTCAAATAAGACCACAGCGGCTTAATATCCTTAATAAGTAATAAATACCTATTGCATTATATAATATAATATCCATATTGTTTATATGGACATCAAAATTTCACTGCCCTTACTTCCATTAAGAGACATTGTGGTCTTTCCAAGTATGGTAATACCTCTATTTGTAGGAAGAGATAAATCTATTTCAGCACTCAATGAAGTGATGAAAAAAGATAAAAAAATTATTTTAGTCACTCAAAAAAATTCAGAAATTGACGACCCCAAGAAAACTGATGTCTTTATGTATGGCTGTGAGGGAAGTATTTTACAATTGCTAAAATTACCTGATGGCACAGTTAAAGTATTGGTAGAAGGTATTAAAAGAGTGAAAATTCTAGATTTTAAAGATAATGAAAAGTTTATAATATGTGATTACACATACTATAACGATGTTTCACCTAAGGATGAAGATTTATTTCCTTTAGCAACTACGGCCTTAAGAAGATTAGAAAAATTAACATCTATAAATAAAAAAATTTCTAACGAAACTATAAATACAATTAAACAATTGAAAGACCCATCACAAATTGCAGATAATATTGCATCTCATTTAACGGCTACTATTTCTGAAAAACAACAAATATTTGAAACTGTAGATGTTAAGAAAAGATTAAACTCCATCATAAAAATAATGGAAAATGAAACAAGCATTATTGGTGTTGAAAAAAGAATTAGAGGGAGAGTTAAAACTCAGATGGAAAAAACTCAAAGAGAATATTATTTAAATGAGCAATTAAAAGCTATTCAAAAAGAACTTGGTGAAATTGAAGATGGTAAAGACGAAACTGCTAGTTTGAATAAAGCAATTACAAAAGCAAAAATGCCAAAAGAGGTTGAAAAAAAATGCCTCCAAGAGTTAAAAAAATTAAAAAATATGAGTCCTATGTCTGCTGAGGCAACAGTAGTTAGAAATTATTTAGATTGGATGACCGAACTTCCATGGCATAAAAAAAGTGAAATAGATATAAATTTAAAGAATGCTTTAGATATTCTTGATAAAGATCACTTTGGATTAGAAAAAGTTAAAGAGAGAATAATTGAATTTTTAGCTGTTCAAAAAAGAATGGAGAAAATCAAAGGTCCAATTTTATGTTTAGTTGGACCTCCAGGTGTAGGAAAAACGTCTCTAGGTAAATCAATAGCTAAAGCCACTAATAGAGAATTCGTAAGAATGTCGGTAGGTGGAATGAGAGATGAAGCAGAGATTAGAGGTCATCGAAGAACTTACATTGGATCTTTACCTGGAAAAATTATTCAGATGATGAAAAAGGCTGGAACAAAAAATCCACTAATTTTACTGGATGAGATTGACAAAATTGGAAATGATTATAGGGGAGATCCATCTTCTGCTTTATTAGAAGCCTTAGATCCTGAACAGAACACAACATTTAACGATCATTATTTAGAGGTTGATTATGATTTATCTGATGTGATGTTTGTTACTACTGCTAATACATTAAATATTTTGCCTCCACTGTTAGATAGAATGGAGGTAATAAGGTTAGCAGGCTACACTGAAGATGAAAAAATAAGTATTGCTAATAAATATTTATTACCAAAACAAATTAAAGATAATGGTGTTAAAGATAAAGAAATGAAGTTAGATGACGATATAATTAAAGAAGTAATAAGAGGCTACACTAAAGAATCAGGTGTAAGAAATCTTGAAAGAGAAATTTCAAAACTTGCAAGAAAAGTAGTTAAAAAAATTGTTTCTGGAGAAGAAAAGGAAGTTGGGATTAATAATAAAAATTTGTCTGATTTTTTAGGTGTTCCTAAATTTAAGTTTGGAGAATTAGAGTCAAAAAATAGAGTAGGTATCGTCACAGGACTTGCTTGGACAGAGTATGGGGGAGAAATTTTAAAAATTGAAACATTAACAATGCCGGGTAAAGGCAGAATGCAAATTACAGGAAAATTAGGTGATGTTATGCAAGAGTCTATTAAAGCAGCAAAATCTTTTGTAAGATCAAAATGTTTAGAGTATGGAATTATCCCACCTATTTTTGAAAAAAAAGATTTCCATATTCATGTTCCGGAAGGAGCAACTCCAAAAGATGGTCCATCTGCTGGAGTTGGAATGGTAACATCAATAGTTTCTTCAATCACAAATATCCCTGTGAAGAGAGATGTGGCAATGACTGGTGAAGTAACTTTAACAGGTCAAGTTTTACCAATTGGAGGATTAAAAGAAAAATTATTGGCAGCTCATAGAGCTGGAATCAAAGAGGTATTAATTCCAAAAGAAAATGAAAAAGATTTAGTAGATATGCCTAAAAAAATTATAGACGATATCAAAATTACTCCAGTCGAATATGCTGATCAAGTTATAAAAATAGCTTTAACAAAAGAACTTAAACCTACAGAGTGGGTTGAAGTTGAAATGTCAAAAAAGGACGATAAATCACAAGCAAGCATTCAATAAAAAAAATTATAAATTATTTTTTAATTAAATATCTACAAGCAATATCAACTCTATGTAGCCAAATATCTTGATTGGAAAAAAAATTGTCTACTGCAGTTTTAACACCTGGACATATACCGTAATCATCAATATGCAAAACACCACCTGGAACTAATTTTTCATAAAGAATTTCTAATTGTTTTTTGGTAGTCTTATAAATATCTGTATCTAATCTAAGAAAACTTATTTTATTGGGAATATTATCCTTAAAATTTAATGTTTCTAATATATCACCTGGAACTAATATATATTTTTCAAAGTTTTTTTTATTATTTTTAATTATATTTTTTTTTACTTCTTCTAAAGAATAAAAAATATCAGAGGAGTCATAACTCGCTTTTTTTCCAGTTTTTAAATCAATGTCATTATCTGTAAAAGAATTTTCTACAAAACCATCAAAAGTGTCATAACCCCAAATTTTTTTATTTAAGTTTAGTTCATCATTTATTTCACCAATAAACGCCAAAGTATTCCCATTATAGACACCACATTCAACTATATCGCCTTCAATATTTTCGTTTTTTATATGATTTAATGATTGATATATTGACCATAAATTTAATTCAGATGCTAAAGTAATTTCTTGAAAGTATTTAATTTGCTTTTTTCTATCTTCATTAAGTTCTGCAATAAAGTTTCCCCACCTATCATTAAAATTATTTTTTCTTTTTAATTCATATCCAAAGACATCAAAGAATTTTATTATTATTTTTTTTAAAGGTGATCTGAGCTTTAATTCTCTTGAGGATGCCATATGCTTAAATTTTATAATTTATAACTATTTATTAATATCATTATTCACTATAAAAAACTCATTTATATCAATATTTAGTTGTTAATGAATTATTGCTTTCCTGAAATTATTATTGTATTACAACAAAGTTTTTGGGCGATTAGCTCAGTTGGTAGAGCATCTCGTTTACACCGAGGGGGTCAAAGGTTCGAGTCCTTTACTGCCCACCAAAACAATAAAGTGGGGGTGTAGCTCAGTTGGTTAGAGCGATCGCCTGTCACGCGATAGGTCGAGGGTTCGAGTCCCTTCACTCCCGCCACTTTTTCTTAATTTTAGATGAAATATTAATAGACCTTGACCTTATTGTACTAAAAGATATAAAACACATTACTTTTTGGTAATGGGCGGTTAGCTCAGTTGGTAGAGCATCTCGTTTACACCGAGGGGGTCAAAGGTTCGAGTCCTTTACTGCCCACCAAAACAATAAAGTGGGGGTGTAGCTCAGTTGGTTAGAGCGATCGCCTGTCACGCGATAGGTCGAGGGTTCGAGTCCCTTCACTCCCGCCACTTTTAAGTAAATTTGCTGTAATTTGTTAAGTAACTGTTATTGTTATGTTTTTTTGCTATATCCGTATAAGTATATGATATTGTTATCTTTTTTTTTATTGTAAAATGTGACGTATCAACGCTTCAACATAAAAAAAAAACTGATATATAGACTTTCATGTTATCTGATTTTCTTAAAGATTACTTACCAATTGTTATTTTTTTAATTATAGCTCTAGGTTTGAGCTGTGCATTTGTGGTAATTAATTTTATTCTATCGCCAAAAAAACCTGATCCAGAAAAATTATCTGCTTATGAATGTGGATTTGAACCGTTTGAGGATTCTAGACTTGAATTTGATGTTAGATTTTACTTAGTTGCAATCTTATTTATCATATTTGATTTGGAAATAGCTTTTTTATTTCCATGGGCAATTTCTCTTGGAAATATCGGATTACTAGGTTTTTCATCAATGATGATTTTTCTATTCATTCTTACAATTGGTTTTATATACGAATGGAAAAAAGGCGCACTAGACTGGGAATAAAATTATTAAACAATGACAAATAAAATAGATCAAGTTCCAGAAGAGTTTAAACAACTTGCAGATGACTTTGGTAAAAATGGATTTATTACTACGTCACTTGATAATCTGATAAACTGGTCAAGATCCGGATCACTTCATTGGATGACCTTTGGACTAGCGTGCTGTGCAGTCGAAATGATGCAAACATCTATGCCAAGGTATGACCTTGAAAGATTTGGTGCAGCACCCAGAGCATCACCCAGACAGTCTGATGTTATGATTGTAGCTGGTACCCTAACTAATAAAATGGCACCAGCATTACGAAAAGTATATGACCAAATGCCTGAACCTAGATATGTAATATCAATGGGAAGTTGCGCTAACGGTGGTGGTTACTATCATTATTCTTACTCAGTTGTAAGAGGTTGCGATAGGATCGTACCAGTAGATGTTTATGTACCAGGATGTCCCCCATCAGCGGAAGCATTATTATATGGAATATTACAATTACAAAAAAAAATTAGAGAAAAGGGCTCTACTATAAGATAGTTATGAAAAGTTTAGAAGATCTAGAAAAAAAAATTAATTCGGGACTAACTACCAAAATTAATAAATCTGAAATTAAACATAATCAAGTTTATCTTGAGACTGATAAAGATCATTTATTAGATATATGTTTGTTTTTAAAAACTAATAATGATACAAAATTTAGACAACTAATAGATATAACGGTTGTTGATTATCCTGAAAGAAACCAAAGATTTGATATAGTTTATTTATTTTTAAGTCATGAATTTAATCAAAGATTAATTTTAAAATATTCAATTACAGAGAATGAAGTTATTCCATCTTTAACAAGTATTTTTCCTTCATCTAATTGGATGGAAAGAGAGGTGTTTGATATGTATGGTGTTACTTTTAAAGATCATCCTGATCTTAGAAGAATATTAACTGATTATGGCTTTAAAGGTCATCCACTTAGAAAAGATTTTCCACTTACAGGTCATTCAGAAGTTAGATATAGCGAAGATGAAAAAAAAGTTATTAGTGAACCAGTTAAATTAGAACAAAATTTTAGAAATTTTGATTACGAAAGTCCTTGGGAAGGAACTAAGTATATAAAAGATGAAATAGATAGTAATGACAAAAAAAATTAAAAATTTAAATTTAAACTTTGGACCACAGCATCCTGCTGCACATGGTGTATTAAGACTAATATTAGAACTTGATGGAGAAATTGTTGAAAAAGCCGATCCTCATATTGGTTTATTACATAGAGGTACAGAAAAATTAATTGAAAACAAAACTTACATGCAAGCAGTACCTTATTTTGACCGATTAGATTATGTGGCTCCTATGAATCAAGAACACGCATTCGCACTAGCAGTTGAAAAAATTCTTAATTTAAATGTTCCCATTAGAGCTCAATATATAAGAGTAATATTTTGTGAAATAGGAAGAATTTTAAGTCACATCTTAAACGTTACAACCCAAGCTATGGATGTTGGTGCATTAACTCCAACTTTATGGGGCTTTGAAGAAAGAGAAAAGTTAATGGGTTTTTATGAGAGAGTTTCTGGATCTAGACTTCACGCTAACTATTTCAGAGCTGGAGGTGTTCATCAAGATCTGCCACAAGGACTTGAGGAAGATATTAGTAAGTTCTGTGACAGCTTTCCAAAAATAATAAATGACTTAGAGAGCTTACTAACAGATAACAGGATTTTTAAACAACGTAATGTTGATATAGGAGTAGTTACAAGACAAGACGCTCTAGATTACTCATTTTCTGGTGTCATGATAAGAGGATCAGGAGTTCCATGGGATTTAAGAAAATCTCAACCTTACGATTGTTATGAAAATTTAGAATTTAAAGTGCCTGTTGGAAAAAATGGGGATTGTTATGATAGATATTTATGTCGAATTGAGGAAATGAAAGAGAGTGTTTCCATAATCAAACAATGCTTGTCAAAAATGGAAAAAGGACCAATAAAATCTTTAGATGGAAAAATTAGTCCACCACCTAAAAAAGAAATTAAGCAATCAATGGAAGCACTTATTCACCATTTTAAATTATTTACTGAAGGTTATAGAGTTCCAAAAGATGAAATATATACTGCCGTTGAAGCTCCAAAAGGCGAGTTTGGTGTTTATTTAATATCTGATGGATCAAGCAAACCTTATAAATGCAAAATAAGAGCACCTGGGTTTTCACATTTGCAATCGATGGATTATCTTATCAAAGGACATATGTTGGCTGATGTTCCTGCAGTGCTGGGTTCATTAGATATAGTATTTGGAGAGGTTGATAGATGAGTTTGAGAAGACCAGCAAAAATTCAACCAGAAAATTTTGAATTTACCAGTTCATCTCTAGAAGCTGCGAACAAAATTGTATCTAAGTATCCTGACGGTAAACAACAAAGTGCAGTTATGGCATTACTTTATATAGCTCAAAGACAAAATGATAATTGGATTCCTCTTGAGGCGATGAAATATATCGCAAAGTTTTTGAAGATGCCGTACATAAAAGTTTACGAGGTAGCAACTTTTTATACTATGTATAATTTAGCTCCAGTTGGAAAACATTTTATACAAGTATGCACAACAACTCCTTGCATGATAAGAGGAGCTAGTAAACTAGTTGAAGCGTGTAAAGAAAAAATATCTAAAAATGAATGTGAATTATCAAGTGATAAAAGTTGTTCATGGATGGAAGTTGAGTGTTTAGGAGCATGTGTTAATGCGCCCATGATGCAAATTAATGACGAATATTATGAAGATTTAGATAAAGAAAAAACAATTAAAATTTTGGATCAAATTTTAAGAGGGGAAACACCAAAACCAGGTTCATATAGAGGAAGAATAAACAATGAGCCAGAAAATAACAGAAAAACACTGATGGATTTTAAAAATGCTTAACGATCAAGATAGAATATTTAAAAATTTATATAACGATATGGGTTCAGATATAAGCTCTTCACAGAAAAGAGGTGATTGGGTAAATACTAAAGAGATTACTGACAAAGGAAGAGATTGGATTATAAATGAAATTAAAGAGTCTCAACTTAGAGGTAGAGGTGGGGCTGGATTTCCTACAGGTTTAAAATGGTCATTTGCTCCTAAAGAAGTAGGTTCAAGACCACACTATTTAGTAATAAACGGTGACGAGTCTGAACCAGGTACTTGTAAAGATAGAGATATATTAAGATTTGAACCACACAAATTAATTGAAGGTTGTTTGATTGCATCATATGCAGTTCAAGCGCATGTCTGCTACATCTATATTAGAGGTGAATATTTTATTGATGGTCAAAAACTTCAAGCAGCTATAGATGAAGCTTATGAAAAAAAATTACTTGGTAAAAATGCAGCAGGAACTGGTTGGGACTTAGATATTTATATTCATTACGGTGCCGGAGCATATATTTGTGGAGAAGAAACAGCTTTATTAGAAAGTATCGAGGGTAAAAAAGGTCAACCAAGATTAAAACCTCCGTTCCCTGCTCTAATTGGACTGTATGGATGTCCAACTATTATAAATAATGTAGAAACTATTGCTGTAGTACCGACAATTCTCAGAAGGGGTGGTAAATGGTTTGCTTCTCTTGGAAGAGAAAAGAATACAGGTACAAAAATATTTTGTATATCTGGAAATGTAAATACTCCGTGTAATGTTGAAGAAGAAATGAACATTCCATTAAAAGAATTAATTGAAGTTCATGCAGGTGGTGTAATTGGAGGTTGGGATAATCTTCAAGCTGTCATACCAGGTGGGTCGTCAATGCCATTAATTCCTAGAGAAAAATGTGAAACACTAACTATGGATTTTGACTCACTCATGGCAGAGAAAAGTGGATTAGGAACTGCAGGTATTGTTGTGATTAATAAAGATCAAGACATTATTAAGTGTATGGCAAGAATTGCAAGATTTTATAAACATGAAAGTTGTGGTCAATGCACTCCTTGTAGAGAGGGATCTGGTTGGATGTGGAGAATGCTTGAAAGAATGGCTAAAGGGGATGCAACAAAAGATGAGGTAGATATGTTAGGTGATGTAACCAATCAAATAGCAGGTCATACAATTTGTGCATTTGGAGAAGGTTCTTCTTGGCCAGTTCAGGGTCTTTTAAGACATTTTAAAAAAGAAATAATAGAGAGAAATAATTTGGATCCTATTGTACAGAAAAAAAATAATATTCCTTATTTAGTTGATCAACACTTGTTGGATAAAAAAAATGCTTAAACTGAAAGTAAATGATATTGATGTCGAGGTTGAAGAGGGATTAACCGTTCTTCAAGCATGTGAAAAAGCTGGAGTAGAAATTCCAAGATTTTGTTACCATGAAAAATTATCAATAGCTGGAAATTGCAGAATGTGTTTAGTTGAGATGGAAAAATCTCCAAAACCTATCGCTTCATGCGCTATGCCCGCTGCTGAAGGAATGAATATAAAAACAAATACGGAATTTGTTGAAAAAGCAAGAAAGGGTGTAATGGAGTTTCTTTTAGCTAACCACCCATTAGACTGTCCAGTGTGTGATCAAGGTGGTGAATGTGATTTGCAAGATCAATCTATGTATTATGGAGTAGATAAATCAAGATTTAAAGAAAACAAAAGATTAGTTCCAGAAAAAAATATGGGACCATTAATAAAAACACAGATGACAAGGTGTATTCATTGCACAAGATGTGTAAGATTTGCAACTGAAGTAGCAGGTGTACCTGAGTTAGGAGCCATTGGTAGAGGGGAAGATATGCAAATTACAACATATCTTGAGCAGTCCATGCAATCAGAGCTATCAGCAAACGTTGTAGATCTTTGTCCAGTAGGTGCCTTAACCTCTAAACCTTACGTTTTTGAAGCAAGACCTTGGGAATTAAGAAAAACAGAAACTATTGACGTTATGGATGCTGTTGGATCTAATATAAGGGTAGATACATATGATTGGGAAGTAAAAAGAGTTTTACCAATTATAAATGAGGATATTAATGAAGAATGGATTTCAGATAAAACGAGATATGCTTGCGATGGTTTACTTCATCAAAGATTAGACACACCTTTTATTAAATATAATAAAAAATTTGAAAAAGCATCATGGGCAGAAGTATACAAAATAATAAAATCTAAAATTGAAAATACATCAAAAGAAAAAATTTGTGGTTTTGTTGGAGATCTAATTAATATGGAAACTAGCTATATATTTAAAGAATTTTTTGATAGGACGCTTGATATAAAAAATTTCGAGTCAAGATCAGATAATAGATTTATCAATACCTCAAAAAGAGAAAATTATATATTTAACTCCTCTATAAATGGAATTGAGGAGGCAGATTTAATATTTTTAATAGGTGCAAATCCAAGATATGAAGCAACTATCCTAAATGCAAGAATAAGAAAATCTTATTTGAACAACAATACTAAAATTTATTCTTTAAATGAAAGTGGTGACTTAACCTATCCTTACAAAAGTTTAGACGGACAAACATTAACATTAAAAAATATCTTTGATGGAGCACATGACCTGTCAAAAAATATTTTAAATTCAAAAAAACCAATGATTGTGCTAGGTGAGTCATTTTTAAGATTAAATAACGCGGAGTTTTTATTTAATAAAATTAAAGATTTCTTAAGAAAGAACGATAAATTTTTAGAAGACTGGAATCCTTTAAATATATTATCTTGTGATGCATCATCAGTAGGAAACTTTGATCTTGGTTTAATTAATAAAGAAACTGATTTATTGAAAGATTTAAAATCAAATAAATTTGAGATTGTTTATTTAGTTGGTCAAGACAATATAAATTTTAATAAAACAGATGAGTTTGTAATTTATCAAGGTAGTCATGGTGATAAGGGTGCCGAAATTGCTGATATTATACTTCCTGGAGCAGCTTATACAGAACAAGATGCTCACTATACAAACTTAGAAGGAAAAATTCAAAAAGCATACAAGGCTTCATACCCACCAGGAGAAGCTAAGGAAGATTGGCAAATAATTAATGAGATAGCTGAGTATTTGAATAATAGAAAGTTATTTAATGATAAGGAAGAATTAGAAAGTAGTATGTTCAATTATCTAAATCTTCAAAAAGAAAAACAAAATAAAGATTATAAATATGAATTTAGTGGAGAATTTAAAAATGAAAAATTAAAAATAGATATTAAACCATATTATTTTTCAAATATAATAGCCAGATGCTCAAAAACGATGATTGAGTGTAATAATTCAAAATTAAATTTAAAATCTACAGGTACTGAAGGTTAGTATGGATTATTTGAGTATTATTTTTGATCAAGTATATAAAATATTATTTTTATTAATTCCAGTTTTAGTATCTGTTGCGATGATTGTTTGGCTCGATAGAAGAGTTTGGGCATTTGTGCAAAAACGACAAGGACCAAATGTTGTCGGACCTTTTGGGTTGTTACAATCTCTAGCTGACGCTTTAAAATATATCTTTAAGGAAATGATTATTCCTTCAAGTTCAAATAAAGTGATATTTATTTTAGCCCCAATAGTAACAATGACATTAGCATTAATAGCTTGGGCAGTTATTCCTTTTGGAGCTACTCAAGTATTAGCAGATATAAATGTTGGTATTCTTTACTTATTTGCAGTTTCATCCTTAGGAGTATATGGAATTATTATGGGCGGTTGGGCTTCAAATTCCAAATATCCCTTTTTGGGAGCAATTAGATCTGCAGCTCAAATGGTATCCTATGAAGTATCTATAGGTGTGATTATTATAAATGTATTGCTTTGTGTTGGCTCCCTAAATTTAAATGACATTGTTATAGCTCAAAAAAATCTATGGTTTGTAATTCCATTATTTCCAATGTTTGTAATATTTTTTATTTCAGCTTTAGCTGAAACCAACAGACCTCCTTTTGATTTACCAGAAGCAGAAGCAGAATTAGTTGCTGGCTATCAAACTGAATATTCTGGCATGATGTACGCAATGTTCTGGCTAGGTGAGTACGCAAATATTTTATTAATGTGTGCGATGGGAGCAGTTTTATTTTTAGGTGGCTGGTTATCACCTTTAGAAATTTATCCATTCACATTAGTCCCTGGAGCAATATGGTTGATTTTAAAAATCTTACTTTTATTTTTCTTATTTGCTTTAGTAAAAGCTATTGTGCCGAGGTATAGGTATGACCAACTTATGAGACTAGGCTGGAAAGTATTTCTTCCTTTTTCTTTAATATGGGTAGTGCTAACAGCAAGTTTTCTATTTTACTTTAATCTTTTACCAACGAATTAATTTATGAATATTTCGAGATTTTTTAAAACTATATTTATGACTGATTTTGTTGGAGGTCTATATATGGCTTTAAAAGAATTTTTTAAACCAAAAAAAACAATAAATTACCCATTTGAAAAAGGTAAAATTAGTCCGAGATTTAGAGGAGAACATGCTTTGAGAAGATATCCTAATGGAGAAGAAAGATGTATAGCATGTAAATTATGTGAAGCTGTTTGTCCTGCACAAGCAATAACAATTGAGTCTGCCCAGAGAGTGGACGGTAGTAGAAAAACAACTCGTTACGATATAGATATGATGAAGTGTATTTATTGTGGTTTATGCGAAGAGTCCTGCCCAGTTGATGCAATAGTTCAAGGACCTAATTTTGAATTCTCAACAGAAACTAGAGAAGAGCTTTATTACACAAAAGAAAAATTATTAGATAATGGAGATCGTTGGGAGAATATTTTAGACGCAAATATTAAAGCGGATAATATTCATAGATAATTCATGATTGTACATTCAATTTTTTTTTATACGTTTTCTTTAATTGCGATTATCTCAGCTATAATGGTAACTGCTTCAAAAAATACAGTGCACTCAGTATTTTTTTTAATTCTTGATTTTATTAGTATTTCTTGCTTGTTCATCATGATAGGAGCAGAATTTTTAGGAATGATAATGTTGATTGTTTACGTGGGAGCAGTAGCAGTTCTATTTTTATTCGTGGTTATGATGTTGAATGTTGCTCAGCAAAAAAATCAATGGTTTGCTGCAAAAGATAGCTCTAAACATATCCCGATTGGTTTAATTATAAGTACTCTTATTTTTGTTGAAATTATAATTGTAATTGGTGGATGGAAATACAAACCAGAAATTTTTGATTTGAATAACTCACTTACACAATTTAGTTTAAGTAACACACATTCTTTAGGTCAGATTTTGTACACTGACTATATTCACGTATTTCAAATAAGCGGTATGATACTATTAGTTGCTATGATTGGGGCTATTGTTTTAACTTTTAGACAAAGAGCTGGTGTTAAAAGACAAAGTTATATCAAGCAAATATCCCGCGAAAGAGCAGAGGGTGTTGAGGTATTAGAAGTTGAGACCAATAAAGGAGTTAGAATAGATGAGTGAGATTGGTCTAGGACACTATTTAACTCTTGGCGCTGTAATTTTTTCAATTGGAGTAATTGGTATTTTTCTCAATCGAAAAAACATTATCGTAATATTAATGAGTATCGAATTAATATTACTAGCTGTAAATATCAATTTAGTCTCTTTTTCAATATTTTTAGGTGATTTAACTGGTCAAATATTTACTTTATTTATCCTAACTGTTGCAGCTGCAGAAGCGGCAATAGGGTTGGCTATTATTGTAGTATATTTTAGAAATTCAGGAACTATAAGAGTTGAAGAAATAGATAAGTTGAAAGGATAATAATGGAACTTTCAATTATATTTCTTCCACTTATTGCATCAATTATCTCAGGTTTTTTTGGAAGATATATCGGTGATAGAAACTCTGAAATATTAACAAGTGCTCTTGTTTCAATTTCTGCACTTTTATCAATACATGTTCTATATCAAGTAATTGTTAATCAATACGAAGAAAATATTGTTATAGCAACCTGGATAAACTCTGGGTCACTTGATGTCAATTGGTCGATGTTAATTGATCCATTATCAGCAGTGATGTTAGTTGTTGTAACTTCTGTGTCTGCTCTTGTGCATATCTACTCAATTGGTTACATGTCCCACGATCCTCATAAGCCAAGATTTATGGCTTATTTGTCATTATTCACTTTTGCAATGTTGATGCTTGTAACTTCAGATAATTTTATTCAACTATTTTTTGGTTGGGAAGGTGTTGGTCTATGTTCATATTTCTTAATTGGTTTTTGGTTTAAAAAAGAAAGTGCAAATGCTGCTGCTATCAAAGCATTTGTTGTTAATAGAGTAGGTGACTTTGGTTTTGCTTTAGGAATTTTCTTAATATTTTATTTATTTGGAACAGTTAATTACTCAGAAGTTTTTCAACAAATTCCAACTGTTGTAGATAAAAATTTATCATTTTTAGGTTTTGAAGTTAAAGCTATAGATTTAGTTTGTTTACTCTTATTTATTGGAGCAATGGGTAAATCTGCACAGATATTACTTCATACATGGTTACCTGATGCTATGGAAGGTCCAACTCCAGTTTCAGCATTAATTCATGCAGCAACAATGGTTACGGCTGGAGTTTTTTTAGTTGTAAGATGTTCTCCAATTTATGAATATTCACCGTTAATACTAAATTTTATTACTATAGTAGGAATGACTACGGCCTTCTTTGCTGCAACAGTGGCTTTAGTTCAAACGGATATAAAAAAAATAATTGCTTATTCTACTTGCAGCCAACTTGGCTATATGTTTTTCGCAGCCGGAGTAGGTGCATATAATGTTGCTATGTTTCATTTATTTACTCATGCATTTTTTAAAGCTCTTTTATTTTTAGGTTCTGGTTCAGTAATCCATGCGTTTAAAGATGAACAAAATATAAACAATATGGGTGGTGTATGGAAAAAGCTCCCATATACCTACGTTTTAATGATTATAGGAACACTTGCTTTAACAGGTTTCCCCTTTTTATCAGGATTTTATTCTAAAGATGCAATCATAGAATTTGCCTATTTAAAAGGTAACACAACAGGATATTACGCTGCTGGAGTTGGAATAATTACAGCATTTTTAACATCTATTTATTCGTGGAGATTAATTTTTAAAACTTTCCATGGAGAGTATAACAATAAAAATATCAAGATAGAAGAAACTCACGAGTCTCCTATAGTAATGCTTCTTCCTTTATTTATTCTTTCAATAGGAGCGGTGTTTGCTGGTTTTTTATTTAAAGATCTTTTTATTGGTCATAGTGATAATATTTTTTGGGCAGAGTCAATTAAGTTTTTAAATCCTTTAAGCACTGAACATCCTCCTTTATGGTTTTTACTTTTAACACCTTGTTTAGTTTTATTATCTATTCCTATTGCTTATTATTTATTTGTAAGAAATAAAAATTTACCTAATGATATCGCATCAATAAATAAACCTTTATATAATTTTTTAGTAAATAAGTGGTATTTCGATGAATTGTATGAAGTTTTATTCATTAAATCATCAAAAAAAATTGGTTTATTTTTATGGAAATTTTGTGATGGAACTATAATTGATGGTTTTGGTCCTGATGGAATTTCCTCTTTTATTAAAAAATGTTCAATAAAAGCCTCTAAATTTCAAAGTGGTTTTATCTATCAATATGCATTCATTATGTTGGTAGGTTTCTCTGCTTTTTTAACCTTTTTAATAGTTAAATAATGAATTTTCCTATTCTTTCATCTTTAATACTATTACCAATAATAGGAGCTTTATTTTTATTTTTTACTAAAGATAAAGAAGGAAATAATTTAACCGCAAAATACGTTGCTTTATTCACAACTATTGTTAATTTTTTAATTTCTATTTATTTGTGGATTGCTTTTGAGCAGTCTACCTCTAATTTCCAATTTATAGAAGATAGAATATGGATTGAAGGATTTATTAATTATAAAGTTGGTATAGATGGAATTTCAATTTTATTTGTTATATTAACAACTTTTATTACGCCACTATGTGTAATTTCTGTAAACAATTCAGTAAAAAATAGATTAAGAGATTTTTTAATTGCAATACTGATTATGGAAAGCTTTATGATTGGTGTTTTTTGTGCATTAGATTTAGTTGTGTTTTATTTGTTTTTTGAAGCAGGATTAATTCCAATGTTCTTAATTATTGGAATTTGGGGGGGCACAAGAAGAGTTTATTCTGCATTTAAATTTTTTTTATATACACTTTTAGGTTCTGTTTTAATGCTAGTTGCAATAATTTCAATTTATTGGATAACTGGCACAACAGATGTAGTTAGGCTTTATGAAATTGGTATTGATGTTAAATATCAAAATCTTTTATGGCTGGCGTTTTTCAGTTCATTTGCAGTTAAAACACCTATGTGGCCTGTTCATACATGGTTACCGGATGCACACGTTGAGGCTCCTACGGCAGGATCTGTATTACTAGCAGCAATATTATTGAAGATGGCTGGATATGGATTTATAAGATTTTCATTAGGACTTTTCCCTGTAGCATCAGAAACATTCACCCCTTTAATTTATGTTTTGAGTGTAATCGCAATTATATTCACGTCTCTAATAGCATTAATGCAAGAAGATATGAAAAAACTTATAGCATATTCATCTGTTGCTCATATGGGGTTTGTAACATTAGGCATCTTCACTCTACAACAACAGGGAATTGAAGGTAGTATAATTCAAATGATAAGTCATGGATTGGTTTCAGCAGCTTTGTTTTTAACTGTTGGAGTAGTTTACGACAGAATGCATTCTAGATTAATAAGTACTTATGGGGGATTAGTTTCTGTAATTCCAAAATATTCAATACTATTTATGATATTTGCCCTGGCATCCTTAGGTTTACCAGGGACAAGTGGTTTTATTGGTGAGTTTTTAATTTTAATGGGTGCATTCAAAGATAATTTTTTAGTGGCCGTTATTGCAAGTCTTGGAGTAATTTTAGGTGCTGCATATATGTTATGGCTATATAAGAGAGTGGTTTTTGGTAAACTAATAAATGAAGATCTCAAAAAAATTGTAGATTTGAATAGATCTGAATATTTTGTTTTAAGTTGTTTGGCAGCTCCAATTTTATTTTATGGGTTTTATCCAGATCCATTAATTAACACTATAGAGGTTTCTGTATCAGATTTAATTAGCATGCATGAAACGAATTTAGCTAGTAAATAATATGGAAAATTTAAATTTAATATTACCTGAAATTTTTATTTCTCTATCAATAATGTTTTTACTTATTTTGGGTGTATTTAAAAAAGATAGTTCTAAAATTACAGTCAATTTATCTTTATTTGTAATTTTAATTACAACAATAATAACAATAAATGAAACCTTCTCAGTTAATAGAGAAACTTTATTTAACGGAAGTATTGTTATTGATCAAATGTCATCATTGATGAAAATTATAACTTTAATTGGCGGATTTTTAGTTTTAGTTATTTCATCTACCTATTTAAAAATTTTTAAACTATACAATATAGAATATCCAATTCTAATTATTAGCTCGATACTTGGTATGATGGTTATGATTAGCTCAAATGATTTAATTGTCTTTTATATGGGACTTGAATTACAATCATTAGCTCTTTACGTGTTAGCTACTTATAACAGAGATCAACTAAAATCATCTGAAGCTGGTTTAAAATATTTCGTTTTAAGTGCACTTTCGTCGGGATTATTATTATATGGATGTTCACTAGTTTATGGTTTCTCTGGTTCAACCAATTTTGACATAATATCAAATCAATTAAATTCTAATGAATATGTTTTAACGTTCGGAATTGTATTCATTTTGGTTGGTTTAGCATTTAAAATTTCTGCAGTCCCATTTCATATGTGGGCACCTGATGTTTATGAAGGATCTCCAACAACTGTAACTTTATTTTTTACAATAGTACCAAAAATAGCTGCCTTAACGGTATTTATAAGATTTTTATATGTTCCTTTTTTAAATTTAATCGACCAATGGCAAATGATAATTATCTTTTTATCAATTGCTTCTATGATATTTGGAGCAGTTGCTGCAATAGGGCAAACAAATATTAAAAGACTAATCGCTTACAGTTCTATAAGTCATATTGGTTACACATTGGCAGGGCTAGCTACGGCAACAAATGAGGGAATACAAAGTTCGATAATCTATATTTCAATATATGTTGTTATGAATTTAGCTCTTTTCTCCTGCTTATTAATGTTAAAAAGAAAAGATCAATATTACGAGGATATTGATGATCTATCTGGGTTATCAAAAAATCACCCTTTATTATCTTTATGTTTGTTATTAATTTTATTTTCTTTAGCAGGAATTCCACCTTTAGCTGGCTTCTTTGCAAAATTTTATGTTTTTAAAGCTGTATTAGAACAATCAATGTATTTTTTAGCTATAGTTGGATTGTTATCAACTGTAGTAGCAGCTTTTTATTACTTAAGAATTATAAAAATAATTTATTTTGATAAAGAAAAAGACAAATATGATACTGATCATAGCTTATGGTTAAAATTTTCACTCACAGTTTCGACTATATTAATTCTTTTTTACTTCATATTTCCAAGCCTTCTAATAGATGTTGTATCAAGAATTAATATAATTTAATGAAACTTAAAAAATTTAAATTCAAAAAAGTTAAAAGTACCAATAATACAGCTATAAGAATTATTAAAGAAAGCAATTATAATTTAGGTATGGTTATTGCTGAAACACAAACAAATGGTAGAGGACAGTACGGACGAAAATGGATTTCATCAAAAGGAAATTTATTTGTATCCTTTTTTAATGAATTAAATAAAAAAAACTTATCAATAAATACTATAACTAAAATCAATTGTCTTTTAGTTAAAAAATTACTATCTGTATTTACTAGGAAAAAAATAATATTTAAAAAACCAAACGATCTTTTAATTGAGAAAAAAAAAATAAGTGGAATTTTGCAAGAAATTATATTTTTTAATAAAAAAAAATTTTTAATCACTGGTATAGGTATAAATATAATAAAAAATCCATATATTAAAAATTATCCATCTACAAACTTGCAAGAAGTAACTAAAAAAAGTATTAGTAAATCAAATGTTGAAAATAAACTCAAAAAACTTTTTGAAAAAAATTTACCTAAATTACTTAAAAATTAAATAATGTATATTTTAGGTGACATAGGTAATACTGATACTAAAATTTGTATTGTTTCTAAAAAAAACAAAATTTTAAAAAAAATTACTTTTTTGTCTAAATCTGTAAATATTAATCAACTTAATAGTTTATTTAAAAAAAATAAAATCCAATTAAATAAAATAGAAAAAATTTTATTTTGTAGTGTTGTACCTAACACACTCCAAATAATTAAAAAATTTTTATCAAAAAAAATTAAACAAAAATGTTTTGAGGTTAAAAACTTAAACTTAAAATCGCTTATAAAAATTAAAGTTGATTATAAACAAGTAGGTTCAGATAGAATAAGCAATGCTATCAGTGTTATGAATAATAAAAATAATTTTATTATTTTAGATTTTGGAACGGCAACTACTTTTGATGTTCTTGTTAAAGATACTTATTATGGTGGGATTATTGCCCCTGGTGTTAGATTATCTTTAAATACCTTATCAAATAAAGCATCTTTAATTCCAAAAATTGATCTAAAAAAGGTAAATAAGGTGATTGGAAAAAACACAGTAAGTGCCGTTAGATCAGGCTTTTTTTGGGGTTATGCGGGTTTAATTGACAATATTATTAATTTAATTAAGAAAGAAACTCGAAACTCTTACAAAGTAATTATTACCGGTGGATTTTCGAATTTATTTAAAGATTCAATTAAAACGAAAGCAAGTCATAACCAAGATATTACAATTAAAGGTCTAATCAAGATTTCAAAATTAATTAAATAATATGAAAGACGAGTTATTATTTTGTCCCTTAGGTGGATCAGGTGAAATAGGCATGAACATGAATTTGTTTGGCTATGGAAAACCTAGTGATCATAAATGGATTATGGTTGATATAGGTGTAACATTTGCAGATGATACTATTCCTGGCGTTGATCTAATTTATCCAGATCCAGGTTTTATAGTTGAAAGAAAAGATAATTTATTAGGAATTGTTGTGACTCATGCACACGAAGACCATATTGGTGCAATTGCACATTTATGGCCAAAGCTTAAATGTAAAATATTTGCAACACCATTTACAGCACTATTAATTAGAGAAAAATTCAAAGAAAAACAAATTGATATCACTAATAATTTAAAAATTGTAGAGCTAAATGGAAAAGTTTCATTAGATCCATTTGAAATTGAATATATAACTTTAACTCATTCTATACTAGAGCCAAATGGTTTAAGAATTCAAACTCCAGTAGGCTCTATTTTGCATACAGGTGATTGGAAAGTTGATCCAGACCCATTGGTTGGTGACAAAACAAATGAAAAAAGATTAAAAGAGATTGGCGAAGAAGGTGTTTTAGCAATGATCTGTGACTCTACAAACGTTATGAGCGCAGGCAAAGCAGGATCTGAACTAGATGTTAGAAAAAGTATGTTAAATATAATGTCTAGATTAAAGAAAAGAATAATTATAACTTCTTTTGCATCAAATGTAGCAAGAATGGAAACAGCATTTTATTGTGCAGAGCAAACCGGTAGACAAATTTCCTTAGTTGGAAGATCAATGCATCGTATTTACAAGGCAGCAAGACAATGTGGATATTTAAAAAATACTATTGAACCAATTGATGCTCGTGAAGCAAAAAATTTCTCTAGAGAAAAAATTGTATATCTGTGTACAGGAAGTCAGGGCGAACCGATGGGTGCAATGATGAGAATTTCTAGCTATGTCCATCCGGATGTTTTTATTGAACAAGGTGATGCTGTAATATTTTCATCTAAAATTATTCCTGGAAATGAGAAAAAACTCTATAAACTTCACAATCAACTAGTTAAAGATGGTATAGAGGTTATTTCTGAGGAAAATGAATTTGTTCATGTCTCTGGTCATCCAAACAGAGAAGACTTAAAAGAGATGTATCAATGGGTAAAGCCAAAATGTGTAATACCGGTCCATGGTGAACACAGACATATGATTGAGCACATAAGCTTTGCTAAAGAAATGCAAGTTCCTCACCCAGTTCAAGTTGAAAATGGTGATATAGTTAAACTTTTTCCAGGAGATAAACCTGAAGTTTATGATAAGGCGCCTAGTGGCAGACTATTTTTAGATGGAAATGTAAGTATTGATCCAGATTCGCAGTCAATAAAGGACAGAAAAAATTTAAGTGCAAATGGATATTTAGAGGTAACTATTATGATTACCCCAAAAGGGAATATTCATAATGATCCAATACTTTCATTTAGAGGTTTACCTGTTGAGGATAAAGATGATTTCACATATGGCTTGATTGAAGAAATTGAAATTATATCAAGAACGTTCAAAGTTGGAAGTAAACAACAAGAACATAATTTAATTGATGCTTTAAAAATTGCTTGTAGAAAATTTTCTAAAGAGAAAACAGGAAAAAAACCATTTACAAATATCAACTTAGTAAGAATTTAATGAGTGTAACTGGGCTAGCTATTATCTACATTATTATATGGTGGATAGTGTTCTTTGCTATTTTACCTATTGATGTAAATCGAACAAAGATTGTAAAAATTGATGGTGAGGATCCTGGATCCCCTGAAAATCCAAAAATGTTGAAAAAATTCTTATATTGTACTGGAATTACTACTGTCATTTTTATTATTATTTATTTATTAATTAAATTTGAATATTTAAATTTAAGAAATATGATCAATTAAGATGCTTTTATCAAATTCATTTATACCAATATTAAAAAATAATCCTTCAGAGGCAAAAATTAAATCTCACCAATTAATGTTGAGAGTAGGTATGATTAAGCAGGCGTCCGCAGGAATTTACTCATGGCTACCTTTAGGTTTTAAGGTAATGAAAAAAATAGAAGACATTGTTAGACAAGAACAAAACAAAATTGGAGCTCAAGAAATATTAATGCCAACAATCCAATCTAGTGAAATCTGGAAGGAAAGTGGTCGTTATGAAGATTATGGTGAAGAGATGCTTAGAATAACTGACCGTCAAAATAGAGAAATGTTATATGGACCAACTAATGAAGAGCAAGTTACCGAGATTTTTAGATCTTCAATAAAATCTTATAAATCACTCCCACAACTTTTGTATCATATACAATGGAAGTTCAGAGATGAAATTAGACCTAGATTTGGAATTATGCGTGGTAGAGAATTTTATATGAAAGATGCTTATTCATTTGATGTATCTGACGAAGAAGCTTTTTATTCTTATAACAAATTTTTTCTTTCATATTTAAGAACATTTAAAAGATTATCTTTGATAGCAATACCCATGGCTGCTGACACAGGACCTATTGGTGGAAATTTATCTCATGAATTTATTATTCTTGCTGATACAGGAGAAAGTAAAATTTTTACTGATAAAAGAATATTTGATCTTGATAGCGCTGATACTCAACTAGAAAAAGCATCATTAGAAAGTATGAGAAAAAAATATGAACAGTTTTATGCTGTAACTGATGAAAAGTTCAATAAAGATGAGTTTGAAAAAATTGTTTCTAAGGAAAATCAATTGATTACAAAAGGTATAGAGGTAGGTCATATATTTTATTTTGGTGACAAGTATTCAAAACCAATGGGAGCATCTGTTGATTTACCAGGAGGAAAAAAAGATTTTGTAAAAATGGGTTCTTATGGAATTGGTGTATCGAGGCTAGTAGGGGCTATAATTGAGGCTAAATATGATGATAAAAATGAAATCATGAAATGGCCATTGTCTGTTGCTCCTTATGATATTGCTCTAATACCAATGATAAATAAAAATGACACCTTAGCTTTAGATAAAGCAAATAATATCAACAAAGAATTATTAAAAAATAATATTGATGCAATCATTGATGATACAGATGAGAATTTCTCATCAAAAACTAAAAAAATGAATTTAATTGGAGCTCCATATCAAATTATTATTGGTAAGAAAAGCGAAGGCAATTTATTAGAGTTTAAGGAGACTGGTGAAAAAACTCAAAATTTACCATTAGGTAAAATTATAGAAATTATAACTAAACAAAAAAATTCAATTTGATTTCTACATTAGAAAAAGAAATTACTTTTAGATTTTTAAAAGCCCGAAAAAAAGATGGCTTTTTAAATGTTATATCAATTTTTTCTTTTATTGGCATAAGCCTTGGAGTTGCAGTTCTTATCATCGTGATGTCAGTTATGAATGGATTTAGAACTGAATTAATAGATAAAATAGTTGGTTTTAATGCTCATGGAGTTGTTAAACCTTACAAAAAACCGATAGCTTACATGTCAGATAAAGATTTTGCTAAAGGAGTTTTATCAAATGACGGAGAAGCTGTTATTTTTCATAAAAATGGGACAAAGGGTGTTTTACTAAAAGGATACTCAGAAAATGATTTTAAAGATCTAGAAATTTCAAATAATGATAGTTTTTTTGGTTCAAAAAATTTAAAAAAAAATACAATTTCTATTGGTCGAGATTTAAGTGATACTTTAGGTTTAGATATTGGAGATGAGGTTTCTATTACCTCACCCTCAGGTGTTCAAACATTAATCGGTTCCTTGCCAAAGCAAAAATTATTTCTAATAATCTCAATATTTGAAAGTGGATTATCGGAGTTTGATGAAAATATTGCGTATATAAATTTAAAAACTTTAGAAGATTTTTTTGATAAAAATAAAAATGATAGATTTATTGAATATTATTTTAAAGATCCAAAAAATATAGAATATCATAAGGAAAATCTGATTAAATTATATCCCAATGCATTCGTTTATACTTGGGCTGATATGAATAGCTCATTATTTTCAGCACTTAAAGTTGAAAGAAATGTAATGTTTATAATCTTATCTTTAATTATTATTGTAGCTGCTTTCAATATAATTTCTGGTTTGACAATTTTAGTTAAGAATAAAACTCGAGATATTGCAATTTTAAAATCTATTGGAGTATTAAATAAATCAATTGTTAAAATATTTTTTTTAGTTGGAGTATCGATAGGTACTTCAGCAACAATTTTTGGAATATTCTTAGGTGTCACATTTTCAATTTATATAGAAAATATTAGACAATTTTTAAGTTCTGCATTTAATATTAGTTTATTTCCAGAAGAAATATATTTTTTAAGCAAAATGCCATCAGAAATAAATATTAATTCTATAGTCATTATAACAATTTGTTCAATATTGATTACAATAATAGTTTCTATATTTCCAGCATTCAAAGCTGCAAAAATGGATCCAATAAAATCACTGAAGTATGAATAATTTTTTAGAATTAAACAATATACGAAAAAGTTTTATCACTGAAAAAAAAATTAATGTATTAAGAGGTCTATCAAGAAAATTTAAGTTAGGTAAAATTTACGCAATAATGGGGCCCTCTGGTTCAGGAAAATCAACTTTATTAAATTTAATTTCTTTAATTGATAAGCCAACATCTGGTACTATTAAGTATAATAAAGTTGAGATTGATTTTAATCAAAATGAAAAAAATGATATATTTAGAGCTAAAAAAATAGGTATCATATATCAAGAAAATAATCTTCTTTATGATTTTACAGCACTGGAAAACGTTTATTTTGCCTCTTTATCACTCAATAATGACAAAAAATTAGCAATATCTAAAGCTGAAAAATTGTTAAAAAAAATTGGACTTTCAAACAGATTAAATCATTTTCCATCACAACTGTCTGGTGGTGAAGCGCAAAGGGTGGCAATAGCAAGAGCAATCATAAATGATCCTCAAGTTATTTTAGCCGATGAACCAACAGGTAGTTTAGATATGAATACGGCTAAAGATATTTTTAAACTTTTAAACAATCAAAAAAGATCAGACAGAATAATTATTTTTGCAACTCATAATAGATTTTTTGCAAAAAAAGCAGATTATCTGTTGGAGATGAGAGATGGTAGTATAAAATCATCTTATGCCTGAGTCTCAATCTCAAAATTTTAATCACTTAAAGATTCATACTCAATATTCAATTTGTGAAGGCGCTGCTAAAATTGATGACCTGCAAAATTATTCTAAAAATAATAAATTAAAATCTTTAGGTTTATGCGACACTGCAAATTTATGTGGAGCTTTAGAGTTTGCTGAAAAAATTTCTAAATCAAACACACAACCAATTATTGGGACACAAATTAATTTTAAAAGTGGGGATACAACAGGATTACTACCTTTATTTGCCTTAAATGAAGTTGGCTATAAAAACATTATTAATCTTTCATCTGCATCTTATCTTAAAAATGATAAATTATCTGAACCGCATGTAGAATTTAAAGATCTATTGCTAAATTCAGAGGGTGTTTCTATTTTTTCTGGAACTGTTTTTGGACTTTTTGGTAAATTATTTGATAAAGGAAAGTTTGCTGAAATTAATAATCTTTATAATCAAATTAAAAAATCATTTGGTGATAGATTTTATATAGAAATTCAACGTCATAATGATCTCAATGAAGTGGGATTTGAAAAGTTTAATTTGAAAAAATCATCAGAATTAAAAATACCGATAATTGCTACAAATGAAGTATTTTATATAAGTAAAGACATGCATGAGGCACATGATGCTTTGATATGCATAGGATATAAGACTTATGTAAACGAAAAGAATAGACTAAAATTTTCTGATCAACATTATTTAAAATCAAATTCTGAAATGTTGGAATTATTCGCTGATTTACCAGAGGCTTTAGAGAATAATTATAATTTTCCTTATAGATGTAATTTTAGACCTATATTTTCAAATCCTATTCTACCAAATATAAGTAGTGATAAAGATGGAAATGCAAACGAAATATTAAAAAAAGATTCTTTAGAGGGACTAAAAATAAAATTTAATACAGTATTTGAAGTAAAAAACGAAGAATTAGAAAAAAATTCTACTTATCTAGAATATAAGCAAAGACTTAATCATGAGCTTTCAATAATTATTGAAATGAAATACTCGAGTTATTTTTTAATTGTCTCAGATTATATTAAGTGGGCTAAAAATAATGATATACCTGTAGGTCCAGGTAGAGGATCTGGAGCTGGCTCACTAGTAGCATGGTGTTTATCTATTACAGATGTTGACCCAATTAAATTTAATTTAATTTTTGAAAGATTTTTAAATCCAGACAGAATTTCTATGCCTGATTTTGATATTGATTTTTGCGAAGAAAAAAGAGACCAAGTTTTTGAGTATTTAACAACAAAATACAAAGACAGCGTTGCTCACATTATTACTTTTGGTAAATTAAAAGCTAGAATGGTAATAAGAGATGTAGGACGTGTCCTTGGTTTAGCTTACGGCTTTGTAGATGCTATATCAAAAATGATACCATTTGATCCATCAAGACCTCAAAATTTAACGCAATGTATTGCTGGAGAACCTCGATTGCAGAAACTTATTAATGAAGATCCGAGAGTTAAAAAATTAATTAATTTATCTTTAAAATTAGAAGGACTTAACAGAAATGTAGCAACCCATGCTGCTGGAGTTGTAATTGCAGATAAAAAACTCACTGAGATAGTGCCATTATATAAAGATGCATCTGCCGATCTATTACTACCATCAACTCAATTTGATATGTACTCAGCGGAAAATGCTGGTTTAGTAAAATTTGATTTCCTGGGTTTAAAAACACTTACAGTAATTAACAATACTCAGAAACTTATAAAAAATACAATTAAAGATTTTGATATAGAAAAAATTAATTACGAGGATCAAAAAGTTTTTGATTTATTGTCTTCAGGAAAAACGGTTGGGTTATTTCAAATTGAAAGTTCAGGAATGAGGGAGGCTTTAATTCAAATGAAACCTAATCATATTGAAGATATTATTGCATTAGTAGCTTTATATAGACCAGGACCTATGAGTAATATTTCAACATATAATGACTGTAAACATGGAAAACAAAAACCTGACTATTTACACCCACTTCTAGAAGATATTTTAAAACCTACCTATGGAGTAATTATTTATCAAGAACAAGTAATGCAAATTGCACAAAAACTATCTGGATTTACAGCTGGACAAGCTGATCTATTGAGAAGAGCAATGGGTAAAAAAAAAAGAGCAGAACTTGACAAACAGAAACAGGGATTTATTGCTGGAGCTGTTAAAAATGGAATAGCAAAGGATGTTGCTGCTGGAATTTTTTTAAAAATAGAACCATTTGCAGAATATGGTTTTAACAAAAGTCATGCTGCTGCGTATGCAATTATTTCATATCAAACATCTTTCTTAAAAACATATTATCCAAAGGAATTTATTGCGGCATCCATGACCATGGATATTTCTAATCAAAATAAGCTGAGCGAGTTTTACGAAGAATTAAAAAGATTAAATGTTGAAGTTGTTCGTCCTGATATAAATGAATGTTTTGCTGATTTTAGAACTAATGATGATAAATTTTATTATGCCTTAGGAGGTATTAAAGCTGTAGGTTATGAAGCAATATCAAATATAGTTAAAGAAAGGATTTTAAATGGAAAATTTAAATCTCTTCATGATTTTATAACCAGAGTAAATCCAAAAGATATAAATAAACTCCAATTAGAAGGCTTAGTTAAAGCAGGCGCATTTGATAATTTAAATAAAAATAGACAAGCTTTGCATGCGTCAATTCCTGGCATGATAATTAAAAATAAAAATATATTTGACAATAAATCTGCTAATCAAATTGATTTATTCACAGAGGATGAAAGTGTTCAAGATGATATTGTAATTAAAACTGATGATTGGAAATTTGAAGAAAGATTATCAAAAGAATTTGAAGCAGTAGGTTTTTTTATTTCAGACCACCCATTAAATCAATTTTTAGAAATATTTGATGATTATAAAATAAAAGATTATTCTAGTTTTATTTCTACAGAAAAAATTAAAAACTCTAATATTGCTGCAACATTATTGAAACTACAGGAGAGAAAAACTGCAAAAGGAAATTCTTATGCTGTATTAAAACTAACTGATTTATCAAGTGTATTTGAGCTATTTATTTTCTCGGATATTTTAGAATTAAATAGAGAAATTTTGAAAGAGGGAAGTTCTCTTATTTTAACATTATCTAAAAATGTTTCTAATGACGAAAATCGCCTTACTAGAATTAATGTCCAAAAAATAGCATCACTTAAAGATTTATTTAATAGCCCAATAGATGAGATTTCATTTGAACTAAATTCTGAAGAACAAGTCGAAAAAATACAAAAAATTTTGAAAGATGAAGGTACAACTGTTGTAAATATTAATTTAGTTACTGAAGACAATATCCTTAAATTTAGATTGAAAAATTCTCGAAAATTAGACAGAAAATCTATAAATCTCTTAAGAAATCAAGAAATTCAGGCACTAATTAACTAAATAATTGCTTGTTAAATATAGTAAATATTTGTAAATACTCCATAAATTTAATTAATACGCACACAGTTATTGGTTTTATACCTCCGGTCCTTAATTGGAAATTACTGTGGTGGCTTAACCGGGAATAAATATGAAAATACCTAATATAACTATACAACAACTTTTAGAAGCAGGAGTTCATCTTGGACATAAGACTTTAAGATGGAACCCAAAAATGAAAAAATACATTTTTGGAAAAAGAGACTCAATTCACATTATAGATTTAACCCAAACGCTTGAACTGACAAAAGTAGCTTTAGAAAAAATTTATAACACTATAGCTAATAATGGAAAAATTTTATTTGTATCTACAAAAAAACAAGCTTCCGAAGCCATTGCAGAAGTAGCTAAGGATACAGATCAATATTTTGTAAATTATAGATGGCTAGGAGGTATGTTAACCAATTGGGGAACAATATCTAATTCTATAAAAAAATTAAAAAAATTAGAAACTGATTTAGTAGCTGAAAACAGAGGTTTTACTAAAAAAGAACTTTTAAAAATGAGTGTTAAAAAAGACAAACTACAAAGATCATTAGGTGGAATTGCTGATATGAAAAAAGTTCCAGATTTAGTGTTTGTTATTGATACAAACTATGAGTCTTTAGCTATTGCTGAATCTTCTAAATTAGGAATACCAATTATTGCTATTTTAGATAGTAATTCAAATCCTGACAATATTGATTATCCAATTCCAGGTAATGATGATGCAAGAAGAGCTATAGATCTTTATTGCAATCTAATTAAAGAAACTATAAATAGCGCTAAAAATTCCAAACCATTATCTGAGTCAAAAAAAAATCAAGTTAATGAAAAAGATTCAAAAACAATTCAGGAATTGGATAGAGAAAAATTAGAGAAAAAATTTTCAAAAGAAGATAAGGGGAAATTAAATTAATGAGTGACATTGAAAAAGTAAAAAAACTAAGAGAATCAACTGGTGCTGGATTTAAAGATTGTAATTTAGCTATTAAAGAATCTAGTGGAGATTTAGACAAAGCAATTGAAATTTTAAGAGTAAAAGGAATTTCAAAAGCATCAAAAAAAATGTCTAGAGATGCAAAAGAGGGAGTTGTTGTTGTTAGTGCAGATCAATCAAAGACTTCAGTAATAGAAGTAAATTGTGAAACAGATTTTGTTGCTAAAAACGAGGATTTCATTACTTTTGTTAAAGAGTTAAGTGAGCTTAATAACGAAAAGAATTCAAATATTGAAGAATTAAAATCAACCAAAATGAAAAATGGTCAGACAGTTAATGATAATTTGGTAGCAATAATTGCAAAAATAGGTGAGAAAATTACAATTGGTAAAGCTAAAACAATACAAAATTCAACTGGTATAAATAATCATTACCTACATTCAGTTGTAAAAGATAATGTTGCAAAATTAGCTGTTATGGTTTCATTGGATACAAAAGATAGCTCAGAATCTGTCAAAACATTTAGTAAACAATTATCAATGCACATTGCAGCATCCAATCCGTTAGCTTTAGAATCTAGTTCTATTGATCAAGCAATAATTGATAAAGAACAAGAATTAGTCACTGAAGAATTGAAAAATTCAGGCAAACCAGAAGATATTGCTAAAAAAATTAGTCTAGGTAAAATGAATAAGTTTAAGGAAGAAAATTCTCTTCTAACACAAGCCTGGGTAATGGAACCAAAGAAAAAGGTAAAAGATGTCTTAAAAGAACTTTCTGTAGCAGATTTAAAAATTAAAGAATTTTACAGAATAAAGATTGGAGAATAAATGTTTGATGAAAAATCATACAGCCTTAAAATGGATAAAGCCATTGAGGTTTTCTCGAAAGAATTATCTTCACTAAGAACTGGTAGAGCAAATGCTTCAATGCTTGATTTAATAAAAGTTGATGTTTATGGACAGCAAATGCCAATCAATCAAGTTGGAAGCATAACAACCCCCGAACCTAGAATGATAAATATTCAAGTATGGGATGCTAACAATGTATCTCTACTTGATGCTGCAATTAAAAAATCAGATTTAGGATTGAACCCTCAAATAGATGGACAATTAATTAGATTACCAGTTCCAGAGCTGAATGAGGAAAGAAGAATGGAATTAAAAAAATTAATAAAATCTATTGGAGAAAAATGTAAAGTATCTATTAGAAATATTCGAAGAGAAGCAAATGAGGATCTAAAAAAATTATTGAAAGATAAAGAAATCGGTGAGGATGACGAAAAAAATTATGAAAAAAAAGTTCAAACTATTACAGACAATCATATTAAGTCAGTTGATGACAAGGTATCTTCAAAAGAAAAAGAAATAATGACAATATGAACCCTTTAAGACATGTAGCCATTATCATGGATGGTAATGGGAGGTGGGGTTTGAAGTATAAAAAATCAAGAAAAGCAGGACATAAAGCTGGTCTCAAAACTGTTGAAAAAATAATAAAGGAGTCCTTAAAAAACAAAATCAAATATTTGACTTTATATGCTTTTTCAACTGAAAACTGGAAGAGACCTAAAAATGAAGTTAATTATTTATTTGATTTACTAGAAAATTTCCTAAGAAATAGAATTGAGGATCTTAATAAACAAAAAATTAAATTAAAAATAATAGGAATTAAAAGTTTTTCAAAAAAATTAAATAATCTTTTAAATTATTCAGAAAAAAAAACATCAAAAAATTCAACACTACAAATTAATTTAGCTCTAAATTATGGTTCAAAAAAGGAGTTAATTAATGCATTTAAATCAATTACAAAAGCAAGAGTATCTGTTAACGAAAAAAATTTTACTAATTATTTGCAAACTAAAAATATACCTGACCCAGATATATTAATAAGAACAGGTAACACAAGAAGATTAAGTAACTTTTTACTATGGCAGCTAGCTTACTCCGAAATTTTTTTTGAAAAAAAGTTATGGCCTGCATTTAATGAAAAAGATTATAATAAAATCATTAAAAAATTTAAAAAAATAAAAAGAAATTTTGGAAATATTTAATGAATAAAAATCTTTTAAACAGAATTTTAACATCAATTATTTTGTTAGTAATTTTTTTATTTTGCTTATTTACGCAAAAAATATTATGGACTTTTTTGCTTATAACAGCTGCAATATTGTCATTTTTAGAGTTTAATAATTTGGTTAAAAAAAAATTTAAAAATAATCAAAATAATATTTTATCATTTAATATTTTTTCATTTATTTATTTGAGTCTATTTGTGTTTGTGGGTTATGAACTCTATAGCTCACCGCCATTAGATTTGCTATTTATTTTATTAATCTGTATATTTTCTGATACTGGTGGATATATTATTGGTAATTTAGTTGGGGGAAGAAAACTTACATCTATCAGTCCAAAAAAAACAGTATCAGGATCGATAGGTTCATTTTTATTCTCAATTGTTCCTGTTTTTGTGTATTCATCAATTTATAATCAAACTGAAAACTTAATATTTTATTCAGAAAACCTAAGTTTATTAATTGCGACATGTTTATTTCTGTCGTTGATTTGCCAACTTGGAGACTTATTTATCTCTTATTATAAAAGACAAGCCAATGTAAAAGATACTGGCTCATTGTTACCAGGTCATGGAGGTTTGCTTGATAGAATTGACGGTATAATATTTGTTCTTCCTGCCGCTTTTATTATTGATAAACTATTTTAGCATATAATGAAAAAAAAAATTATTATTTTAGGTTCAACAGGTTCAATTGGAATTAAAACTTTTAATATATTCAAACAAGATAAAAAAAATTTTCAAGTAATATTGCTTTCAACAAATTCAAATTTAAAAAAAATTATTAATCAAGCCAAAGAACTAAATGTAAAAAATATAATTGTTAATAATAAAAAAGTTTTTAACATAGCCAAAAAAAATAAAAATTTAAAAGCAATAAATATTTATAATAATTTTGATGAAATTAAAAAAATTATAAAAACAAGAAATATTTATTATTCTATGATATCTGTTACAGGATTAGACGGTTTAAAACCAACAATATTGCTTTCAAGATTTTCTAAAAATTTAGCAATCGCTAACAAAGAGTCATTAATATGTGGATGGGGTTTAATTAATAAAAGCTTAAAAAAATATAAAACAAATTTTGTACCAATAGACTCTGAGCATTTCTCCATTTATACTTTATTAAAAAACAATAGGTTAGAAGATATAGAAAAAATTTATATTACAGCTTCAGGTGGGCCTTTTTTAAATTATCCAAAAAGTAAATTTAAATTAATCAAACCAAAAAAAGCTTTAAATCACCCTAATTGGAAAATGGGAAAAAAAATAACAATAGATTCTGCTACATTGATGAACAAACTGTTTGAGGTTATTGAGGCAAAAAATATTTTTAATATACCATATAATAAAATCTCAATACTTACACATCCTGCTTCATACGTGCATTCAATTGTTAAATTTAAAAACGGTATAACCAAAATATTAATCCATGATCCTGATATGAAAATTCCAATAATAAACTCAATTTATCAAAATAAATTAAAAGTTGTTAAAACGAAAAATTTAGATATGAAACTTTTAAATAATCTTGATTTAAAGGAGGTTGATTTAAATAAATTTCCTTCAATAAAACTGTTAAAAAAAATGCCAAAATATAATTCACTTTATGAAACTGTTTTAATAACTATTAATGATTTTTTAGTTTATAAATTTCTAGAAAATAAAATTACTTTCAGTAAATTATTGAAACTTATTAATAAAATCCCCTGCTTAAAAGAATTTTCTAAATACAAAAAAATGAAACCTAGAAGTATTGAAGATATTTACAAATTAAGAGATTATGTAAGTTTAAAATTATCTAAATTAGGTATATAAGCATCTCATGAAAAAAATTTTTCTCAATTTTTTTTTAATACTGATTTTTTCAACAAATTTAAGTTTTTCTAATGAAATTAATGAAATAAAAATAATTGGTAATAAAAGAATTTCAAACGAAACAATTATAGTTTTAGGAGATATTAAGCCTAAACAAAATTTTACAAATAAGAATTTAAATAACACGTTAAGAAAACTTTATGAGACAAATTTTTTTTCTGATATAAATATAACTTTAGAAAATAAAATTTTAAAAATTGAATTAATTGAAAATCCAATTATTGAAAAAATCAATATTATTGGAATTAAAAAAAAATCTCTTGTCGAAGCTCTTAAAGCCACAATGTCTTTAAAAGATCGTATGTCATATACGGAATTTCAATTTAACAAAGATATTAATAAAATTAAAAATATTCTAACTACAAGTGGTTATTATTTTTCAAGCATAAAAGTTACAAAAGAGGATAATATCGAATTTAATTCTATAATATTAAATTTAGACATAGAGCTTGGTAAAAAAGCAAAGATTAAAGATATTATATTTATAGGTGACAAAAAATTTAAAGATAAGAGATTATTAGAATTAATCGCATCTGAAGAATATAAGTTTTGGAAATTTATTACTAATAAAGTTTATTTAAATAAATCATTAGTAGATTTAGATACTAGATTGTTACAAAATTATTATAAAAATAATGGATACTATAATGTTAAAATTTTAAGCTCTTTTGCTGAACTAGATGGCACAGAAGGATCATTTAAACTTACTTTTAATATTGATGCAGGAAAAAAATATTATTTTAATGAATTAAATTTAGAATTACCTGATGATTATAATAAAAGTGATTTTGAGAGTATAGATAAATTATTTAAATCTTTATCTAATAAAGAATATTCTTTAGATAATCTAAATATAATTTTAAATGAAATTGATCAAATTGCCTCTTTACAATTATATGATTTTATAAAAATTGATGTAAAGGAAAATATAGTTGATAAAAATAAAATAAATTTTAATTTTTATGTTGAAGACTCTGAAAAATTTTATGTTGAAAAGATTAACATTTTGGGAAATTTTAATACCTTAGAAGAAGTTATTAGAAACAAATTTATTGTAGATGAGGGTGATCCTTTTAATGAAATTTTATATAATAAATCAGTAAATGAAATTAGATCATTAGGAATTTTTAAAAAAGTAGATACTGAAATAATCGATGGATCGACATCAAATACAAAAATAATAAATTTATCAGTTGAAGAACAGCCTACTGGCGAGATATCATTGGGTGCTGGTATAGGTACTACCGGTGGCGTTGTTGGAGGTTCATTAAAGGAAAAAAATTTTATGGGCTCCGGTGTGACATTGGATACAAATTTTCAAATATCTGATGATGGGGTAAAAGGCTCAATAACTTACGCAAAACCAAATTTTAATTACACAGATAACACACTATTTACATCAATTAAATCTACTAACCAAGATAATCTTTCTAGCTCTGGTTATAAAATTACAACTGCAGGATTTTCACTTGGTACAAAATTCGAACAATTCGAAAATTTATTCTTTAGTCCAGAAATAGATTTTACTCAGGAAGATTTAACAACTAATTCTTCAGCATCAAATTCATTTAAAAAACAAGAAGGCTCATATAGTGATTTTTATTTCAATTATTCTTTATTTTACGATACAAGAGACAATTCCTTCAATCCTAACAGAGGAAACGTATTTATATTTAATCAAGAGTTACCATTAATTTCATCAGACAATGAAATAAGAAATACATTAAGATTTACTAAATATAAATCACTTAATGACACAAAAGATATGGTAGGTAAGGCTAGTTTTTATTTGAGCGCTATTAATTCAATTGATGGATCAGATGTAAGAATTTCAAAAAGAACTAAAATACCATTCAATAGACTTAGAGGTTTTGAAAAAGGAAAAGTAGGACCAATTGATGGTGGCGATTATGTTGGAGGAAATTATGCAGCTGCAATAAATTTGTCAACTAATTTGCCAGGTATATTATCTTCTTTTGAAAATTTAGATTTTTCCTATTTTATTGATGCTGGTAATGTATGGGGTGTTGATTATGATAGTTCAATAGATGACTCAAGTAAGATTAGAAGTTCAACAGGTATTGCTGTAGATTTTTTAACACCAATTGGTCCTTTAAGTTTTTCTTGGAGTTTACCAATCACAAAACACTCATCAGATAAAACAGAAACTTTTAGATTTAATTTAGGTACAACTTTCTAATGTTTAGAAAACTACTATTTATAATATCTTTTTTTTTATTAGTTACTAATAATTCACTAGCCCAAGAAAAAGTTGTATTCATAGATATAAATTTTATTTTTAAAAATTCAAATGTTGGTAAAGAATTAAACGAACAAATTAGAAAAAAAGATAATCAAATAAATTTAGAAATAAATAAATTTAAAAATGATATTGAAGTTAAAAAAAATGAAATAATATCACAAAAAAACGTAATTTCAGTTGAGGAATATAATAAAAAAATTGAAAATTTAGAGACTAAAATTAAAGAAATGAATAAATTAATTGCAAAAAAAAAGAATGAATTTGATAAATTTAAAATTAAAGTTGAAGCAAGTTTTTCAAAAGAACTAAATTCAATTATAGAAATATATTCAACTGAAAATTCAATTGATATGATTTTTGATAAATCAAATTTATTAATGGCGCGAAAAGACTTAAATATAACGAAGAAAATTATTAATTTATTTAATGAGAATGTTAAAGAAATAAATATAAAGTAGTAATGAATTTAAAAAAATCTCAAATTATTGATCTGTTGCCTCATAGAGAACCCATGCTATTAATAGATGAGTTAATAAATATAAAGAAACTACATTCTGCAACTGCTATTGTTAATGTAAGAAAAGATAGTTTTTATGTTCAGGGTCACTTCCCAGACCAACCAGTTATGCCAGGAGTTTTAATTGTAGAGGCTTTTGGTCAAGCTGCTGCTGCATTAACTGCTTCAGGTATAGATAAAAAAGAATATGAAAATAAACTAGTTTTTTTAATGAGTGTAGAAAAAGCTAGATTTAGGAATCCAGTAATTCCTAATTGCAAATTGGAGCTTAATATAGAAGCGATTAGATCTCATGGCAGAGTGTGGAAATATAAAGGTGAGGCATTTGTTGAAGGAAAAAAAATGGCTGATGCACAGTGGTCAGCGACAATAGTTGATCGAAAATAATTAGTAATATTTATTGATAAGTATTTATTAATTGTTTTGATAAAAAACAACTAATGACTAATCCTTTTTTTGAAAACAAAGGTCCAAAAAAAATTGAAGAGATTTTAAATCAAATCAAATTTCAAAATAAATTTAAATACAGTGGAACAAAAATTGCTGATATTAAAGATCTTGTTAATGCATCAAATGAAGATATTACGTTTTTTCATTCTAAAAAATATGAGTTAGCTGCTTCAAAAACAAAAGCGGCTTTTTGCATAACAACAAAAAATTTATCCAATAAATTACCCCATTCCTGCAAACCAATAGAAGTTGACAATGTTCTTGTATCAACTGCAATGATTACCACAATGTTTTATCCTGATGCTATTTCAGATGATTTTGATGCACATACCTTAAATATTGAAAAAACTTCTTATAATAATTCTGTAAAGCATGGTCAAAATATTTTAATCGGAAAAAATGTTAAAATTGGATCAAACTGCTCAATCGGTCACAACACAATTATTGAAAGTAATGTTGTTATTGGTGATAACTGCTCAATAGGATCCAACGTTATTATTAGGAAAACATTAATTAATAACAATGTTTCAATTTTGGATGGCTGTGTTATTGGAAAAAAAGGATTTGGTTTTTTTCCAAATAAAAACAAAAATATTCGTTATCCTCATATAGGTATTGTAATAATTGAAGATAATTGTGAGATTGGTTGTGGCTCAACAATTGATAGAGGCTCTTTATCAAATACTTTAATTGGAAAAAATACTTTCTTAGATAATCAAGTACATATAGCTCATAATAATAAAATTGGTAATAATTGTATTATTGCTGGACAGGTTGGTTTTGCTGGAAGCTCTACACTTGGAAATAATGTTATGATAGGAGGACAAGCAGGAATATCGGGACATTTGAAAGTAGGAAACAATGTTCAAATAGGTGGTGGTTCAGGAGTGATTAAAGATGTACCTGATAATTCTAAAGTTATGGGTTATCCAGCTAAAGATCTAAAAAGATTTATTAAGGAAAACAGATGATACATAAAACTGCAATAATTGACTCAAAAGCAGAAATAGCATCAAATGTTGAGATAGGTCCATATTGTACAATTGGTCCTAACGTCGAAATTGGCGAAAACACTATTATTCAATCGCATGTTAACATTTCTGTAAGTGCCAAAATTGGAAAGGGAAATAATATTTATCCTTTCGTTTCAATTAACGATCCACAAGACTTAAAATATAATGGTGAACCTACAAATTTAGTAATTGGTGATAATAATAAAATAAGAGAATACGTAACAATAAATCCTGGAACAGTCGGTGGTGGTGGTAAAACAGTAATTGGAGATAACTGTTTATTTATGATTTCATCACATATCGCTCATGACTGCCAAGTTGGAAATAATGTAATAATTGCAAATAATGTACCTTTAGGTGGTCATGCAATTATCGAGGATAATGTTGTTATTGGTGGCAACTCTGCAGTTCAACAATTCACTAGAATTGGCAAAATGGCAATGATTGGTGGGATGACAGGTGTATTGCATGACGTAATTCCTTATGGATTATCAACAGGAAATAGAAATTCATTACAGGGATTGAATTTAATAGGGTTAAGAAGAGCCAAGTTTGAAAATAAAGATATTTTAGGCTTGAGTGAAGCCTATAAGGAAATTTTTGCAACTAAAAATATCAATGAAAATATAAGTAAAATGAACGGGTCTTTTCAAGACAATCCGTTAGTTAAAAATGTAATTGATTTTATAACAAAAGATAAAAAAAGATCTATTTGCACACCATTTTCATAAAATGATAGGATTGATTTTTGGTGATACTGATTTTCCAAAGGAAATTTTAAAAACTATCAAAAAAAGGAATATAAAGTATTTGATAGTTGATTTGTCAAAATCAAAGAAATTTAAAAAGGATAAAAAAACTTATGTGGTATCGATAGGTCAGTTTGGTAAAATTATTAATATTCTTAGAGAAAATAACTGTAAAAAAGTTTTATTTGCAGGAAAAGTAAATAAACCAAACTTTTCTAAATTGAAATTAGATCTAAAAGGAATTTATTATATTCCTAGAATAATCAAAGCCTCAAAGCTAGGAGATGCCGCTATACTTAAAGAAATTATTAAAATATTAGCTCAAAATAAAATTAAAACTGAAAATTCACTAACATTTAGTCCTGAGCTATCTTTAAAAAAAGGTAATTTTTCAAAGATTAAACCAAACAAGCAAGATCAATTAGATATCAAAAAAGCAATAATAACATTAAATAATTTAAGACAATATAATTTTAGTCAAGGAGTTGTGGTTAGAAATAAAAAGGTAGTTTCTATTGAAGGTAAAGGTGGAACCCAAATAATGCTTAAAAAAATCAGAAGTAAAAAATTTAGAAATCATGGTGTTTTGGTAAAGCTTCCAAAAAAGAAACAAGATCTTAGAATTGACCTACCTACCATTGGATTAAAGACTTTAAAACAATGTAAAACTGCTGGATTAAAAGGGATTGTTGTTAAAAATAAACAGCATGTTTTTTTAGATAAAAATAAATGTATTAACTTTGCTAATAAAAATAAGATGTTTATCTCAGTAAAATGAAAAAGATCTTTATACTAACCGGTGAACCTTCTGGAGATAGACTTGCTTCTAAGGTGATATCTAAACTTCAAGAAAATAATTCTAATATTAAGTATTCTTGTGTTGGTGGAACACATTTAAATTCATTGGGAATAAAGTCTATTTTTGAACTTAAAGAAATTACTTATATTGGGTTCACAAGCGTTTTGTTAAATATTTTCAAAATAAAAAATAAAATTAATAAAACTGTAGACGAGATTATAAAATTTAACCCAGATATTTTATTTAGTGTAGATAGTCCTGATTTTACGTTAAGAGTTGCTGAAAAGGTTAAAAAAATTAATAATAAGATTAAAACTATTCATTATGTAGCTCCTCAAGTATGGGTATGGCGAGAGGGAAGGGTTAAGAAATTTAAAAAATTTTTAGATCATATTTTATTATTATTTGAATTTGAAAAAAAATATTTTGATAAAGAAAATATTCCAAATACTTTCGTTGGTCATCCTTTATTAGAAGAAGAAACAAAAAATAGAACAGATCTATCTAATATTATTTCAAGTGATAAAAAAATTATTTCTCTATTTTGTGGTAGCAGATCATCTGAAGTAAATTTACTATTACCAATTTTAATTGATTTTATAAATCTAATGAATGCAAAATTTAATAATTTTATTTTTGTTTTTCATGCTACTGATGAGAATAAAAGTTTAATAATTGATAAAATTAAAAATTTAAATTTAGAAAATGTTGAAGTTATTTCCGATGAAAATATAAAAAAACAAATATTAAATAATTCTATTTTTGCAGTTTCTAAATCTGGAACAATTTCTCTTGAAATTTGTAATGCAAAAGTTCCCTCTATAATTATCTATAAAATGAATTTTTTAAATTTTTTAATTCTCAAAATGTTGGTTAAAATTAAATTTGCTAATATAATTAATATTATTAATAATAAAGAAATAATTCCAGAGTTAATACAAAATGAGTGTAATGCTAAAGAGATTTACAATTCAGTTGTCTATTTTTTAAAAAACCCGGAATTAATGAATAAACAAATTAATGATTTTGAGGAGACCTTAACTAAAATTAGATCAAAAACCTCATCCTCCGATGAAGCTTCTACTGTACTAAACAAGTTTCTTATTGGTTAATCTTTTTGTTACTTCTTCTTTTCCAAGTGAAATAATGATATCATATATTCCAGGACCAAATTTTGAACCTGTTAAGGCTATTCTTAAAGGCTGTCCAACACCTTTAAAATTTGTATCGTTTGATTTAATCAATTCTTTAACTATCGGCTCTAATGTTTCTTTGCTTAGTTTTTCAATAGTGGCAAAATGAGTCGTGAAATCAGAAATGACTTTTTTCGCTTTATTATCAATTAGTTTAATATCATCCTGATTAAAATTTACCTCATCTAATGTAATATATTGACCATTATTAAATATATCCTCTAATGTTTTTGCCTTATTCTTTAAGAAAGTTAGAGATTTTTTTATTTTATCTTTTTTATCTGATTTAATTTCACTCTTATATAATTTGCAGTATTCGATTAGTTGATTAAATAAATCATTTTCATCAATATTTTTAATGTAATGCTCATTCATTGATAAAATTCTACTCATATCTAGCTTAGATGGTGATTTACCTATACCTTCTATGTTGAAATACTTAATACTTTCATCAAGAGTAAATATTTCCTTATCCTCAAAAGACCAACCTAATCTCAATAAATAATTTCTTAATGCATCAGGCATAATGCCAATTTTAGAATAATCATCTAATGTTGATGCATTATCTCTTTTTGATAATTTTTTACCTTCTATAGTGTGAATAAGAGGTATATGTGCAAACTTTGGTAAATCCCAGTTCATTGCAACATATATTTGCATTTGTTTGAATGTATTAATTTTATGATCATCTCCTCTTATGATGTGTGTCATATTCATTTGGTGATCGTCTACAGTCGCAGATAAATTATACGTTGGTGTACCATCATTTCTTAAGATGATAAAATCTTCAATTGTATTATTTTCAATTTCAACATCACCTTGAACCAGATCTTTTAGTATTGTCGATCCTTCTATTTTACTTTTAAATCTTATTACTGGTTTTATATCTTTAGGAGCATCAGACTCTGGTAGATCTCTCCATTTTCTATTATAGACATAAGGAAGTTTTTTTTGTCTAGCTCTTTTTTTTTGTTCTTCAATTTCTTCTGTTGAGCAATAACATTTATATGCATTACCATTTTTAAGTAATTCGTTTGCAACATTTATATGATCATTAATTTTTGTTGATTGAATGTATTCTTCACCATCATGTTCTATACCAAGCCATTTAAGAGATTTAATAATTTGAATTTTATGCTCATCCTTAGATCTTTCTTTGTCTGTATCTTCAATTCTAAGATGGAATGTACCTTTTTGATTTTTAGAGAATAACCAATTAAACAAGGCAGTTCTTACTCCTCCAATATGAAGAGCACCTGTGGGGGACGGTGCAAAACGTGTTGCTACATTTGACATCAATGTTGTTTAGACTATTTTTTTAAAAGTTTCTATATAAAGATACTAAAACTCCTTGAACTTTAACTCTATCAGGTCCAAAAATCTTAGTTTCATAGTTTCTATTAGCACTTTCAAGGGCTACAACTTTGCCTTTTTTTCGAATTCTTTTTAACATAGCCTCATGCTCATCAATCAATGCTACGACAATTTTACCATTATCAGCAGTGTCGGTTCTTTTTATAATAACTGTATCACCTTCATGAATACCAGCATCTATCATAGAATCACCTTGAACTTTTAATCCAAAGTAATCTCCATTTTTTTCTAAATTATTTGGTAGGGGAATTCTAGAAACTTCATTTTGTATTGCTTCAACAGGCGTTCCTGCAGCAATTTTTCCAAGAACTGGTACTTCAATTTCATCAGAATTAGTTTGCTCTTCATCTAGTCCACCTTTAATCACACTTGGTGAAAAGCTATTATAAATATCATTTGCAGAAGCGGTCTCTGGTAATTTAACTACCTCTAATGCCCTTGCTTTGTGAGCTAATCTTTTAATAAAACCTCTTTCCTCTAAAGCACTGATCAATCTATGAATACCTGATTTAGATTTTAAATTTAGAGATTGCTTCATCTCTTCATAAGAAGGAGACACACCAGAATTTCTCAACTTCTTGTTGATGAATAAAAGCAGGTTTTTTTGTTTTTTTGTTAACATAAGAACAAATATCGTACAAATAATGTTCTATAAAAGTTCTTTTAAATTAACAATACTAAAAAAAACAAGTAAAATAAGGCTTTATTTGGCTATAAAACAGAAAAAATAGAATTTTTATTTAAATTTTTCAAAAGTGATTCACCAATCAAAAAAGTGTTAATTAATGTTTTATTTTTAAGTTCTAACAATTCTTCTTTATTTTTAATACCGCTTTCAGATATTAAAGGACCTTTATGATATTTTACAACATCATAAATATCATAAGTTGTATTAATATCAGTTTTAAGTGTTTTTAAATTTCTATTGTTTATTCCAATTAATGAATTTTTAAAGTTCAAAGCTTTTTTTGCCTCTTCCACTGTATGAACTTCAACTATAACAGACATATTATATTTCAAAGCCTCATCGTATAATTCAGATGCAAGATCATCAGAAACCCCAGCCAAAATAATTAAAATAGCATCTGCGCCATAGCTTTTTGCCAAAGGTATTTGAAATTTATCGATAAAAAAGTCTTTACACAAAATGGGTAAATTAATTTTATCCTTTATCTTGCTGATGTGAATTAAACTTCCTAAAAAATAATCTTCTTCAGTTAAAACTGAAAGACAAGTTGAATTATTATTTAAATAAATTTGAGCAATATCTACTGGGTTATAATCATCTATTATTATACCAGCTGAAGGACTTGCTTTTTTAATTTCAGCAATAATTGAAGTTTTATTATTTTTAATATTATTTTCTATTTTTTCTTTAAAATTAATATAATTGTTATTTTTATCAATTAACTCGTCCAAAGTTTTAAGATCTAAAGATTTTTTTAACCTGTCAACTTTTTCAATTTTTTTTTGGATGATATTTTGTAGTATATTTTCAGACATTTTGAATTTTTTCTAGATGTGAAAAAGTTTTTCCAGAAAGGATAAATTCTCTTGAATAATTATAGGCTTCAGAAAATTCAGAGAATTTTTCTCCAACAATTAAACCTGCTGCAGCATTTAAACAAACAGCTTTTGAAAAATCATTATCTTCACCTTTAAATATTCTAATCATCTTGTCAGCATTAAATTTTGCATCATCACCTAATAAATTTTTGAAATTGACTGCATTAATATCTAATGAATTTGGATCTATTTCAATTTCAGATATTTCACCATCTTTTAATTGAATAACTCTGGTTTTTGCAAATGGAGATATTTCATCTAATCCATCTTCACTATTAACTATCCAAGCAAATTTTAAATTTAAATTTTTAAGTCCCTCTGCAAAAATTTTTAATAATTTTTTATCAAAAACACCAACAACTTGTCTTTCAACAAGAGCAGGATTACTTAAAGGACCAATCATATTAAAAATTGTTCTTTTTCCAATTTTCTTTCTTATAGGACCAACAAATCTCATTGCACTATGATAATTTGGAGCGAACATAAAACCAAAATTATTGGTATTAATTTCTTTCTCAATATCTTGTGGCTCTAAGTCAATTTTGATTTTTAAAGCTTCCAAAACATCACCAGATCCACATTTTGAAGAAACAGCTTTATTACCATGTTTAGCTACTTTTGTGCCCATGCTAGATAAAAGCAAGGCAGAAGCGGTTGAAATGTTAAGAGTATTCATTCCATCGCCGCCAGTACCGCAAGTATCAATACAGTCACTTACTGTCACTCTTTTTGATTTTTCTCTCAAAACAAAAACCCCACCAGCTATTTCATCTGAAACTTCACCTTTTTCAGATAGTAAAGTTAGAAAACTGAAAATCTCATCGTCACTGGCTTTTCCAGTCATTAAAATTTCAAATGCTGACTTGCTTTCTTCGAAACTTAAATCCTCTTTATTTTTAAGTTTTTTTAAAATTTGATCCATAAATTTAATAATTTATAAAGTTTTTTAATATTTTCATTCCAAATTTAGTTTTAATACTTTCAGGATGAAATTGTACACCATGAATATTAAATTTTTTATGTTGAACACCCATTATCACACCATCTTCTGTCTCTGCAGTAATCTCTAGATCTTTTGAAAGTGTTTTTTTATCAATTACTAAACTATGGTATCTAGTAGCTTCAAAAGTACTTGGAAGATTTTTAAGGATGCCAATTTTTTTAGATTTTATTTTACTTGTTTTTCCATGCATAAGTCTTCTAGCTTGTATAATACTTGAACCAAAAACTTGACCAATAATTTGATGTCCTAGACAGACTCCTAAAAAAGGTAATTCCTTATACAAAGAATTTAAAATATTAATACAGTTTCCAGATTGATTTGGGTTACCAGGGCCAGGTGAAATTACTATTTTATCAAATTTCTTTTTTCTAATTTCCTTTAAATTAATCTTATCGTTTCTAACAACTTCAACTTTAGTTTTTAATGAGGAGATATAGTGATACAAATTAAAAGTAAAACTATCGTAATTATCTATTAATAATATTTTCATTATCTTAAAGCATTAATTAAAGCTTTAGCTTTATTAACTGTTTCATCGTATTCATTTTTGGGTTTGCTATCTGCAACTATACCTGCGCCAGCTTGAACATAGAATTTTTTATTTTTAGCAACAGCGGTTCTTAAAGCTATACAGGTATCAAATTCGCCATTTGCAGCAAAATAGCCAATTCCACCAGCATAAACTTTTCTTTTTGATGTTTCTAATTCATCTATAATTTCCATTGCCCTGATTTTTGGAGCTCCGGAAACTGTTCCTGCTGGAAAACCAGCCAGTAGTGATTTAAATTTTGAAAATTTTTTATTATATTCACCAATTACATTAGAAACTATATGCATAACATGGGAATATTTCTCAATTATAAAGCTTTCTGTAACTTTTACTGAATTTATTTTTGATACTTTTCCAGCATCATTTCTACCCAAATCAAGAAGCATCAAATGTTCTGAAAGTTCTTTTTTATCTTTAAGAAGGTCTTTTTCATAAAATAGATCTTCTTTTTTTGTTTTACCACGCGGTCTTGTTCCAGCAATTGGCCTAATAGTAATTTTATTATCCCTTAGTCTTACTAATATTTCAGGACTTGCACCAATTATTTGAAAATCATTAAAATTAAAGAAAAACATAAAAGGAGAGGGGTTAGTTACCCTAAGTTTTTTATAAATTTCTAAAGGTTTTTTTGTTAATTTTGCCTCAAATCTTTGACTTAAAACAACTTGAAAAATATCACCTAATTTAATGTATTTTTTTGCCTTATTAACCATTGTAAGAAATTTATTTTTTGAGGTATTTGATTTTACTTTTATATTATTTGATTTTTGAATAATTTTTTTATCGATATTTTTAATCAATGATTGAATTTGTAATTTAAATAATTCAGATTTAATTTTATTAAACTTTTTTTTATAATTTATTATTCTTTCATCTTTATAGATATTTGATATGAAAAATATTTCTTTTTTTATATTATCATGAATTACCAATGTTCTTGGACGCAATAATCGAACGTCAGGCAGATTGAGATCATTTTTACAATTATTAGGAATTTTTTCTATATACCTAATAGAATCGTAAGAAAAATAACCAGAAATTAATGAACAAATTTTAGGTAAATTTTTTGGTGTATTAAATTTGAAATCTTCTATAATTTTTTCAATTAAATTTTCAGGCATTTCTTTAAGCTTAATTTTTTTGCTATTTTGAATTAGATAAGAGTTTTTGTTATTAAATTCCCAAATTTTATCAGGATTTTTTCCAAATATTGTATATCTACCTTTAATTTTACCTTTTTCTACAGACTCAAATATAAAACTATTTTTTTCTTTTAGAAAATTATCAATTAAATTTAATACCTCTTCATCATTTTTAACTTTTTTTGAAGTGTAAATAATTTGATTTTTTTTGCTTCTATGTCGAAACTCAAAATCTTTGAAGCTTCGATTAACAATCATTTGAAATAATTTTTAACTCTATCAATAGTTTTTTGATTTAGTTGAACTTGATATTTGTTATTTAGTAACTGATCGTATGATTGTAAAATATTTTTTCTGTCATTTGTTTTTTGGTTTTTTACAAATACAATATATTTTTCATCAGTCTTATTAAATAAATTTTTATTCACTCCTATAATTTTGACTAAATATATTTTATCCTCCTTATTTACTAAGGTAAAAGAATTTGTAGGTAGTGAATAAAGCATTTTTACTGAATTAATATCAATGATGCTATCATCCTCTATAGAATTTATAGACGAAAATTGTTTATTTGATCCTGCTAGTTCTTCAAATTTTGAATTATCAAATTTTTTATTTTGAATTTCTTCTATAATTTTTCTATTAAGATCAAATTTACCTTTTTGATATATTAACTCTGCTATTTCTCCTTTGATGATTTCATCATTTAAATCTGGAGCTCGACTGTATTCATTATTAATGTTATAAAATATAAAATTATCACCAGTTTCTATTAAGTCTATTTTTGATGCCTTTTTAGAGTAAATTAAATCTTCATTAATTTTTTTAGTAGAACTCGGTGCATATTCACTAACTTCAACAAAATCAACATTAATATCTTCTACTATGGAGCTGAATGTGTTCCCTTGAGAAATTTTATTTTCAATTGCATCAATCTTATCAAAAAAATCTTGGTTAAATTCATCAATTCCTATTAAATTTTTTGGATTTAAAATTACATACCTAAAATCTATATATTCTCTTTTTAATTGGTTCTCATTTTCATTTATAAATTCTTCAATTTCTTTTAAAGTATATTCGTCTTTAATTTTGTATAAATTTTCCATATCAAAATATTCGATTTGTAATGATTTGTTATTTTCCTCAAATTTATTATTTATTAAAAATTCAGGTGTTACTGTTCCAGCTCCAATAAAATCAAATAAATGTTTTTGTAACTCTCGATTTTTTAATTGTAGCTCGAATAAAGGTGCAGATAAATTATTGGATAATAAAAACTTCTCATATTTTATTCTTTGAAAATTACCATTTTCATCTTGGAAATTTTTATTCTCTTTAATACTTTTAAGAATTGTCACTTCATTTATTGTGATATTAAAATCTTTAATTTCTAAATCAATTAAAGTAGTAGAGATTAAACCTGATAAAAGTTCTTCAATAATATTATTATCCAGATTATTTCTAATTACTTCTTGAGAAATCCCACTTTGATTAACATAGTCCATAAAGTTTTGGGTAGTAACATTTGTATTGTTTATTTTTGCAATGTTGTTTTGATTGTTAGTACTAAATCCTCCGCCAAAACCTCCAAAACCGAAAGCGATAATAATAATTATGATTAGAACTAATCCGCCAAACTGTTTCCAACCTAAATTTTTTAATTTCTCAATCATTGTGTTATAAATTTATTGATCTGTAAAAAACAAATCTATAGATTAAAAAGTCAATTATGACAAATAAATATATGTATTTTGTAGCTAATTGGAAAATGTTTGGTGATTTGAGAACTCTAAATTCACTTGATAAAGTAATAAAGTTTTCCAAAACTAATAAAAAAAATAAGTTAAAAATAGTTTATTGCCCCCCAAATACATTAATTCGACCATTGTCAAAAAGATTAAAAAAAACCAAAATTGAAGTTGGTGCACAAAATTGTCATCACAGCTATGACTATGGAGCTTATACAGGGCAAGTAAATTCTAAAATGCTTAAAAATGTTGGAGCTAAATATGTTATTTTGGGGCACTCAGAAAATAGACAGCTAGGTGAAACTGATAATCTAATTAATTTAAAAATTAAAAATGCAATTAAATCAGGTCTAAAAATAATATTTTGCATCGGTGAAACTTTGAAAGAAAGAAGAGATAAAAAAACTAATCAGGTTTTAAAAAGACAAATTGAAAAAGGATTAAAATCAATAAAAAACAAATCCAAAATTATTATAGCTTATGAGCCTGTGTGGTCTATCGGTACAGGTGTAATTCCAAAAGAGAAATCTTTAATTCAAACTATTTCATTTATTAAAAGTAGATTTATAAAAAAATATCCTAAAATTTTATATGGTGGATCTGTAAATACTAATAACTCTCATAAATTAAAAAAAATTCGCAACATTGATGGTTTTTTGATTGGAGGTGCATCGCATAATCCAAAAAAATTTATTGATATAATTCAAAAAACCATTAATTAGGCTTCCATGGAAACTTTGTTATTAGTAATTAACATCATACTTGCGGTTATTTTAGTCCTTTTAGTTTTGTTACAAAAATCAGAGGGTGGTGCTCTCGGTATTGGAGTTTCTCAAGAAAATTTTATGTTATCTAGATCAGCAGGTAGTTTCATGACAAAAGCTACTGCAATTGTAGCAACACTTTTTATTATCTGCAGTTTAGCTCTCACAATAATTTCAAGAGCAGAACTTACCCCTACTAGCTCAGTATTAGATACTGTTGAGGAAAAAACTGAAGATACACCCTCAATTCCAGAAAATAATTAATTAATCCTTTTCATTTCTTTTTTTATTCGCTATAAGATACTTCCATGGCGCGATATATATTTGTGACTGGCGGCGTGGTCTCTTCACTTGGTAAAGGTCTTTCTTCAGCATCGCTAGCTTATTTACTGCAATCTAGAGGCTATAAAGTTAGATTAAGAAAATTAGATCCTTATTTAAATGTAGACCCTGGAACAATGAGTCCATTCCAGCACGGTGAGGTGTATGTAACAGATGATGGTGCAGAAACAGATTTAGATCTTGGCCATTACGAGAGATTTTCAGGTGTATCAGCAAAAAAATCTGACAATATTACTACAGGAAAAATATATAATGATGTTTTGAAAAAAGAGCGTAAAGGAGAGTATTTAGGTAAAACAGTTCAAGTCATCCCTCATATAACTGATCGTATAAAACAGTTTATAAAAAACGACTCAACTAAAGAAGATTTTGTAATTTGTGAAATTGGTGGAATAGTAGGAGATATAGAGAGCTTACCATTTGTAGAAGCAATAAGACAATTATCAAATGATGTTGGTAAAAAGAATGCTTTATTTATTCATTTAACATTAGTACCATATTTAAAAGCTTCTGATGAAATAAAAACAAAACCAACACAACATTCAGTTAAAGAATTAAGAAGCATTGGTATTCAACCAGATATAATAATTTGTAGATCTGAAAGACCCATTCCTTTGGAACATAGGAAAAAAATTTCATTATTCTGTAATGTAGGAATACAAAATGTAATAGAAACGGTTGATGTAAAAACAATTTATGAGGCACCAATTAGTTTTTTTAATCAAAAATTAGATATTCAGGTTTTAAATTATTTTAAATTAAAATCAAAAAAACCTGCAAATTTGAAACCTTGGAAAAAAATTACAAAAATTATATTACAAAATAAAAAACAAGTTAATATTGCAATTATTGGTAAGTATGTAGAACTTAAAGATGCATATAAATCTTTGGATGAAGCTTTAACACATGGAGGTATTGATAATAATATAAAAATAAAATTAATAAGAATAGACTCTGAAAAATTAAAAGTTTCTGAAATAAAGAAAAAGCTTAATAATATTTCAGGAATTCTGATACCTGGTGGTTTTGGTAAAAGAGGAACCGATGGAAAAATAGAGGCAATAAAACACGCTAGAATAAATAAAATACCCTTTTTAGGAATTTGTTATGGAATGCAAATGGCAATAATTGAATTTGCTAGAAACCAATTAAATTTAAAAAAAGCAACATCAAGTGAATTTGATAAAAAGGGTTTACCTATAATAGGTTTAATAAATGAGTGGACAAAAAATGGTAAAAAAATTAAAGGAACTGACAAAGATCTTGGCGGCACTATGAGATTAGGTTCTTATGATGCTAAATTAAAAGAAAACTCAAAGATAAGAAAAATATATAAATCTAAACTAATCAAAGAGAGACATAGACATAGATATGAAGTGAATATTGTATTTAAAGATAAATTTGAAAAAAAAGGGATGATTTTTTCAGGTTTATCACCAGATAACAAGTTGCCAGAGATTATCGAGTTAAAAAACCATCCTTGGTTTATAGGTGTTCAGTTTCATCCTGAATTTAAATCTAGACCTTTGTCACCTCATCCTTTATTCTCATCATTTATCAAAGCAGCAAAAAATCATAAATGAATAGTATTAAAGTAAATTGTGGAAATATAGAAATCTCAAATGATAACAAGATTTGTGTTATCGCAGGTCCTTGCCAACTTGAAACTGAGCAGCACGCAATGGATATGGCTGGAAAAATTCAAGAAATTACAAAAAAATTTAAATTAGGATTTATATACAAAACTTCTTTTGATAAAGCTAATAGAACAAGCTTGAAAGGAAAAAGAGGTGCAGGCATAGATGCTTCATTGCCTATTTTTGACAAAATTAAAAAAGAATTAAATGTTCCAATTTTGACTGACATTCATAATGTTGAACAATGTTCTATAGTCTCTAATCATGTTGATATTCTTCAAATTCCTGCCTTTTTATGTAGACAAACAGATTTATTAATAGCCGCAGCAAAAACTAATAAAATTATTAATGTTAAAAAAGGTCAGTTCTTAGCACCTTGGGATATGGTTAATGTTACTAAAAAAATTTCAGACTCAGGTAATAAAAATATTTTAGTTACAGAAAGAGGAGTAAGCTTTGGTTATAATACTTTGGTTTCAGATATGAGATCATTACCAATTATGGCCAAAAATGGTTATCCAGTTATTTTTGATGCTACTCATTCTGTTCAACAGCCAGGTGGTCAAGGTGAAGCTTCTGGTGGGCAAAGAGAATTTGTTGAATACTTGGCAAGAGCAGCGGTGGCTGTTGGTGTTGCCGGAGTATTTATTGAAACTCATCAAGACCCTGACAATGCTCCATCAGATGGTCCTAACATGGTGCCATTGAATAAATTAGAGAGTTTATTAAAACAATTATACGATATTGATAATCTAATTAAAAAATAGTGATTAAAATTTTAAAGATTAAAGGACGTCAAGTATTTGACAGTAGAGGAAATCCTACTGTAGAGGCAGAAGTTTATACTAAGAATAATTCTGCATCTGCAATTTGTCCCTCTGGTGCATCTACAGGAACTTTTGAAGCTTTTGAAAAAAGAGATCATAATAATAAAAGATATTTGGGAAAAAGTGTTTTAAATGCTGTTAATTTAATTAACACAAAAATTTCAAAAAAATTAAAAGGACAAAGTATTCACAATCAAGAAAGAATTGATGCATTGCTAATCAATCTAGATGGTACAAGACAAAAAAAAAATTTAGGAGCTAATGCGATGTTGGCTGTTTCTATGGCTGTTAAAAAACTTTCTGCAAAAGTGAAAAAATTACCTTTATATAAAACTTTCTCTCAAAAAAATAATTTTCAATTACCATACCCATTAATGAATATTATTAATGGTGGAGCTCATGCGAATAATGGTCTTAGAATTCAAGAATTTATGATCAGACCAGATCGAGCAAAAAGTTTTTCTGATGCTATGAGAATATGTTTTGTTGTAATTAAAAACCTAAGTAAATTGATAAAGAATAAAGGTTTATCAACATCTGTAGGAGATGAGGGTGGGTTCGCACCAATGATTAGTAGTAATAACCAAGCATTAGATTTGATTGTTGGTGCAATTAGAAAATCAGGGTTTATTAATGGTAAAGATGTTTCAATTTGTTTAGACGTAGCAGCAAATGAATTATTCAAAAAAAAGAAATATTCAATCCATTCAAAAAAATACATTTCAGTAGAGAAATCAATTGAAGAGTATCAAAAGATTATAAAAAAATATAAAATCAAATCAATAGAAGACCCATTTGCTGAAAATGATTGGTTAGCATGGAACAAATTAATGAAATCAATTAAAAAAGTTCAGATAGTAGGCGATGATTTGTATGTAACAAACCTTGAAAGATTAAAGAAAGGATTTTTGAATATTTCATCAAATTCTATTTTAATAAAACTAAACCAAATTGGTACAGTTTCAGAAACACTTGATGTAATTAAATTTGCTCAAACTATTGGATATAAAACTATTATTTCTCATAGATCGGGTGATAGTGAAGATACATTTATTGCTGATTTAGCAGTAGGAACTAATTCAAACCAAATTAAAACAGGCTCATTAGCTAGATCTGAAAGAGTAGCAAAATATAATCAATTGATACGTATTGAAGAAGAACTTGGAAAAAAAGCTAGGATGAATAGAATCAATTAATGCTTCAATTAATAAAAAAAAATTATTTTTTATTAATATCAGTTTTTCTTATTTTTTATTTTGTTTTTAATCTTGTTTCCGGTGAAAGAGGACTTTTTTCTTACATAGACAAGAAAGTAATTTTGTCTGACTTGAAAAATGAAGAATTATCTCTAGCTAAAAAAATAGAGGATATTGATCATAAAAATTCACTATTGAGCGACAATTTAGATCTAGATTTTATAGAGACTTTAATTAGAGAAAGATTCTTATTTGGAAAAGAAGATGAAACAATTTATATAATTAAAAAGAATGAAAATTAAAGTTAGACATCCTGAAAAAGTTAATAAACCTATAAATCCAATCAAAAAAAAACCAGAATGGATAAGATCTAAATTATCAAACAGTAGAGAGTTCTTCTTAACTAAAACTGTAGTCAATCAAAATAATTTAGTAACCGTATGCCAGGAAGCCAATTGTCCAAACATTACAGAATGCTGGAGTAAGAGGCATGCAACATTCATGATTATGGGAGATACATGCACGAGAGCTTGTGCTTTTTGTGATGTAAAGACTGGTAAGCCTGAAGGTTTAGATCCATTTGAACCCTATAAAATTTCTAACGCTGTAAAAAAATTAAATTTAAAACATGTTGTTATTACTTCGGTTGATAGAGATGATCTTGAAGACGGTGGATCTAATCATTTTTATGAAGTAATTGAGGCTACACGTAAAAGAAATCCAGAAACATCTATTGAAGTTTTAACTCCAGATTTTCTTAGAAAAGGAGATGCGTATAAAAAACTTTTAGAAGCTGATTTGGATGTTTTCAATCATAACATTGAGACTGTACCACGTCTTTATCTTAAGGTAAGGCCTGGTGCAAGGTATTTTGGATCTTTAGAACTTTTAAAGAATGTCAAAAAATTTAATAAAAAAGTTTTTACAAAGTCTGGATTAATGGTTGGTCTTGGTGAAGATAAGGACGAACTTATTCAAGTAATGGATGATTTAAGAACAGCAGAGGTTGATTTTTTAACTATTGGTCAATACTTACAACCATCACCTAAACATCACCCGCTAAGCAGGTATTATCACCCTGATGAATTTAAAGAATTAGAAAATATTGCAAAAACAAAAGGTTTCTTACTTATTTCTTCATCGCCACTAACGAGATCATCGTATCATGCAGACGAAGATTTCGCGAAACTTAAAAAAAAGAGAATACAAAATAATTAATGCCAAAAGCATCAGTTACGAGATTAATTGAATGTAAAAGAAATCAACTGATTGATTTAGTTCTCGATATTGAGAAATATCCTGAGTTTGTCCCATTTTGCCTCGGATCAAGAGTTTATGAAAGAAACACGAGAGAAAATCTAACCTTAATTATTGCCGACCTGACAATTGGCAAAGGTCCTTTCAAAGATACTTATAAAAGTGATGTTCAATTTAACAAAAAAACTAACATAATTAAAGTAACCAATATTGGTGGACCTTTAAGACACCTTGAAAACAATTGGAAATTTATAGAATCTGACAACTGTACTGAAATTTTATTTGATATTGATTTTGAAATTGAAAATAAATTTCTTAATGTAGTTATGACAAAATCATTTCAGTATGGATTAAATAAAATAGCTGATGCATTTCAAAAAAGAGCACAAGATTTGTATCAACCTTTAAAAAACTAAAAAAAGGAAATAAATGAAAAAAGTTGATAAAAAAAGACATTTAGCAAAAACTATAACTTGGAGAATAATTGCTAGTGCAGATACATTTTTAATAGCATGGATAATTACAGGTAAGTTTGATTGGGCAGGAACCATTGCAGGTATTGAAGTATTAACAAAAATGTTTTTATACTATTTTCATGAAAGAGCATGGTATAATTTCAGCAAATTTGGAGTTAGCAAAAACTAAATAAGATTTAATAATTTTTTTATAGCTTCTTTTACGGTTAATAATTGTATTTTATTACGATTCTTAGATTTAAATTTATGTTCATGGATTTTTAAATAGTTTCCTTTTTTTATCCCTATATAAACCAAACCAACTGGCTTATGTTTTGATCCACCGCCTGGTCCTGCAATACCAGTTATTGATACATTAATTCTACTTTTTGAGATTTTTGATAAGTTTTTGACCATTACTTTGCAACACTCCTTACTGACAGCACCATATTTTTTGATGATATTTTTATTTACTCTTAATATCTTAATTTTTGCTTGATTAGAGTAGGTCGTAAGACCCATTTGAAAATACTTCGATGAATTAGATAATTTAGTTAAATTATGAGCTAACAAACCGCCAGTACAAGACTCGGCTAGAGATATAGTTAACTTTTTTTTAATTAGTTTTTTATGAAGTGATTTAATGCTCATTAAAATTTTAGACTAATTAAGTAAATTAATATCATGGCATATAATCCAGCAATTATATCATCCATGATTATTCCAAAATAGTTTTTATAATTTTTGTCAAAATAATTTACTGGAAAAGGTTTCAAAATATCAAAAAATCTAAAAAATATAAAAGAAAAAATATAATAAATTTCGATAGGACTATTTATTTGATTAGTTTGATTTAAATATAATAATAAAATAATTGGCATTGATTGACCTAAGACTTCATCTATTACAATTTGCCGAGGGTCTTTATTTTCAAATTCGGCTTCTGAGTCTTTTACAGCATAAAAAGAGTAAAAAAATAAAAGTATAAAAAAAATGATTGAAAATTTAAGATCATTATAACCAAGAACTTCATAGGCAATGTATAGAAAAACTACAGTTACAGCAGAAGTAATAGTACCAGGAATTTTAGTTAAATATCCATAACCAAAGAAAGTAGATAGCAAGATATTAATTTTTTTCATTCTGATATTGAGCAAATAACTTCACAAGCTATAGCTTTTTCCTTTCCAATCAATCCAAGTTTTTCAACAGTTTTACCTTTTAGATTTATTAATTCTTTATCTATACCCAATAACTTAGATAAAGATTTAATAATTTTATCTCTATACTTTGAAACTTTTGGTTTTTCACAAATCAAATTTATATCTAGATTATTAATAAAATAGTTTTTTTTATTTAAAATTTCATTGATAGGTTTAAGCATTTTTGGAGATCTAATATTTTTAAATTTTTTTTGATTATCAGGAAAAAAAGTTCCAATATCCTTTTTTTTCATCGCTCCTAAAATAGAGTCTATTACAGAGTGAATAATTACGTCACCATCTGAATGACCTTTAAGACCTGAATGAAAAGGGATTTTTATCCCACCTAGAAAAAGCTTTTTACCCTTTATTAACCTATGTATATCAAATCCAATTCCAAAATAAGTTTTGTTGTTTTCTAAATCTTCTTTGTATGTGATTTTATTATTTAAATTTTCACCTTTAATGATTTTTATTTTCAAATTATTTTCAATAAATAATGTAGCTTCATCTGTAACCTTATTTTTTTGTTTTACAGACAAGCTGTATAAATCTTTAAATTTAAACGCTTGTGGTGTTTGCGTTAAGTAGGAATTATTTCGATTTAAATTAAAAAGTTGGTTTTTAATCATGTATTTAATAGAATCTTTTGAATTTATAGCAGGTATAACTGCTCTATAATTTTTAAGGGTTTTAATTAAGTTATTTAGAAGTTTAATTGTAAAATTTGGTCTTGCAGCATCGTGAATTAAAACATTATTAGGTTTAAATTTTTTAATATATTTTAAGGCAATTAATGAAGAGTCAGATCTTTCCTTTCCACCTTTAATAATCAAAACATTTTTAGCTAATTTTTCCTTAATATTTTTTTTATTATTTACAACCAATATAATTTTTTTGAACAGCTTTGATTTTATTGCTTTTTCAAGAGAATGTTTAAAAAGAGCCTTGTTTTTATAAATATTAAATTGTTTTGGATTATTTGAATTAAATCTTTTGCTTTGTCCTGATGCTAGTATTATAAAATAATTATTCATTTATATTGGTAGTTTTTATATTCAAATGTACGAATTTATTAAAAAAAATATATACTTAATAATATTATTTATTATCACATTATCGATAGGTTTTTTAACCTTTTTAACTTTTATAGATAAAGGATTTATTGAATTAACCGATCAAAATTTACAAATATTATTGGTTCTTAATATTTTTCTTTTATTAACACTCTTTATATTTATTTTCATAGAAATTAGAAGTGCCATTAAAAATGACATTGATAAAGATGGTTTTAAATCAAATAAAAAATATATTACATATTTTGGTTTATTCACATTAATTCCGTCACTACTGATATCAATATTTTCGTTATTTTTATTTTCTTTTGCTTTAGAAAAATATTTTGACAAAAAAGTTACAACTGTTGTTAATAATTCTTATGAATTGGCAAGGAATTATGTTGATGAAATCAGAAATAAAATTCAATCAGATATTGTTTTAATTGCTTTTGATACTAACAAAAGTAAAAAATTTTTAAATAATAATACTAATGAGTACAGAAGGTTTCTAAATACTCAAAAATTAATTAGAAATGTAGATGAAATACATATCATAGATATTAATAAAGAAATTTTATTTACCACCTTAAATGAAGATCAGCAATATACACCTCCATTAGACAAGGCATTAAATCTAGTATTAGATGACGATCGTCCATTAAAAATTATTAATGCGCCAGAAAATATTTCTGCGGCTATAATGAGGCTACAAAATTTTGAAGATAGATTTTTATATGTTGTTAAATATTTAGATAAAGATATATCAAAGTATTTGGCCGAGTCTCAAGAAGCAATTAATTTTTACTATACTGTAGAAGAAAAAAGTACTGGTATTAAAATTTCATTTGCTATTATTTATATTATCGTTGTTAGTGTTCTATTATTTGTGTCTATATCTATAGCTATAAGATTTTCATCAAGATTTTTTAGGTCTATAAATAATCTCATAATTGCTTCAACATCAATTGGTCAAGGAAATTTTGATGCAAAAGTACCAGAAGTAAAGACCGATAAAGACCTTGAAAATTTAAATAAAAATTTTAATTTAATGATTGATAGATTGAAAAATCAGCAAGAAAAATTAATAATTAATGAAAGACACGAGGCCTGGGGAAGTTTAGCTAGAAAACTTGCTCATGAAATAAAAAATCCTCTTACGCCAATTCAATTAACTATTGATAGACTAAAAAACAAATATTCTAATGAACTCAAAAAAAGTGAGTCAAATAATTTTAAGGAAAATTTAAAAATTATTAACAATCAAATTAAACAAATTGAAAAATTAGTTAACGAGTTTTCTGATTTTGCAAGGATGCCAAAACCTATTTTTAGAGAAAATAATTTAGTAGATTTGATTGATGACAATATTAAATTATTAAAAGAATTAGATAATTCTATTAATATTACATTTAATAAAAATTTAGATAAAATTTTACTTGAAAGTGATAAAGAACAAATAAGCAGGGTATTTTTAAATTTGATTAAAAATTCAATAGAAAGTATCAATCAGAAAGCTCAAAATAATAGAAATTTCAATAAAAAAATCACTATTGAACTTATTCAAGAACATAGCCACATTAGAGCTACAATTGAAGATAATGGTATTGGTTTTAGTAAATTGAAAAATAATATTAAAGATATACTTAATCCGTATTTTACAACTAAGAAAAATGGGACTGGTTTGGGATTGTCGATAGTAAACAAAATAGTTAATGACCATAATGGTAAAATTGATTTTATATCAAAAGATGATGGAGCAAAAATTAATATAATATTTTTAAAATAGTATGAGTGAAGAAATTTTAATTGTAGATGATAACGCTGACATTAGAAATATAATTAATGAATTGATTATAGATTCAGGTTACAAAACCCGTTTGGCAGCAAATTATAATCAAGCACTTACGGAAATTGATAAAAAACTACCTGATGTTGCTATTCTTGATGTTAAATTAGATAAAGGAGACAATGATGGTATTAAACTTCTTTCACACATCAAATCTAAAAATAAAGATATACCGGTTATAATTATATCTGGCCATGCAAATATAGAAATGGCTGTTAAATCTTTACAGAATGGAGCATTTGAATTTATAGAAAAACCATTTGATCAAGATAGATTACTTAATTTTGTTAAAAGAGCAGTAGAAAACTTTAATTTAAAAAAACAAAATAAAGAATATGAAAGTAAATTATTTTCATCATACGAATTAATTGGTGATAGTAAAAATATTGTAAATATAATTGATCAAATAAAAAAGATATCAATAACAGAAAGCAGAGTTTTTATAAGCGGACCTTCAGGTTCAGGAAAAGAATTAATAGCAAGAAAAATTCACAAAACTTCAAATAGATACAAAAATCCTTTTGTTGTGCTTAATGGTGCTCTACTTGATAATATTAAATATGAATTAGAATTATTTGGTGAAGAAAAAGAAAATGGATCTATTTCATATGGAGCCCTTGAAAAAGCAAATAAGGGTACACTTTTGATTGACCAAGTTTCAGAAATACCATTAGATATTCAATCAAAAATACTAAGAGTTTTAACAGATCAAAAATTTAAAAGAGTTAATGGTAGCAATGATGTTCATGTAGATGTGAGATTAATATGTTCTTCAAGTAAAGATTTAAAAAAAGAAATTGAATTAGGAAATTTTAGAGAAGATTTATTTCATAGAATAAATGTTTTTGAGATAAATGTAGAACCTTTAAATCAAAGAGTTTCTGATATTCCTTTGTTAATTAAATATTTTTCAAAAAAAATATGTGATAATTATAGTATTAAAGAATTAGAGATAGATGAAAATAATAGCTACATATTAAATCATAATTGGCATGGTAATGTTAGAGAATTAAGAAATTTAATTGAAAGAATTGCAATTTTACAACCTGACTCAAAAGATAAAATCTCCAATATCATTAAAGAGTCTCTAAAAAATAATAATTTTGACGATCAATTGGCCGAAAACAGCCTATCTGTGCCATTAAAAGAAGCTAGAGAAAAGTTTGAAAAAGAGTATTTAACTATTCAATTAAAAAAATTTAATGGAAATATTTCTAAAACAGCAAATTTTGTTGGAATGGAAAGAAGTGCTTTGCATCGAAAATTAAAAGGCCTAGGGATTAAAGAATTTAATTAAATGAACATTATCATTTGTGGAGCTGGAAGAGTAGGGTTTACTATAGCCAAACAGTTAAGTGAGCAAGGCCATTCTATAACTGTTATAGATCTTTCCAGTGAGGATATCCAAAAAATAGATGATGCATTAGATGTGAAGGCTATAGTCGGTAAAGGAACATATCCATCAATCCTTGAAAAAGCTAATGCTGCTGAAACAGATATGATTATAGCAGTTACCAGAAATGACGAAATTAATATGTTAATATGTCAGATAGCTTATTCGATATTCAACATTCCAAAAAAAATAGCTAGAATTAGATCTCAAGATTACTTAAATCCAAAATTTACAAGAGTATACAATAAAGAAAATTTACCCATAGATGTAATTATCTCACCTGAAATTGAGATAGCAAAATCAATACAAAGAAAACTTGAGGCACCAGGTGCATTAGACAGTGTTCCTTTTGCTGAAAATAAAATTAGATTGTTAGAAATTTTGATTAACGACAATTGTAAATTAAGCAATATTAAACTTAATGATTTAACTAAAAAATACCCCAATTTAGATGCCAACATAATTGGAATTATTAGAGAAGATAAATTTTTAATTCCAAAGAAAAATGATGAAGTAAGAAAAAATGATAAAATTTATGTTCTAATAAACTCCTCTCAAATGTCTGAAACTTTAGAAGCTTTTGGACACGATGAAAAAATATCTAAAAATATATTAATAGTGGGTGGTGGAAATATAGGTTTTAATTTAGCAAAAAATATTGAAGAAAATTTGGAGGCTGCGAGGGTAAAAATAATTGAAAAAAATAAAGAAAGAGCTGAATTTCTCGCTAGTGAATTAAATAATACGATTGTTATTAATGGAAATGCTTTAGATGAGGAAGTTCTTGTAGAAGCTAATTTACAAGAGGCCGAGACTGTTCTTGCTTTAACAAACGATGATGAAGATAATTTAATGGTAAGTGTTCTTGTTGAAAAATTTGCAAAAGACGAAAAAGATATTGATGATAAGAGGACAATGGCTTTAATCAATAAGCCTAATTACTCTTTGTTACAAAATTCTTTAAAAATTGATGATCTCATTGACCCCAGAATGAATACAGTATCAAGTATTTTAAAACATATTCACAAAGGCACAATTGAAACAGCTTATACGATTATGGATGGTGAATATGAGGTAATTGAAGCTGAAATTATAGAAACCTCAGAGTTAATAAACAAAGAATTAAAAAATTCTAATCTTCCAGAAGAAATCAGAATAGGTGCTGTATTAAGAGAAAATGAAGTTATAATACCGAGATCAAATTTTGTTTTTCAAAAAGAAGATAAAGTTGTTTTTTTAGCTAAAAAAGATTCAATATCGGTAGTAGAAAATATATTTAGAATTAGTTCTATTTAATTAAATGTCACTATTTAGAGTAAAATATTTAAGTTTTTTTTTTGTATTAATTTCTCTCTTTTCTTTTTTAAATATTATTTATTCTTATTATTTTAACCTTTATCTAAATCTTAATACTTATTATTTTAGCTTTATCATATCTGCTGCAATTGGATTGATTTTTTATAAAATTAAAACAAGTGAAAGAAAATCATCAATATTTGAAAAAATAGCAACTGTTTTATTAGGTTACGTTTTAATGCCTTTAGTTATGTCGATTCCTTTTTATTTAAGTATTTACAATTTGACTTTTTTAAATGCATTTTTTGAAGCTGTATCAGGATTTACATCAACAGGTTTTACTATATTTGAAAATATAAAACATATAGATCAAGGGCTAATTTTATGGAGGTCATCTATTCAGTGGATCGGAGGTTTATATTTTTTATATTCTATAATATTTTTAATAGATATTTATGATGAAAGCTTAAAAAAATCTCTAACAAATTTTCTATCTTTTAATTCCTCTGAAATACTAAAACAATCAATAAAAATTTTATTGTTGTACTCAGGATTAACTTTATCAATTTTTATTATTTTAAATATTTTTGGTATAAGATCATTTAATTCGCTAAATTTAGCGATGACAATTATTTCATCAGGAGGCTTTCTACCTGTAAACAATCTTTCATCAATTTTAGTAAATGATTTTCAGATTATAATATTTTCATTTTTAATGTTGATTTCTTTTTTTAGTATTTTTTTTACATATAATTTAATTTTTTTAAGAAATAAAAATTTAAATTTTTTTTACGAAGATATACATTTATTTTTATATTTTATTTTTGTTGTAAGTATCTTTTTTGTTTTTTTTAGCTATGATACTAATTTCACTTTCAGTTTTTTATCTTTAGTTAGCAGTATTTCAAATATAGGTATTTCTCTTGAAATTGACCAAACTAACTTAAATTTTATTTTTATTTTACTTGTAATAGTTGGTGGATCTTTTTTTTCTACAAGCTCAGGTATAAGATTTTTAAAAATCTATTCTTTGACCAAATATTCTATTAATCAAATTCTTTCTTTTAGCAGACCAAAAAATGTATTTATGAATAAACTGGCTTTTTCTAAAATTAATTTTGACGCAGAAGATATAAATAAATATTTTTTAACAATATTGATTTTTGTTATTTCTCTTTTTTCATTAACTATATTGTTATCTTTATCAAATATTCAATTTGAATATTCATTTACATTAGCTGTATTAACTCTAATGAATACAGTTAATTCCTCCGCTTATGGTGTGGCTGACTTTGATTTTCTAAATTTACACTTTTTGACCAAATATTTTCTTATATTTTTTATGATAATCGGAAGAGTTGAACTTTTATCTTTATTATTAATAGCTAAAAAATTTCTTTTTAAAAATTAATTAAGTATTATATATATCTTTAAATTTTGCGCCCTTAGCTCAGCTGGATAGAGCATCGGTTTTCTAAACCGAGGGTCGGAGGTTCGAATCCTCCAGGGCGCGCCATTAATATTATCACCTCTTTTATTGATAAATTAATCCTTGACTAAAATACTTATTAATTAAATTTAGAACCTATATTTTGCTTGAAGACTTATTTCTTACATGCTTAAATTAAGAATATTCAAAAGCAATTTTGAATTATTTGTTAACAAATAAAAATAACATAAAGGAAGAATAATGTTTAAATACTTAAAACAATTAACTTCTTTAGTTGCTATGGTTGCAGTGTTGTTTACTTTTACAACAGAAACTATGGCTGCTAAAAAATCTAAAACACTTAAAAACACTCAAAAGAAGGGGTTTGTAAGATGTGGAGTATCTCAAGGTCTTCCAGGATTTTCTAATGCTGATGCAGCAGGAAATTGGACTGGTATTGACGTTGACGTATGTAGAGCGGTAGCTGCTGCAGTATTAGGTGATGCAAACAAAGTTAAGTTTACACCATTAAGTGCTAAAGAAAGGTTTACAGCTTTAACTTCTGGTGAGATTGATATCTTATCAAGAAACACAACTTGGACTCTTTCTAGAGATGCTGATATCGGACTTACTTTCGTTGGAGTAAACTTCTACGATGGTCAAGGTTTCATGGTTAGAAAAAGTTCTGGTATTACTTCAACAAGCCAATTCAAAGATGGTATCTCAGCTTGTACAAACATTGGTACAACAACTGAGTTAAACATGAGAGACTTCTTTAACTCAAAAGGAATTTCTTATGAGCCAGTTGCTTTCGAAAAAGCTGATGAGGTCGTAGCTGCTTATGATGCTGGTAGATGTGATACATACACTACTGATAAATCAGGTTTAGCTGCACAAAGAACTAAAATGTCTAACCCAGATGAACACATAGTATTACCTGAAACTGTTTCTAAAGAGCCTTTAGGACCAGTTGTAAGACAAGGTGACTCTGTTTGGGAAGATATCGTTAGATGGTCTTTAAATGCTATGATCGAAGCAGAAGAGTATGGAATTACTTCTGCTAATGCAGACTCAATGAAAACTTCAGACAATCCAGCTGTAAAAAGATTGGTTGGTGCTGAAGGTGAATTAGGTGCTGCTTTTGGTCTAGACAATGAGTGGAGCTTAAGAATTATTAAGCAAGTTGGTAACTATGGTGAAAGCTACAAAAGAAATATAGCTGACACTGGAATTTTACCTGATAGAGGTCCAAATGAATTATGGACTAAAGGTGGAATTCTATATGTGCCACCTGCAAGATAATTGCATATTTAAATAATTAAAAAGGGCTAGATTTTTCTAGCCCTTTTTTTTATAAGCGTTCAAATGGACCTGAAATTACAAAAAATCATTCCCCAATTAATTACTGTTTTAGTTGTAGTATTGGTTTTTGGTTTTTTTACATATAACGCACAAATCAATATGGAGAACAGAGGTATTGATTTTGGTTACGGATTTCTTTCTCAAGAATCTTCATTTGATGTGCAGTTCTCACTTATCGAATATGATGGATCTCATTCTTACTTCAGAGCTTACCTTGTTGGTTTGCTTAATACTATTTTAGTTTCTGTTATTGGAATTATTTTTGCAACAGTTTTAGGTGTTATCGTTGGTGTAGCAAGGTTATCTCCAAATTATTTGATAAATCAATTTGCTGCTTTTTATGTAGAATTTTTTAGAAACATCCCATTACTTTTACAAATATTTTTTTGGTATTTCGCTGCTTTAAGAGCCTTACCTTTGCCTCAAGATGCTGATGCAATGTTGGGTGTTTTTTTCTTAACGATTAAAGGTTTATATGTTCCAGCATTTATTTGGGAAAATCTAAATGTATTTTTATATTCAATAATTGCAGCAATTGTAGCAATAGTTGTTATAAGAATTCATGCAAGAAAAGTTCAAGAAACACAAGGTAAACAATTACCAGTTTTTTGGATATCTGTTGGTTTAATTTTTATATTACCTTTGCTAAGTTTTTTAATAGGAGGTGTAAGTTTATCCTTTGAAATTCCAAAACTAAAACAATTAGCAACAACTTCATTCATATACGAAGGTGGTGTAAGTTTACCACCAGAGTTAATAGCTCTGACTTTATCATTAGCCTTGTATACAGCTACTTTTATTGCTGAGTGTGTTAGAGCTGGTATACAAGGTGTTGGAAAAGGTCAAAAAGAAGCTGCAGCTTCTATAGGATTAAATCCTAATCAAGTTTTAAAATTAGTTGTAATGCCACAAGCATTAAGAATTATTATTCCACCAACAACTAACCAATATTTAAATTTAACTAAGAATTCTTCTTTAGCTGCTGCTATTGCTTATCCTGATCTAGTACTAGTTTTTGCGGGAACAGCATTAATGCAAACTGGTAAAGCGATTGAAATAGTTTCAATAACAATGCTTACTTACTTGAGCTTAAGTATTTCAATTTCAATTCTTATGAATTGGTACAATAAAAAAATTGCTATTAAGGAAAAATAAATGTCAAAAATTAGCTTTTTAAAACCAAATAAAGATAACTTAACTACCTTTTTATACATGGGTTCATTTTTATTTGTTATTAGTGTTATTGATGTTTTTCTTAATTCATTCTTTAGTTTAAACATCACTGGATTTTTACCATCATCATTAAGTTTTATAATCCCAATTATATTAGGATTTATAGGTTTACATTTTATAAGAATTGAAAACAGTGGTTATAAGTTTTTAGATAAAGTAAACAAAAATATTAATACTAATAATTTTAATGCAATCTTATCCTTATTAATTATTTTTATAATCATTAAGTCAACACCACCAATTTTAAGCTGGTTTGTAATTGACGCAAGTTTTGCTGGAGATAGTAAAGATATGTGCTCAGGTGGCGGAGCTTGTTGGACTTATATTAAAGTCTGGTTTAGAAGATTTATGTATGGCATGTACCCAAATGCTGAGCAATGGAGGATTAATCTTTCATTTGTAGCATTAACACTATTAGGTTCAGTTGGATATTTTGCTACTGAAAAGTTTAAAAAATATTTAACATTATACTACGTTGTAATTTATCCATTTATAGCTTTCTTATTTATTTTCTTTTTTATATCAGGCGGTCCTATATTTTTTGACTTCTCTTATGGAATAATCGCAGCAGTAATTTCAATAATTATTGGTTTCTTTATCCCAAGTAAATTTAAATTTTATTATTTTATATTTGTGCCAATCACTCTTTATATTGCTTTAAAATATTTCATCTTTTACGAGGAATTAATTGAGTTGGGTAAACTTGATGGATTAAATTGGGTCGAAACTGGAGCTTGGGGAGGATTATCACTTACATTTATAATTTCATTTTTCTGTTTAATTTTCTGTTTTCCTATAGGAATGGCATTCGCACTTGGTAGAAGATCTGATTTTCCACTAATAAGATACATATCAATAGGGTTTATTGAATTTTGGAGAGGTGTTCCGTTAATTACAGTTTTATTTATGTCTGCTGTGATGTTTCCAATGTTTTTACCTGCAGATTTTTTTATAGATAAATTAGTTAGATGCATAATAGCTATTTCTTTATTTGAAGCAGCTTATGTTGCTGAAGTTATTAGAGGAGGTTTACAAGCTTTACCACGTGGTCAATACGAGGCTGCAAAATCACTTGGAATGGGTTATTGGAGAATGCATATATTTGTAATTTTACCTCAAGCTTTAAAACTTGTTATTCCTGGTATAGCTAATACGTTTTTGGCTTTAGTAAAAGATACACCTTTAATATTTGTGGTTGGTTTATTAGAAATAGTAGGAATGTTAAATTTAGCAAAAACCAATCCTAAATGGTTAGGATTTGCAATGGAAGGCTACGTATTTGCTGCAATAATTTTCTGGATTATTTGTTATGCAATGAGTAAGTATAGCTATAATCTAGAACAGAAATATAAAACAGAGAGATAAATTATGTCAGACAGTATTATTCAAATAAAAAATATGAATAAATGGTTTGGTGATTTTCAAGTTTTAAAAGACATTAATCTAGAAGTTAAAGCAAAAGAAAAAATTGTTGTTTGTGGTCCTTCAGGATCTGGTAAATCCACATTAATTAGATGTATAAATAGATTAGAGGAACATCAACAAGGAGATATTATCGTTGATGGAAACACTTTGACGGAAGATACAAAAAATATTGAGCAAATTAGAGCGGAAGTTGGAATGGTATTTCAACAGTTTAACTTATTTCCACATCTATCAATTGTAGATAATTGCACACTCGCACCGATTTGGGTAAAGAAAATGCCAAAAAAAGAAGCAGAAGAATTAGCTTTAAAACATTTAGAAAGAGTTCAAATACTTGATCAAGCTCAAAAATTTCCTGGTCAATTGTCAGGTGGTCAACAACAAAGAGTTGCTATAGCTAGAGCACTTTGTATGGAGCCAAAAATAATGTTATTTGATGAGCCTACATCAGCCCTAGATCCAGAAATGATTAAAGAAGTTTTAGATGTAATGGTTGATTTAGCAAACCAAGGTATGACTATGATAGTTGTTACCCATGAGATGGGATTTGCTAAAGAGGTAGCTGATGAGGTTATTTTTATGGATGAAGGAATGATTGTTGAAAGAGCTGAAACTAAAGAGTTTTTTGCTAACCCTAAGAGCGATAGAACTAAGCTGTTTTTAAGTCAAATTTTATAAAAAATATATACGAATTTAGTGATAATTCTAAATTACACAAACTAAATATTTTTATTTTGCATTCAACTAATGCTTGACACTATTTGGGTTTTTTTAAATTTCTCACAAAAAATAATAAATTTTTCTATTGCAGTAACATTAATAAATCTGTTCAATAGGATTTTAAAATTTAATTAAGAGGGGTCTTAATGGAAGATAATTTCAACAAGCACTTAGGCAATAAGCTAAAGTTAAGAAGATTAGCTTTGGGATTGACGCAAACAAAAGTTGCAAAAGCTATAAATGTTACATTTCAACAAATTCAAAAATATGAAAAAGGTACTAACGGCGTTAGTTCGATTAGATTACTACAACTTTCTAATTACTTAAAAGTACCAATTAACTATTTTTTTGAAGATTTTTCGGAATACTTAATAAATTTAGAAAAATCTCAAGAGGGTCACATGAATGTTAATTATAATTTTTTAGTAAAATTATATTCAGAACTTAATGCAGATCAAAAATTAAAATTTAATAAATCTTTACAAATATCAGGGTCAAATATTTCAAAAGCAGTTTAAAAATTAATTTGAATCTAGCCCCGTATTAATTTTTTAAACAAATTGTTTTTTTGGCTCCTCGGGCAGGACTCGAACCTGCGACCAATTGATTAACAGTCAACTGCTCTACCAACTGAGCTACCGAGGAATATAAAAAAGTCAACTTACTTTTTTTTATAACTAAAACAAGATTTTTTTTGGAGGCAACGCCCGGAATCGAACCGGGATACAAGGATTTGCAATCCTCTGCGTAACCATTCCGCCACGTTGCCATCTTATTTTTAGATAATAGCTACAGATGCCTTTTTATATTAAATTTTTAATATTAGTCTATTAAATAACGATCCAAATTCATTATTGTTAATTTAGATTATTAAATTATAAACTTTAACACTAATGAGCAGTGATAAATATATACATTCTGATGTTGAAAATAGAATCTATTCTTATTGGGAAAAAAATGGTCTTTTTAAACCTAAAGAAAATTCAAAAAAATTCTCTATTGTAATTCCTCCACCAAATGTAACTGGTAGTTTACATATGGGTCATGCTCTTAATAACTCAATTCAAGATTTATTGGTCCGTTATCATAGAATGAATAATTTTGAAACTTTATGGCAACCAGGTACAGACCATGCTGGAATTGCTACACAAGCATTAGTAGAGAAAAAATTATTATCTGACAAAATAGATAAAAATGAAATTGGTAGAGAAAAATTTATTGAAAAAGTTTGGGAATGGAAAGAGCAATATGGAGACATAATAATTAACCAATTAAAAAAACTTGGTTGTTCTTGTGATTGGTCAAGAAATGCCTTCACCATGGATGAGAATTTATCCAAATCAGTAATTAAGGTTTTTGTAGATCTTTACAACAAAGGTCTAATTTATAAAGATAAGAAATTAGTTAACTGGGACACAGTTTTAAAAACAGCTATTTCAGATCTAGAAGTAGATCAAAGAGAGGTAAATTCTAAAATTTATTATATTAGATATCCTATAGATGGCACTGACCAGTTTATAACCATTGCAACTACAAGACCTGAAACAATGCTTGGTGACACAGCTATTGCTGTTAACCCAAAAGATGAACGATTTAAATCCTTTGTTGGAAAAACAGTTACCATTCCAATTGTAGGAAGAAAGATTAAAATTATTGAAGATGAGTATGCAGATCCTGAACAAGGAACAGGAGCATTAAAAATAACTCCGGCTCATGATTTTAATGACTATGAAGTTGGGCAAAGAAATAATCTTGAAATTGTAAATATTTTTAATGAAGCAGGAAAAATAAATGAAAACGCTCCTGAACATTACGTAGATCTTGATAGGTCTGAAGCAAGAAAACAAATCCTAAAAGAACTTAAAGAAAAAGAATTTTTTGTAAA
>CACPCX010000002.1 GCA_902632545.1 uncultured Pelagibacteraceae bacterium
AGCATCAAATTTATTTTTTTTAAAATTATAAAGTTTAAAACACAATATATTATAATATATGGTCAAAATTAATGATGGAATCAAAAATGCAAGACCAACAAATCCAAGAGCGTAAGGTAAAATTACAACAGGTAACATCAATAATGAATAAATTAATATATTCAATTTTGTACTTTCAATGCCGTTGGTTAATGGAAGCATTGGCACTTTTGCTTTTTTATAATCATCAGATTTATACAAACTTAATGCCCAAAAATGAGATGGAGTCCAAAAAAATATAATCAGAAAAAATGTTAGAGACTCAATAGATAACGAATTTGTTGCAATGGTCCATCCTATAACTGGTGGCAAGGCTCCTGATGCGCCTCCAATAACTATATTCTGAGGAGTTTTTCTCTTTAGCCAAATTGTATAAACAAAAACGTAAAATAAGATTGTAAACAACAATAATCCCGCTGATAGTCTGTTTGCAAAATAATCAAGTGCTATAACTGAAAATATTGATAACGAAATACCAAATACTAACGCCTGATTTTTATTTATTTTACCTGTTGGTATTGGTCTTAAACAAGTTCTTGTCATTAAAGCATCAAGATCAGACTCATACCACATATTTAATGCGCCTGCAGCTCCTGCCCCAATTGAAACAAGCAAAATTGCAACAATGGCATCTTTTGTAGGAACAGCGTTTGGTGCCATTAGCAATCCAACTGCACAAGTAAAAATTACCAAAGACATGACTCTTGGCTTCATTAATTTAAATAATTCTGATAGATTAAAAACGTCTTCTTGACTTAAATTTCTTAATTTTAATTTCGACTTAATCATTTTTATTTTAAAAAATCTTAATTATTAACTCACAGATTTTTCAACACTCTCCTCATCTTCAAACTTTGGTAATTCATCAAAAGTATGAAAATTAGGTGGAGATGGTACAGTCCATTCTAATGTTGTAGCACCTTCACCCCATGGATTTTGTGCAGCAGATTTCTTTTTATAAAAAGCATAAATCAAATTAATAAAAAACACTGCTAGACCAATGATTGATATATATGAACCAATTGAGGAAATATAATTCCAACCAGCAAAAGCGTCAGGATAGTCTGCGTATCTTCTTGGCATACCTGCAAGCCCTAAGAAATGCTGTGGAAAAAATACTAAGTTTACACCGATGAATGTTAACCAGAAATGTAGCTGACCTAAAAACTCTGAGTATTCATAACCACTCATTTTACCAAACCAATAATAAAATCCTGCAAAAATTGCAAATACTGCTCCTAGAGACAAAACATAATGAAAGTGCGCAACGACATAATATGTATCATGCATCGCTGTATCTACTCCAGCGTTAGCTAGTACTACTCCTGTCACACCTCCAACTGTAAATAAAAATATAAATCCCAAAGCCCAAACCATAGGTGTTTTAAATGAAATTGATCCTCCCCACATAGTTGCTATCCATGAGAATATTTTTATTCCAGTTGGAACAGCAATAATCATTGTAGCAGCTAAAAAGTAAGCCTTAGTGTCTGTACTTAACCCAACTGTATACATATGATGGGCCCATACAACAAAACCAACTATTCCGATTGCAACCATGGCATAAGCCATTCCCAAATAACCAAAAACTGGTTTTCTAGAGAATGTTGAAACAATATGACTTATCATTCCAAAACCAGGTAAAATTAAAATATAAACTTCTGGATGACCAAAGAACCAAAACAAATGTTGAAATAAAACTGGATCTCCCCCTGTTTGAGCATCAAAAAAAGCTGTTCCAAAATTTCTATCGGTTAAAAGCATTGTAATTGCTCCTGCTAAAACTGGTAATGATAATAACAGTAAAAAAGCTGTTACTAATATTGACCAAGCAAATAATGGCATTTTATGCAGAGTCATACCTGGAGTTCTCATATTTAAAATTGTAGTAATAAAGTTTACAGCACCTAAAATTGATGATGCACCAGCTAAGTGTAAACTTAAAATCGCAAAGTCCATCGCAGGTCCCGGTTGTCCTGCCTTTGATGATAAAGGAGGATAAATAGTCCATCCACCGCCAACACCTGTCTGACCTGGAGGGCCATCCATAAATATAGACATAATTAACAAAATAAATGAAGTGGGTAATAACCAAAAAGAAATATTATTCATTCTTGGAAAAGCCATATCTGGAGCACCTATCATTATTGGCACAAACCAATTACCAAATCCACCAATCATTGCAGGCATAACCATGAAGAAGATCATAATAAGACCATGACCCGTTACTAAGACATTATACAAATGATAATTTCCACCTAAAATTCCATCACCAGGATGCATCAATTCCATTCGCATTAAAACTGAAAATGCAGTACCAATTACTCCAGCTACGATTGCAAATATTAGATACATTGTTCCAATATCTTTGTGGTTAGTTGAGTAGGCCCAACGCTTCCAACCTGTTGGGGTATGATGATCGTCGTGTGATGCTGATTGTGTATACATTATTATTTACTCGCTAGTTTTTTAAATTTATCTTCATCTATAATTTCTTTTGCAAATTTAATTTTTGCATCTAATAACCATTCTTCATATTCTTTATCTGTAACAACTCTCACCTCAATTGGCATAAATGCGTGTTTAATTCCACAAAGTTCAGAGCACTGACCGTAATAAGTACCAACTTTTTCAGCTTTAAACCAAGTTTCATTAATTCTACCAGGTACAGCATCTCTTTTTACCCCAAACGATGGTAATGCCCAAGCATGTAGAACATCATTTGCTGTAATCATAACTTTAATAACTTTATTGACCGGAACAACTAGCTCATTATCAACAGCTAATAGTCTCGGTTGATTTTCTTTTAAATCTTTGTCTTCAATCATATAAGAGTCGAAGTATATATTTTGATCTGGATACTCATATCCCCAATACCATTGATAACCAATTGCCTTAACAGTTACATCTGCTTTAGGTATAGCATCTTGTGAATATAAAATTTTAAATGACGGAACTGCCATAACAATTAAAATTAAACACGGGATTAACGTCCATAAAACTTCAACAGCTACGTTGTGAGTCCTTTTTGACGGAATTGGATTTGCTGAAGCTCTAAATCTTATACATGCGTAAACCATCAAAAATAGAACAAATACACTTATCGCAATTATAATCGGGAGTAATAAGTTATTATGAAAATTAACTATATCTCTCATAGATTCTGATGCAGCTTTTTGAAAACCTAATTGCCAATCAAATGGTTGATTGGCTAAGGCGCTTGAACTAATTAAAATTGTTATAAATATATATAAAATTTTTTTCATTTTTTTACTCTATATAGAGCGTCTTTTAAAAAAATACACTTTTACTTTTAGCGACAAAATATCAAAAAATCGCGTAATTAATGATCGATAGAGCAGAAATTACAGCCGTTTCAGACCTCAAAATGTTTTCATTAATTTTGATTGGCTGAACACCATTAAACTTAAGAATCTCTATCCTTTCGTCTTCAGAAAAATCTCCCTCCGGCCCTATTATTACGCAAGTTGGTTTTGCTGTTAATTTTTTTAAATTTATTTTTGTATTATTGGTATTGATGTCTGTAAATATTAAATCCATTTCTTTGTTAAGAAAATTTTTCAGTTTTTGAGGTTCCTCAATTATTGGTACATTAATTCTATTTGATTGTTCGGCAGCTTCTATAATTACTTTTTCTAATCTTTCTTTATTTATTTTTCTAACGATTGTTCGATTAAAAATAATTGGCAAAAATTTTGTTACACCAAGTTCTGTAGCCTTTTGAATCATAAAATTAAAATAATTTGATTTAATCGGAGAAAAAGCTAACCAGAGTTCTTTGTTATTTTCTTTTTGTCTTAATTGCTTTGTAACATTAAATTCAACGATACTTTTTGAGATATTTAAAATTTTTGCTTCCCATTCACCACTATTATTAAATAAAGAAAAAACTTCATTCTCTTTAACTCTCATAACTTTCCAAACATAGTGAGATTGAGATTTGTCAAGTTTGTCGGTCAAATTAAGAGATAAACTTTTCGGAAAAAATAATCTAATGTTACTCATTAAGATAGTTTTAATTATGAAAAATATTAAAGCAATAATTTTTGATGCATACGGAACTTTATTTGATGTAAATTCAGCTGCTGAAAAGTGTAAAGATAAAATTGGTGATAAGTGGGAAGGTTTTGCTAATTATTGGAGAACCACTCAATTAGAATACACTTGGCTTAGAAGTTTAATGAAACGCCATAAAGATTTTTGGCAAGTTACAGAGGATAGTTTAGATAAATCAATGAAAGCCTATGAAATAGATTCTTCGATGAGAAATGAGTTGTTGGATCTTTATAAAATTCTTTCACCATTCAAAGAAGTGCCAGAAGTCTTAAAATCATTAAAAGATAAAGATTTAAAACTTGCAATTCTTTCTAATGGTACTCCTGATCTTCTTGAACAATTAGTTAAAAATAATAATTTAGAAAATTTATTTGATAATATTTTTTCTATTGAAGAGGTTGGTATTTATAAACCAAATTATAAAGTTTATGATATCCCAATTAAAGAATATCAAATTAACAAAAATGAAGTTGTTTTTTTAAGCTCTAATACTTGGGACGTGTCTGGTGGAGGAAATTATGGTTATAATTCTATTTGGGTAAATAGAAATCAAAATATTTTTGATAATTTAGATTACAATCCTAGGTATAAAATAAAAAATTTATTAGAGCTATTGCAGTTATTTTGAGGCGATCATTTAGCTCATGTCATAAGATTATTTAAAATATATCTTTCATTTAAAAGGAATAAATATGAGTGAAAAAAAAGAAATATCTTTTGAAATATATTCTGACTCAGAGAAAATGTTAGAACAAATAGTTGATAAATATGATCTACCAGACACGTCAAAGGCATTAAGATGCTTAATGGATTACGTTGAGGAAAAAGAAGACGATTGGGATGATATTTTTGCAACAATTCGTTGTAATAGATGTGGTTAGGAGTTAAATTAAGTTTTAATGACAAATATTATAGATTTAGTAGGTAGAATATTTATATCGGTATTGTTTTTTATAAACGGAATTTTCAAAATTAATAATTATGACGGTACTATTGAATGGATGGATAGCTACGGCTTGCCCGGCATTATGATCATACCGGCAATTATTATTGAAATAGTTGCCCCTTTACTTATCGTAATTGGATATAAAACAAAAATTGCTGCAGCATTATTATTTTTATTTTGTATTTCTACTGCTTTTATTTTTCATAATGATTTTAGCGATCAAATGCAATTAACAGCCTTCCTTAAAAATATTGCATTAGCTGGTGGCTTTATGTTCCTAATTGCAAATGGAGCAAGAGCTTATAGTTTAGATAAAAAATAATATTGATTTATAAAATATAATTACTATTTCTTTAAATTATGAAAACAATTGAAGTAAGCAAAATTATAAAACCCATTCAGGCATCAGATGGTGCTGGTGTAAAACTTAAGAGGAGTATTGGTGTTGAGCCAAATTATTTTGATCCTTTTTTAATGTTAGATGAGTTTGGATCTGAAAATAGTGAAGATTACATTGCGGGCTTTCCACCGCACCCACACAGAGGAATTGAGACAGTTACTTATATGTTAGCTGGGGACTTCGAGCATGAAGATAGTACTGGAGGAAAGGGAACAATGACCTCCGGAGATGTACAATGGATGAAAACAGGAAGTGGAATAATTCACTCTGAAATGCCTGCAATGAAAGAAGGTAGGCTTCACGGTTTTCAATTATGGATAAATATGCCTGCTAAACTAAAAATGAGCAAACCTGAGTATATTTATATTGATGCAGATAAAATGAGTGTTCATAAAGACGATAACAAGCAAGTTAAAGTAATAGCTGGTAAATTTGAAAATGCAGAAGGCCCTGTTAAAGGTCATAACGTTGAGCCTATTTATTTTGATGTCGAATTAAATAAAGATAAAAAATTCAATTTTAAATTACCATCTACTCATAATACTTTTATTTATTTGATTAATGGTGAAATTGAAATTGGCAAAAATAAACACGACAATGTTAAAGATAGTACTTTAATATTATTAAAAAAAGGTGAAGATTTAACTGTAAAAGCTATGACGGATACTAAATTTTTACTTATTTCGGGAAAACCAATCAATGAAGAAATTGCTAGAGGTGGACCATTTGTAATGAATACAAAAGCAGAAATCTTGCAAGCGGTTCAAGATTATCATAATGATAAATTTGTAAAATAAATGATGAAAGCTGTAGAAATTAATAAAACTGGTGGACCTGAAGTTTTAGAAGTTAAGGATATTTCTTTAGATAAGCCTGGCCCTGATCAAGTAACAATTGAACAAAAAGCAATTGGTCTTAACTATATTGATACTTACCATAGGTCAGGTCTATATCCTTTAAAACTACCTATAGGTTTAGGTTTAGAAGGTGCTGGAGTTATCACTGATCTTGGAGATAATGTAAAAGACTTTCAAATTGGTGATAAAATTTCTTATGCTGGTATTCCTTTAGGTTCTTATTGTTCACACAGAAACTATCCAACGAGGAATTTAGTAAAAGTACCGGATGGTATCGATCTAGAGATTGCAGCAACTTTAATGACAAAAGGATTAACAACTTTTTATCTTTTACACAAAACTTATCCGGTTAAACCAGGAGAAACAATTTTATTTCACGCAGCTGCTGGTGGTGTTGGTCAGATTTTTGGACAATGGGCAAAAAGCTTAGGTTGTACTGTAATAGGCACCGTTGGATCAGATGAAAAAGTAAACATAGCAAAAGAAAATGGTTATAATTATGTAATTAACTATAACAAAGAGGACTTTGCTAAAAAAGTTTTAGAAATTACAAATGGTAAAGGTGTCCCTGTTGTTTATGATGGAGTTGGTAAAGACACACTAGATGGATCAATTGAATGTTTAGCAGTAAGAGGAATGATGGTCTCATTTGGAAATGCATCTGGACCATTGTCAGATATTAATGTACCAAAAGTTATTCAACCTAAGGGCCTATATCTTGTAAGACCGTCGATGCAACAATATCTTTCAACAAGAGAAGAATTAGATGAAGCTTCAAGAACAATGTTTGAAAAAATTAGCTCTGGTAAAATAAAAATTAAAATTTTTAAAAAGTATAAATTAGAAGAAATTATTGATGCTCATCAAGACCTTGAAGGCAGAAAAATTTTAGGTCCAGCTGTAATAGTTCCTAATTAACATCAACATCCATATCAGACATATGGAGCTTAAGTGCATTTGTTGAAATTTGAATTTCTCTAATAAAAAAGATTATAGATATAATCATTGATAAACAGCATGACCCAAAAATTATTCTTGCTAAAAGAACTTCATCTAAATAAAGCGCAAATACTGTAAGCATATTAAATAAAAATCCAAATGCAGCAAATAATATTGTCCATCTTAAAAGTGTTATTCTGCCACTAAGGTTGATGAACTGCTTCTTCCATTCTGGAGGTATGTGTTTTTCATAAACATGTTCATCATGAAGCTGACGAATTAAAATACTAAGTGAATGAAATCTATTGCTATATACACCCATTAATAAAGGAATTGCTGGAAACATAAGTGCTGTGACTGTGTAGTCTATATTCATACGAATCAATTTGATTATGAAACTAGCCTTTGTTATTTACAAGTAAAATATTATGAACCAATTAAAACTTTTCATTGAATTAACCAGATTAAATAAACCAATTGGTTTTATGCTTTTATTTTGGCCATGTGCTTGGGGCTTAACAATAGCTTATGATTTTAATTCAAGTTTAAATACTTATTTCTTTTATTTGACTCTATTTTTTTTAGGTTCTGTTTTTATGAGATCAGCTGGCTGCATAGTAAATGACATCTTAGATAAAGAATTTGACTCTAAGGTATTTCGTACAAAAAATCGACCAATCGCATCAGGGAATGTTACGGTTAAACTTGCAATTATTTATTCACTTGTATTGTGTTTTTTAGCATTGCTAATTTTATTAAATTTTAATTTTTTTACAATTATTCTTGCTTTAGGCTCTATGCCACTTGCATTCACGTATCCTCTAATGAAAAGATTTACTTATTGGCCGCAGTTATTTTTAGGTATTACATTTAACTACGGTCTAATTCTAGGTTGGACATCTATACATTCAGAATTTAATTTAGCTCCTCTTATATTTTATCTAGGAGCCATATTTTGGACATTAGGTTATGACACAATTTACGGATATCAAGATATTAAAGATGATGAAATAATAGGACTAAAATCAACATCAATTAAATTTAAAAATAAACCATATACTTTTTTGTTTATATGTTATTTTGTTTATTTACTTAGTTTGTTGGTTTCTGGTTATTTATTAAATTTTAATAAAATTAGTTTATTAATATTCATTTTAATTTTAATACACATGCTTTATTTTCAATTAAAAAAATTAAAAATAGATAATTCAATAAATTGTCTTAAAATATTTAAATCAAATAATATTTTAGGTTTAATTGTGCTTATAGGTTTGATTATTGGTAAATTATAAAATGAACAAAATAGAAATAACCAAACGTTTATATGCAACTTATACAAAAAAATATTTAAAAAATATTTTTATTGCATTTTTTTTTTCTATACTTCTTGCTGGAAGTACATCCTCAGTTGCATATTTGTTGGACCCAGCAATAAAAAAATTGTTTATTGAGCAAAATCAATCATTAATACTTATTATACCTTTTGCGATTGTTTTGGCATTTGCGATAAAAGGTGCTTCATTATATTTAGCGAGAGTTATAATGATTGGGGTATCTGAGGAAGTAAAAAAAGATATTCAAAATGATATTTTTGAATCTTTACTAAAAGCAGATACCAGAATAATTGATGAAAAACATTCTGGAAAATTTATCGCAAATTTAACAAATGATGTTCACATGATAACGCAATTACTTAGTACGGTAGTATTAAATTTATTTAAAGACTCCTTAACCCTGCTTGGATTATTATCTGTTATGTTTTATCAAAATTGGAAACTATCTTTGATAGCAATAATAATGATACCATTAGCAAGTTTTGCCGCAAAGTCTTTAGGTAAAAGAATTAGTAAAGTTGCTACTCAACAAATGAATAGAGCCGGAATATTAACTTCTTACTTAATGGAAATGTTTAAAAATCATAAATTAATTAAAATTTTTCAAAGAGAAAAATATGAAAAGCAAAGAGCTTTTGAATTTATAAATAATCTCAAAGAATCAGCAAAAAAAATTGCTATAGTTTATGTTAGGGCTTCTCCTATTATGGAGTTCTTGACAGGAATTATGATTGCCTTTTTAATTTTTTTTGCTGCAAAATTAATTATTAAAGAAGAACTTGAGGTAAATAATTTTTTCTCATTTCTTGCAGCTATGATGCTAGCATACCAACCTGTAAGATCCTTGGCTACTTTAAATATAGCAATTCAACAGGGTATTTCTGGTGCAAATAGAGTTTTACCGATAATTGACGATGTTCCTGAGGTAAGTGAAAAGAAAAATGCCGAAAATTTGAAGATCGGTAAAGGTAAAATTGAATTTAAAAACATTTATTTTAAATATCCAAATACTGAAAAAGAAATTTTAAAGTCTATAAATTTAAATTTTTCAGGAGGAAAAATGACTGCTTTAGTTGGTCATAGTGGAGCTGGTAAATCAACAATATTGAATTTAATCCCTAGATTTTATGATTCTAACAAAGGGGACATCAAAATTGATGAACAATCAGTTTATAATTCAACTATTTTTTCTCTTAGACAAAATATATCTTTAGTTAGCCAAGATACCACTTTATTTGATGATACAATTCAAAATAACATAGCATATGCAAACGCGAAAGCATCTCAAGACGAAATTGAAGAAGCAGCAAGATTATCATTCGCTTATGAATTTATAGAAAAATTACCAAATAAATATGAAACATTAATTGGCGAAAATGGTATTCGATTATCTGGAGGAGAAAAACAAAGGCTTTCGATTGCTAGAGCAATTCTAAAAAAAAGCCCTATAATTTTATTAGATGAAGCAACTTCTTCTTTAGATGCCGAAACTGAGGATAAAATTCAAAAAGCTATTAATTTTCTTACAAAAGGGAGAACTACAATTGTTATTGCGCATAGATTATCTACCATATTAAATTCTGATAAAATATATGTAATAGATCAAGGAGTTGTAAATGGAGAAGGAACTCACAATGAATTATTAGAAACTTCTATCGTTTATAAAAACTTTTATCAAAAACAGATAAAAAAATCTTAATGATCATTGCTTACAGATTATTAATTAACTTAGTTCTTATTTTATCACCAATTATATTAATTTTTAGATTTTTAAAAAAAAAAGAACACACTAAAAGATTTAAAGAAAAATTTTGTTTTTTTACAAAAAAAAGAGGTGAAGGAAAACTTTTATGGTTTCATGGCGCAAGTGTTGGTGAACTTCAAAGTATTATTCCCTTAATTGAGAAAATAGAAAAAAAAAAAAATATTAAGAAAATATTAATTACAACAAATACATTAAGCTCAATGAAAGTAATTGATAAATTAAATTTAAAAAAAACTATTCATCAATTTTTTCCTATTGATACAAACTATCATTCAAATAAATTTTTAAATTATTGGAAACCATCAGCTGTTTTTTTTATTGATTCAGAAATTTGGCCTAACACTATAATAAATTTAAATAAAAAAAAAATTCCCATCACAATTTTAAATGGACGTATAACAAAAAAGACATTTAATCGATGGTGTTATTTTCCTAATTTCTCGAATTTAATTTTTAAAAAAATTAATCTTGGTTTATCTTCTAGCAAGATCTCATCATTTTATTTGAAAAAATTGGGAGTAAAAAAAGTAAAATATTTTGGAAATTTAAAATTTTCACAATCAGAAAATGAAAAACTAATTAAATTTAACCATTTAAGTAAATTAATTAATAATAAAAAAGTTTGGTGTGCATCAAGCACGCATTATAATGAAGAATTAATATGTGGATTGGCTCACTTAGAGTTAAAAAAAAAGTTTAAAAATATTTTTACAATTGTAATCCCAAGACATGTAGAAAGAACACAATCAATAAAAAAAGAATTACAAAAATTAAATTTAAATGTGTACACACATGGGTCTCATGTAAAACCTGATAAAAAAATTGAAGTATATATTGTTGACTCATATGGAAAAACAAAATCAATATATAAATATTGTAAAAATATATTTTTAGGTGGATCTCTAGTTAGACATGGAGGACAAAATCCACTAGAGGCAACAAGATACGGCTGTAAAATATTGCATGGACCTCATGTAGAAAACTTTAAAGAAATTTATGATTATCTAGGAAAACTTAAAGTATCCACCAAGATAAAAGATCATTCACAATTATCAATTAAACTGGATAAGCTTTTATCTCAAAAAAATAACTCAAAAAAAATTCAAAATAAACTTAACAAAATTGGAGATAAAATTTTAAATGATACTTATAATGAAATTTTTAAATTCATAAAAAATGAGAATTAAAAAACCAAAATTTTGGGATAATAAACAAAAAACATTAATATCTATTTTACTAATTCCAATTTCTAAACTTTATCTATTATTTTTTTTAGTAAATAAAATATTTGTTAATTCTAAAACTTACAAGAAACCAATTATACCTATAATTTGTGTTGGTAATATTTATCTTGGTGGAACAGGAAAAACACCTTTAGTTAGGGAAATTTATAAAATTTTAAAATCATTTGGTAAAAACCCAGCAATTATTAAGAAATATTACGATTATCTTTCAGACGAAATTAAGATGCTAGAAAAAACTGGAAAGACTTACACAAGCCGTAAAAGAAATACAGCAATATTCTTATCTGCTTCAAATAATCATGACGTTGCAATATTGGATGATGGATTTCAAGATTTCTCAATTTCACCAAGTCTGTCAATCTTATGTTTTAATTCAAAACAAATGATTGGAAATGGTCAAATAATACCCTCTGGGCCCTTAAGAGAAAGTTTAAATGCAATCCAAAGAGCTGACTGTATAATAATTAATGGAGATAAAAATTTAGAATTTGAAGAAAAAATTTTCAAATCTAAAGGAAATAAAAAACTACATATATTTTATTCAAAATATAAAATTAAAAATATTGAAAAATTTAAAGATAAGGCAATTACTGCTTTTGCAGGAATAGGAAATCCTTCAAATTTTTTTGATCTATTAAGAAAAAACAATTTAAATTTAATTAAGACACATACTTTTCCGGATCACTATAATTATTCTACAAAAGATTTTGATGTCTTAAATGAAGACAAATCAAATGTATTAGTAACAACAGAAAAAGACTATTATAGACTTAATGATAATCAAAAAAAGATTTGCCAATGTATAGAAGTCGATTTAGAAATTGAAAACCAAGAATTATTTGAAGATATAATTAGATCTAATTTATGAAAATAATAAAATATTTTTTTGAATTTTTATTTATTATTATTTTTTTTTCTATTTTTAAAATAATTGGTTATAAAAATGCATCAAATTTAGGAGAAAAAATTGGAAGAATTATTGGTCCAATATTTAGATCTAGTCATATAGTTCTCAAAAACTTTAAAAATTTAAACGATAGTTATTCACACAATGAAATAAAAAATATCATAAAAAATATGTGGGGTAATTACGGAAGAATATTTGCAGAATACATGTATCTCGATAAATTTAGAAATGATGTTCTTTCAAGTAATATTGAAATAAATGGTCAAAAAATTTTAGATGAAATAAAAAGAGAAAAAGAACCTGTGATATTTGTATCTGGACATTTTAATAATTTTGAATTGATGGCTATGCATTTAGAAAAATCTGGAATTAATCTTGCTGCAATATATAGACCTTTAAATAATAAATTTTTGAATCCATTAATGGAAAAAATTAGAAAAAATTATATCTGCACAAAACAGATAAAAAAAGGTATTGCTGGTACAAAGGAAATTTTAAAGTATTTTAAGGAAGGCACATCAATTGCATTAATGATTGACCAAAGAGTTTCGGAGGGAATAAGGTGTGATTTTTTCAACAAGCAAGCTCTAACAACAACTATCCCAGCTCAATTTGTTAAAAAATTTAACTGTAAAATTGTTCCTTTATATATTCATAGAATTCAAGGACATAAATTTAAGTTAGAGGTTCTTGATCCATTAATTTTTTCAAAAGATGAAAAAATAGAGGTAATTACTCATAAATTGAATGAAATACTTGAGGAGATGATTAGAAGAAATCCAGAACAGTGGATTTGGACACACAACAGATGGAAGTAATTTTATTTTCTTTTTTTTGATGCCTCTATATAAGAAAAATACGGCTCTTGAAGCTCTACATTCCAATAAGTAAGTTCATTAAGAGAAATTTTTTTTCCACTAACTGAGCAAATAACATAATCACCATTTTCTATAACTTCAAAATTATTTGGTAAATATTTTATTTTTGCTAATTTTTTATACATTATTGGTTTATATATTATTATATGAATGTTTTAATAATTGGAAGTGGTGGAAGAGAACATGCTTTATGTACATCGTGTAAAAAATCAGAAAATATAAATAAAATCTTTTGTGCCCCGGGAAATGCAGGCACAGATCTAATAGCTAAGAATATTTATATAGATATTAATGATTTTCAGGAAATAACAAATTTTGTAAACAAAAATGAAATCGAAATTGTTATTGTAGGTCCAGAAAAACCACTTGTTGATGGCATTGTAGATTATCTAGAAAAAAACAATATTAAAACTTTTGGGCCAAGCAAATTAGCTTCCAAACTTGAGGGCTCTAAAATATTTACCAAAGAATTATGTGATAAATATAATATTCCAACAGCAAAATTTGGAATTTTTAAAAATTCTAATGATGCAAATAATTTTGTAGAAAAATGTGATCTACCAATTGTAGTAAAAGCAGATGGATTAGCCTCTGGTAAGGGGGTTTATATTTGTAATAAAAGAGATGAGGCAGAGATTGCTATTAAAGAAATTTTTAATGGAAAATTTGGACTAACAAATGAAATACTAATTGAGGAATTTCTTGATGGAGAAGAAATGAGTTTTTTTATAATTTCAGATGGTGAAACTTATTTTCCTTTTGGTACTGCTCAAGACCACAAAAGAGTTTTTGAAGGTGACAAAGGTAAAAATACTGGAGGCATGGGCGCCTATTCTCCTTCAAGATTAGAAAATGATGAACTAAATAATAAAATTATAAAAAAAATTATAAACCCTACTCTTAAAGCGCTTAAAGATTTAAATACAAGTTTCAAAGGATTTCTTTATGCAGGTCTTATGATTATAAAAAATGAACCATTTTTGATAGAATACAACGTAAGAATGGGTGATCCAGAATGTCAAACAATTTTGCCTAAACTGAAAACTGATTTTGTAAAATTAATAAGCGCTTGTGTAAATAAAAATTTGAATTCAATAAATCTAGAGTGGCACAATGACAAGAGTTTATGTGTTGTATTGTGCTCAAAAGGTTACCCTGAAAGTTACGAGAATAATATTGAAATTCAAAATTTAAATAAAGTTAAATTGAAAAAAAATGAATATATTTTTCATGCAGGCACAAAAAAAGAGAAAGATAAAATTTTATCAAATGGCGGGAGGGTACTCAATTTTGTTATCAGATCAAATAATTTTAAAAATAATAGAGAAACAGCAATAAACCTTATTAATGAGATAAATTGGGAAAACGGATTTTTTAGAGGTGATATTGGATATAAAGTCATTGATTGATGAGAATAATTGGAGGAAAAAATAAAGGTAAAAAGATTAACTTACCAATTGATAAAAATACAAGACCACTTAGAGACCTGGTTAAAGAGTCTATCTTTAATCTTATAGAGCACTCAAATAAGTTTAATGCATCTATTTTAAATTCTGTTGTTTTAGATTTATTCTCAGGTACAGGTTCTTTCGGTCTGGAATGTTTTTCAAGAGGTGCGAAGTTTATTACGTTTGTTGAAAATTATCCTAATATTCTAAATATACTGAAAAAAAATATATCACAGATGAATGCATCATCATCTTCTGAGATAATTGAAAATAACTGTTTTGAATTAATGAAAAACAATAAAAAATTTTCCAAAAGATTTGATATAATATTTATAGATCCGCCATATAGAGATAAAAATATTAATATTTTAATTGATCAAATAATTGATCAAAAAATTTTAAAAAAAAATGGTATTGTTTTAATTCATAGACATAAAAAAGATGATATTAAGATCACATCTAAGCTAAATATCTTAGATACTAGAAAATATGGAATTTCAAAAATAATTATTGGAAATTAACTTCTAATTAATCTTTTTTTAGTCTCTTTTTTAATAAGTTCTACAGAAGGTTGGTCATAAGGATTTATTTTTAAAGCTTTACCCAATAAAATTGTCTCAAGTATAAAATAAGTAAATAATGTTCCTAGTGTACTTTCGTCTCTTTTTTCAATTATAAAACTTCTGAAAGGAATATTTTTCTTTTTGAATACTTTTTGAGTTGCGAGGAATTGATCATAAAAAACATGCTGTAAATTTTTGTTTTTTAAGTAATTTCTTGAACTCAATAGTCCTTCACTTTTAATTTTTTGAGAAAAAATTTCTTTAGTAAAAAAAAAAGTATAAAAATTATTCTTTTTACCATCCAAATAAAATTGCATTAGACTATGATTGTCTTGAGGCATTTTTGAAACTATTGGCAAAATTCCCTTACTTTTTTTCCCTAAACTCTCAGCAACAAGTTGTTGATACCAATAAAATAAATCTAGTGACTTTTCGTCATAATTAAGAATTACTGAATTAAATTTATTTTTTTTGATCAAGCTTAATGTATTTGAAACACTATTAATTATTGAATTCAAAAAAAACTTATTTTTTACTAGATCATTAAATTTTCTAAATTTATCTATTTTTAAACCCATTAACATTGCTGGGAGCATTCCAACCTCAGATAAAACCGAATATCTACCACCAATAAAATTGTTGTGATCAATCACATCTGACTTTAATTTTGTAGCTATAGACCTGAGATAATTTGTATTATTTTCGGTTATAAAAATATTTTTTACTTTTTTATTAATAATTACATTAGAGTTTACAATTGTTTCTAAAGTATTTCCAGATTTTGAGATTATTAAATTTAATTTATTTTTTTTTTTTATATTTCTAATTTTATCATTTTCAAAATTATCAAGAAAAAAAAAATTTTTTTTTATTTTATTTTTTAAAAAACTATAAATAGATTTCGATCCCATTATAGATCCACCCATACCAATCAATGTGATATTAGAAAGTTTTTTATATTTTTGAATTTTTTTTAAATCCCATGAATCTTTATAAGTATTTTTCAAAGATTTAATAATATGATTATCTTCTTGAATTAATTCATTTAATAAACTTTTTAAGTTTTTATGGGGTTTTGCTTTATTAAAATTTTTAATTTTAATATTTTCAATTTGAATCATTTTTCTTGATATTTTTTAATATCAATTCCTCTGTTGAATTAATAGCTATATTATCTTCTTGATTTTCATTTTTTTTGCCATCGTTTAAAATTTTTTCTTCAAAAGACTTCTCAGTATTTTCATTAGATATTTCGGTTTTACCTGGTTCTGGAAGTTCATTAAAATTTGGTGGCAAAACTAAAGGATTTTTCTTTTCTACTAAAAATTCATCTCCTGTATTACCTTTTTTCAACTTAAACCCTTCAGAAACTGAACTACAGCTTTGTAAAAAATTAAATATTAAAATAAATAAAATATATTTTTTCATCAAATTTTTTTATTTTTTAAAAATACTTCAGTATATATTAATAGTATAACTCCTGAAGTTATAAATATATCAGCTACATTAAATATAAACCAATGAAAATTTTGATAATGAATATCTATAAAGTCTGGTACCGCTGAATATAGAAATCTATCAAAAACATTACCTAAGGCCCCTCCAAGAATTGCTATAAAACTATATTTTTCAATTCCTCTCGTTTTCCTAATAAAATAAATCAATGTTAGTATAACTATAATTATAAATCCTGTTATCAAATTGTAAAAAGATTTATCATCGAATGCAAATAATCCAAAAGCTACTCCCTCATTCCAAATTAGCTGGATGTTAATAAATTTTGAAGTAATGATTTTAGAATTTAATAATATTTCATCTAAATGAATTACATAAATTTTAGAAATTCTATCTAATAAAAAAATTAATGAAACTATAATAATATCTTTTAACCTCATTATGGATGTCTAGGACAAGAACTTTCGTTAATTTTCCAACACACAGGACACTTTGATCCTTGAGCTTTATTAGTTTTAACTGAAACTTCTAAATCATCTTTATAAATCACCTCAGCCTTAGATGTAATGCATAATTCTGAAAAATCTATATTATCGATTTTATCTTTTAGGTTTTTATTTAATTCAATTTTTAATTCTGCTTCAAGACTAGATCCAATTTCTTTTGCTGCTCTTTTCTCCTCGATGCTAATATTGCAAATATTTCTAATTTTAATTAATTCTGTCCATTTTCCATTTAAATTTTCATTTTTAAATTTTAGTGGATATTTTTTAAATTTTTCTAAATGAATACTTTTGTTGTTATTTAACAATAATTTATAAATTTCTTCAGTTGTAAATGATAATATAGGGGCAAACCATTTAAGCAATGAATCTAGAATTATATTCAATAAAATAATTGTTGATTTTCTTTTTTGTGAGTCGATAGGATCACAGTACAGAGTATCTTTTCTAATATCAAAATAAAAAGCAGAAAGATCAACGGTACAAAAATTTAATAACTCTTTATACAAATTATGAAAATCATATATTTTAAAATATTTTTCAAAATTATTATTTAAGTTATAAATTTTGTGAAGCATAAATTGCTCTAATTCTGGCAATTCATTTATATTTATTTTATTTAAATCTAATATTTCAAATTTATCATTTATGTTTCCTAATAAATATCTGAATGTATTCCTTATTTTTCTATATGAATCCGCGTGCTGATCTAAAATAGAATAATCAATTCTTAAATCCTCAGAATAATTAGATGAAGCTACCCAAATTCTTAAAATATCAGCACCATATTTCTTTAGAATATCCTCAGGGGCAATTACATTTCCTAAGGATTTAGACATTTTTAAACCTTTGCCATCTACAACAAAACCATGGGACAAGATAGATTCGAAAGGTGCTCTACCTCTTGTTCCACAAGACTCTAACAAAGAAGAATGAAACCAACCTCTGTGCTGATCTGATCCCTCTAAATACATAGAAGCTGGCCACTTTAAATCATCTCTTTTTTCCAGTACAAACGAATGTGTCGAGCCACTATCAAACCAAACCTCAACAATATCGCTTAATTTTTCATATTCATTTGCTTTATATTTTTTTCCTAAAAATCTTTGAGGATCATCTGAAAACCAACCGTCAGATCCTTCTTTTTCATAAATTGATGCAATATTTTCTATTACTTCATCATCAACTAAAATTTCTTTTGTTTTTTTATTTACGAAAATTGGAAGTGGAACTCCCCAAACTCTTTGTCTTGAGACACACCAATCAGGCCTTGTTTCTATCATTGATTTTAATCTTTCTTTACCTTTGCTTGGATAAAAAGTTGTTTCATCAATAGCCTTTAATGCTTTATCTCTTAATTTATGGCTTTCCATAGAAATAAACCATTGTGGTGTGGCTCTATGTACAAGTGGTGCTTTTGATCTCCATGAATGTGGGTAAGAATGAACTAGCTCTCCATTGAATAGTAAATTTTTTTGTTCTTTTAGCTTTTCAATTACAACAGGATTTGCTTTAAAAATATGCATCCCTTCAAACAATTTCACATTGTTTGTGTATTTTCCATCTCCATCTACAGTTTCAATTGCTTTAATTCCATTATTTAAACATAAATTAAAATCATCCGGTCCATGACTAGGTGCGCAGTGAACTATTCCAGTTCCTTGTTCGGTTGTTACAAATCTAGCTTCAAGCATTGGGATATCATGATCATAACCAAGATTAAAAAAAGGGTGACTACAAATAGTATTATTAAATTCTTTTCCTTTAAAGGCATGAATTTTTTTATAATTAATTAGTTCACACTCTTTAACAACTGATTCTAGTAGAGCATCTGCAATAATGATTTTTCTATTTTTAAAGTTACCTTCGTCATTAATTTCTAATATTATATAATCAAGAGACTCGTTATATGCTAGAGCTTTATTGGCAGGTATTGTCCACGGAGTTGTTGTCCAAATAACTATTTCACTTCCAACTAAATCTTTTAAATTAGATGATTTAACTTTAAACGAAGTGTAAATTGTATCTGATTTATGATCTTGGTATTCTACCTCAGCATCTGCAAGCGCGGTTTTTTCAACTGTTGACCATAATACAGGTTTAAAACCTTTATATAAGCTTCCTTCTTTTAAAAATTTACCAAGCTCCCTAACTATTTGAGCTTCTGCATTAAAACTCATTGTTGAGTAATAATTTTCCCAATCCCCTACAACACCTAATCTTTTAAATTGATTTTTGTGAACTTCAATCCACTTCTCAGCAAATGTTCTACATTCTTTTCTAAACTCAACTATTGGAACTTCATTTTTATTTTTTTTATTTTTTTTATACTGTTCTTCAATTTTCCATTCTATTGGCAAACCATGACAATCCCAGCCTGGAACATAAATAGAGTCTTTACCATCCATTTGATGAAATTTTACAATTATGTCTTTAAGAATTTTGTTTAGAGCTGTACCCATGTGAATATTTCCGTTTGCATACGGAGGACCATCATGTAAGACGAATTTTTCTCTTCCTTTACTTTGATTTCTTAATTCGTTGTAAAGATTTATTTTTTTCCAATATTCAAGAATTTCTGGTTCTCTAGTAGGCAGGTTAGCTTTCATGGAAAAAGCTGTTTTTGGAAGATTTATTTGTGATTTAGTCATTTAGTTTTTTTTGCAATATTTAAATCTTTTTTTATTTGAGCTTTTAATTGATTAACATTAATAAATTTTTTTTCCTTTCTTATAAACTTTAAAAACTCTACTGATAAAAGTTTATTATAAAGATTTCCAGAAAAATTAAATAAATGAACTTCTAATAATATTTTTTTTTGATTAAAAGTTGGTCTGTATCCAAGATTAGCAATTCCTTTAAGATATTTATCATTATTTTTTCTCAAAACCCTGACAGCATAAACTCCCGGTTTTGCTAAAACATAATCATCGATATCTATGTTGCAAGTTGGAAAACCAATTTTTTTTCCTACTTGTCTCCCCTTTTTGACTACTCCTTGTATAGCCCAGTTTCTTTTTAAAAGATTATTAGCTTTGTCTAAAAGACCCTTTTCTAAAAGATTTCTTATTAAAGATGATGATACAATCTTTTTACTTTTTACTAATGGTTCTGGTTTAACAACTTTATAATTAAGCAATTGTTCGTATTTTTTTAATAACTTAACATTTCCTTCTCTTTTATTTCCAAATCTAAAATTATTGCTAACAAATATAAATTTAGAAATTAATTTTTTATTTAAAATCTGACTAATAAAGTTAAACGCTTTAGTTTTTGAAAATTTTTTATCAAATTTTTTTGTAATAACAAAGTCTACTTTTAAATTTCTAAGTAATTTAATTTTTTGATCAATATTAGTAAGTCTAAAATTTTTTAATTTTTTATTGAAAAACATTTTTGGCATTGGATCAAAACTTACAACACCAATCTTTAAGTTATATTTTTTCTTATATGATTTGGCTAATTGAAATAATTTTTGATGTCCTATATGCAAACCATCAAAATTACCTATTAGAATAATTGATCCTTTGTGTAATTTTTTAATATTAAAATTTCTATAATGTTTTACCATTTTAAATCTGATTGAATAAAATTGACTATCGCTTCATACTCTTTTGAAACATCTTGGATGCCTTTATTTTTTATTTCATTTCTATGTATTCCGTTACTAATTAATAAAGAATCATAATTTAAAAGATTTGCACCTTTGATATCTGTATTTAAATTATCACCAATTGCTAATATTTTTTTATTTTTATTATCAATTGACTGATTATAAACCTCTGGATGTGGTTTTCCAAAATATACAACTTCCCCACCCATTTTTTCAAAAACCATTGCGACAGAACCTGCACATAACTCTCTAACTTCGCCACGATCAACGATTAAATCTGGATTTGTACAAATCATTTTTTTAGTAATATGTCTTTCAAGTAAATCTTTATAAAATTTTAAATCCTTGTCATGATCATCAAACAACCCTGTACACAATAAATATTCACTATCACTAATATCTTCACACTTATTTTTCTCAAATAAATAAAATAAATCAAAATCCCTTGGGGGACCTATGTGGTAAAACTTTTTTGTTAGAAAAGATTTTTTCAAATAATTTAAAGCTGCCTCTCCTGAGGTAAATACATGATCTCTAAGTACTTTATCCATACCCATCTTTTCTAGAAAGTTTTGGACCGTTTTATTTGGTCTGGGAGCGTTTGTTAAAAGTACAAGCATTTTCTTTTTTTTTAAAAGTTCCTTTAAAACATAAATTGCCTGTTCATGAAGATTAACCCCATTATGAACAACACCCCATAAATCTATATAAAAAAGATCGTAATTATCAGCTATTGATTGTAGGCCATTTAAATCTAAATTTTTGCTCATATTTTAAGGTATAAACCATAAAATCCAGAATTTACTAGCAATATTAACATCCAAATGAGTTTCCCATCTTGAAATAGTCGACGAAATATCTATATGAAGCTCTTATTTATAAAGATTTATAAAGGAGAATTTATGAAGTTTAAACCGTTACATGACAGAGTTTTAATCGAAGTATTGGACAGTAGTGAAAAAACTGCTGGTGGAATAATTATTCCAGATACAGCTCAAGAAAAACCCCAAGAGGGTAAAGTTGTTGCTGTGGGTGGTGGAGCAAAAACTGAAGATGGAAAAATAATTCCAATGGATGTTAAAGTTGGTGACAAAGTTTTATTTGGCAAATGGTCAGGAACTGAAGTCAAAATTAACGGCAAAGAGTACAGCATAATGAAAGAGTCTGACATTATGGGAATTTCAAGTAAGTAATTTAATTTAAAGGAGAAAAATAATGGCAAAAGTTGTTAAATTTGATGCTGAAGCAAGAGCAGCAATGATAAGAGGTGTAAATATCTTAGCTGACACTGTTAAAGTAACTTTAGGACCAAAAGGAAGAAATGTTGTAATGGATAAATCTTATGGTGCACCTAGAATTACTAAAGATGGTGTATCTGTAGCTAAAGAAATAGACCTTGAAGATAAATTTGAGAATATGGGTGCACAAATGGTTAAAGAGGTTGCTAGCAAAACTAATGATGAAGCTGGTGATGGAACTACTACTGCTACTATACTTGCACAAGCCATAGTTAAAGAAGGTGTTAAATATGTAACAGCAGGCATGAATCCTATGGATGTAAAAAGAGGAATTGATGCTGCTGTAGAAACAGTAAAAGAAAGTCTTGTTGCATCAGCAAAAAAAGTAAAAGACAGTGATGAAATTGCTCAAGTTGGTACAATTTCTGCAAATGGTGATAAAGAAATTGGAACTATGATTGCAAAAGCGATGCAAAAAGTTGGAAATGAAGGAGTAATTACTGTTGAAGAAAATAAAGGAATTGAAACTGAATTAGATGTAGTTGAAGGTATGCAATTTGATAGGGGATATCTATCTCCTTACTTTATTACTAATAGTGATAAGATGACTACAGAATTAGAAAATCCTTTTATTCTTTTACATGAGAAAAAATTGACTAATCTGCAGCCAATGGTTCCTCTTTTAGAGGCTGTTGTTCAAGCTGGTAGACCGTTAATGATCATCTCTGAAGATGTTGAAGGTGAAGCTTTAGCTACTTTAGTTGTGAACAAACTTAGAGGCGGTTTAAAAGTTGTAGCTGTTAAAGCTCCAGGATTTGGTGATAGAAGAAAAGCTATGCTTGAAGATATTGCTATTTTAACAGGAGGTCAGGTCATATCTGAGGACCTAGGTATTAAACTTGAAAATGTTAAACTTGATGATCTTGGATCATGTAAGAAAATAAAAGTTGATAAAGATAATAGTACTATCGTTAATGGTAGTGGTAAAAAATCTGATATCGAAGCTAGATGTGCTTCTATCAAACAACAAGTTGAAGAAACTACTTCTGATTATGACAGAGAAAAACTTCAAGAAAGACTTGCTAAGTTAGCAGGAGGAGTTGCAGTAATTAAAGTAGGTGGTGCAACTGAGGTTGAAGTAAAAGAAAGAAAAGATAGAGTTGAAGATGCTTTAAACGCTACTAGAGCTGCCGTTGAAGAAGGAATTGTAACTGGTGGTGGATGTGCTCTTCTTTATGCTGCGCAAGAGCTTGATAAAGTTAAAGCAAAAGGGGATGACCAAAAAGCAGGCGTTGATCTTGTGAGAAAAGCATTGGAAGCTCCAATTAGACAAATTACTAAAAATGCTGGTGTAGATGGTTCAGTGGTAGTTGGTAAATTATTAGAGCAGAAGAAAAAAACTAACGGTTACGATGCTCAAAACGAGGAGTATTGTGATATGTTTGCAAAAGGTATCATAGACCCAGTTAAAGTTGTGAGAACTGCTCTACAAGACGCTGCTTCAATTGCTGGATTATTAGTAACTACAGAAGCAATGATCGCTGACAAACCAGAGGAAAAAGATGCCGCTGGTGGAATGCCTGGTGGTATGCCTGGTGGTATGGGCGGCATGGGAGGAATGGGTGGAATGGGAATGTAATCCCTCATTTTCTTGAATTAATTCTAAAAAGGCCATCTCAAGATGGCCTTTTTTTTATGTGAAGTTTAATCATGTCAAAAAGATATAGTGGCAAATCATTTAAAGACTCTAGTGTTAAAAAAAAACCTAAATTAAGCTTTAAAGAAAAAAGAAAACTTAAAAAAGATAAGCAAAAAAAGTCAAATTAATCTTGAATTTTGAAAATTATTCAAGCCAGTTATGAGTTTTTTTGAGTTTTAATATCCTTTTAAATATGTATAAGAGCCAGAATTTATGAGCAATAATATCAGAAACATCACAATCATAGCCCATGTTGATCATGGCAAAACTACTCTAATTGATAATTTAATGAAACAAAGTGGTTCATTTAGAGATAATGAAGTTGTTGATGAAAGATTAATGGACTCAGGTGAGCTTGAAAAAGAGAGAGGAATTACAATTTTAGCTAAACCTGCTTCAATCAATTGGAACAAATCAAGAATAAATATAATCGATACTCCAGGCCACAGAGATTTTGCTGCAGAAGTTGAAAGAGTTTTAAGTATGGCAGACGGAGCACTGTTATTAATTGACTCTGCAGAAGGTGTTATGCCTCAGACAAAATTTGTATTATCAAAAGCACTTAAACAAGGATTAAAGCCAATTGTTGTAATAAATAAACTAGACAAAGCTGATCAAAGAGCTAATGAGGTTTTAGATGAAACATTTGACTTATTTGTTAGCTTGGATGCAAATGAAGAACAATTAGACTTTCCAGTTCTCTATGCAAGTGGAAGATCAGGTTGGGCTGATCATGAAGTTGATGGTCCAAAAGAAAATTTAAATCCTTTATTAGATTTGATTGTTGATCATGTAAAACCTGCTGAACTTGATAAAACTAAACCTTTTGCAATGTTATCAACACTACTTTATGCAGATAGTTTTTTAGGAAGAAGTTTAGTTGGAAGAATTACACAAGGTACCGCGAAATCTAATCAATCTATAAAAGCAATCAATTTAAAAGGTGAAAAAGTTGATGAAGGAAAGTTAACAAAAATTTTTAGATATGAAGGAACAAAAAAAGTTCCAATAGATGTTGGCGAGGCTGGAGATATTGTTGTTGTTGCTGGGTTAGAAAAAGCAAACGTTGCTGATACAATATGTGACCTAGAGGTAAATGAACCAATCCCTGCTACACCGATAGATCCTCCGACAATGTCAATTACAATTACTGTAAATACTTCACCTTTAGCTGGAACTGAAGGTAAAAAATTAACCAGCACCCAAATTCGAGATAGATTAGTTCAAGAGGCACAAAACAATGTTGGTATTACATTTTCAGAAAACGAGGGAAAAGACTCTTTTGTTGTTAGTGGTAGAGGTGAGCTAATGTTAGAAATCCTTTTAACTCAAATGAGAAGAGAAGGTTTTGAAATGACAGTTAGCCCTCCAAAAGTTTTATACAAAAATGATGAAAGTGGAAATAAACTTGAGCCGATTGAAGAAATTACTATGGACATTGATGAAGAACATTCATCAAAAGTAATTGATTCAATGAACAGAAGAAAAGGGAAACTAATAGAATTAAAAGATACAGGAATTAACAAAAAAAGATTAATTTTTCACGCACCTACTAGAGGCCTAATGGGATATACAAGTAGATTTCTTACGCTTACAAAAGGAAATGGAGTGATCAACAGAATATTCCATAACTATGGTCCTTTTGAAGGAGAAATGGAAGGTAGAAGAAATGGAGCGTTAATCTCAATGGAACAAGGAAAAGCTGTTGCTTTCGCAATCTTCAACTTACAGGCTAGAGGAGAAATGTTTGTTACACATAATGACTCTGTTTATCCTGGAATGATTGTTGGTCTTTCGCCTAAACCAGGAGACATGATCATTAATGTAATGAAGGGTAAAAAATTGACCAATATGAGAACTCAAGGCACTGATGAGAATGTTGTACTTACACCTGTAAGAAAAATGTCAATTGCAGAACAATTAAGCATGCTTAATACTGATGAAGCTTTAGAGATAACTCCAGACTCATGCAGATTGAGAAAAGCAATTCTAGATCCACACGAAAGAAAGAAAAGCGAAAAAGCTATAGCTGCAGCTTAATCAAAAGTTTTATCAACTAAATAAAGTCCTAAGGCAACACAAGGACCTATGCCAAATGCGAACAATAAAGTTCCAATCCCCACTGTCCCTCCTAAATACCATCCAATACTAACAACTGAAATTTCTAATGTTCCTCTTACAACAGCTATAGGAAAATTAGTTAATTTTTGTAGCCCTATCATAAGCCCATCTCTAGGACCGGCTCCTAAATTTGATACTAAATAAATACCCCCACCTATTCCAACTATGATTACAGAAATCATAGCTAAAATTAATTGATGTATATAATTTGATGGTGTTGGAACATATTTGATACAAAGATCAATCATCATTGCAATTATCAAAGCATTAAATATTGTACCCATTCCTGGTTTTTGACCAAGAGGAATCCATAAAATTAAAACAGCAATACTTATTAATAACGTGATAGTTCCAATACTTAAATTAACATTTAAAGAAATACCTTGAGCTAAAACACTCCAAGGAGAGGCTCCTGTGAATGAAACAATTAACAATCCTTCACCTAATCCAAATAGAGATAAACCAAAACATAAGAAAAAAAATGTAGAAAACTTTGGCTTAAAATTAAAAGGTTTTTCTGAGCTCCATTTGACTTTTGGAATTTTTTTTATTTTTAAAAACATAATTATAATAAACTATATCTATTAATGAAAAATTCTAATATTGTAACCATTAAATGAAAAAGTTTGCGGTTATTCTAATTGTTTTATTTTTCTCATCAATTTCTTTAGCTCATATAGGTCATTATAACAAATTTGACAAAATAGAAATGGAGATCTTGAGAAATGATGAAGTAATTGGGTACAATAATTATTTTTTTAAAAGAGATGGTGAAAAAACGATAGTAAAAAATCAATATAAATTTGAAGTAAAATTACTATCTGCAACAATATTTAAAGTAGAGGGATATGGAGAAGAAATTTATTTAAAAGATAATTTATTATCTTTTCAATCAAAGACACTTCAAAATAAAAAAGAAAAATTTGTAAACTTAAAATTTAATAAAAATAATAAAAAGTTTGACATTAAAGGATCTTCATATTCAGGTGAAGCTTCTGTGAATAATGTGATTGGAAACTGGTGGAGTCATAGAATTTTACAGGCAGAAAGCCAAATAAGTCCTATTTCTGGAAGTATAAAAGAACAAATAGTTACTTTTATTGGCAAGGAAAATATTTCAATTGATGGCAAAAAATACGAAACAGATCATTTCAAACTTACATCTAAAGATATGTCTCTTCCTGAAGATAAAAAATTAAATTTTGACATTTGGCTTGATAAAAAAACTTCAGTTATTGTTAAAATTACATACGCGAGAATGGGAAATTGGGAATATCGTTTAAAAAATCTTGAATAAATTATTTATTTATTTTTTTAAAGAGATCGTTTGCACTTATCCATCCAGCTTCTACTCTTGGACCTACAAACCAATCTGCACAAACTCCAAAATTTAATTTATTATTCCAATAACTTTTAACCTTTAATGGTCTTGAGTTTGAAGAATATTTCCAACCATGATTTAATGAGGTTAATATTTTTGTTTTTTTAATTCCTGTAAGTTTAAAAAATTTATCAATTAATATCTTTGAGTTTTTTTCTTTATTTTCTCTATTTTTATTTATTTTTTTGTTTGCCCATAGGTTTGTACTTTGTAAAGTCCATAAATCATTATTACTTTTAAATCTTTTTTTACTATTTTCTTTAGCAGCCCATCCTAAAATTTTATCGTTAAATAAATAACTTGATACATTTTTATTAGTTTTTTTAATTTCAATCATGACTGTAATATTTGCATCCATTTTAATTTTTTGTTTGATGAACGGATTTTTTATAAATTTTTTTGATAATTTTTTTAATTGTGGAAATGGACAAGTTAATATTAATTTATCATAATATTTTGTTTGGTTGTTTTTAAAATCTAATTTCCATTTATTTTTAATATATTTAATCTTCTCTAACTCACTTTGAAAATTACAATTTATATTCTTTATTAAATGTTTGCTAATATCGTTGTTGCCTTGGCAGCCAATTATTTTAACATGATTTTTATTTTCTTTTTTTAATCTGTTTAAAAAAATATGTTTGCCAGTCCATTTTTTTATAATTTTTTTTTTACTTAAATCTGTAATAAATTTTTTAAATTGAATTGATTTTGGAGAAATATATTGTACACCATGGTCAAATCCTTTTGACTTATTTAATCTTTTAAAAGAAGATCTTCCACCTGGACCTCGAGCTTTGTCATAAATGTGTACAGAATTTTTTTTACTTAATAAATTAGCTATTGTTGCTCCAGAAATTCCAGAGCCAATGACACAATAACTGCTCATTTTCCCGCAACTGTCATTCCTTCTATCATCATAGTAGGTGAATTGATCGAATATTCAAATTCTAAATCATTAGCTAAAATTATATTTTTAAACATATCCTTAAAGTTACCAGCAATTGTTATTTCATTTACTGGATATTTAAATTCTCCGTTTTCAACTAAAAAACCAGTGGCACCTACTGAATAATCTCCTGTTACTAGGTTAGATCCGTGACCAATAGTTTCAGTAATATAAAGGCATCTTGAATTTTTTTTTAGAAGATCTTTGTAACTTATATTTCCGTTTTCAAAGTAAAGATTGGTGGTTCCACCACTTCTTCCATTTGATTTTAAATTCAATTTTTTTCCATTGTATGTGTCCACAAGATAGTTTTTAAGTATTCCATTTTCTATAAGTTGTAATGTGTTTGAGTTTACACCCTCTGAATCAAAATTTTGAGAACCCATTCCTTTAATTATGTCTGGTTTGTCAATTACATTTATTGAATTTGCAAAAACCTGTTGATCAATTTTATCTTTTAAAAATGAAGTGCCTCTTGAAATTGCAGATGCAGATATTGCACTTGCAAAAGCACTTAACATTCCTTTTGAAATTCTTTTATCAAAAATTATGCTTATCTTCTCGCTTCCAATTTTGTTAGGACTCAATTTTCTTATAGTTTCATTAGCTGCCTTATTGCCAAGATCTGTTGCTTGCTTAATATCAGATAAATGACGTTTACTAGAGAATTCGTAATCTCTTTCCATGCTATTTTCATCTTTTGCAACTGTTACGCAAGAAGCGGTAAACGATGAAGTTTTATAGCCGTCACAAAAACCCTCACTATTAGCTAGGATAAAATTAGATTTATTTTCAGTAAAACTAGATTCTGTATTTATGATTTGATTATCTGATGATGCAGATTCCTCTAAATCTTTTAAATATTTTATTTTTTTTTCATTTTCAAATCTTGTCTCATCATACAAATTAAGGTTGCTAATTTGTTTTGCTAATAAATTTTTATCAGGCAAAGAATTAAATTCGTCCTCTGGTGTAATTTTTGTAGTTTCAAAGCACTTTTCTATTAAAGTTTTTATGTTTTCATCTAGTAAATTTGAAGATGAAATTGAAGATCTTCTTTTACCTAAATAAGTCTCTATACTTAATGCCAATCCATCTGATCTATCTGAGGCATCTAAGGATTTGTTTCTAAAATTAACTGTTTCTGAAATTGAGTGACCTACTGTAACACTTGCATCAGTTGCTCCCATTTTTTTTGCTAAATCTAAACAGTATGAAGCTTTCGATTTTAGAAATTCTTGATCCTTAATCATAGTACTTTAAAGTTTTGTTCCACCAACAGTCATTTTATCGATTAAAATTGAAGGTTGAGCTACTCCTACGGGAACTCCCTGCCCTGCTTTTCCACAAGTTCCTATACCAGGATCCATCATCATATCGTTTCCAACCATTGAAACTTCTTTAAGTATTGATGGTCCATCACCAATTAGAGTTGCTCCCTTAATTGGAGAACCAATTTTACCATTATTTATTTCGTAGGCTTCTGTGCAATTAAATACAAATTTTCCAGAAGTAATATCTACCTGCCCTCCTCCAAAACTTACTGCAAAGATACCTTTATCAACAGATTTTATCATTTCATCTTGAGTTTGATTGCCACTTAACATCATTGTGTTTCTCATTCTTGGTAAAACAATATGTCTATAATTTTCTCTTCTCCCAGAACCAGTTGATTTTGTATTCATTAATCGAGCATTATGTCTGTCTTGCATAAAACCTTTAAGAATACCTTTTTCAATTAAAACTGTTCTTTCAGTTGGGGTTCCTTCATCGTCAATAGTTAAACTTCCTCTTCTATTATCTATTGTTCCATCATCTACAATTGTTACTCCTTCACTAGCAACTTTTTGACCCATAAGATTATGAAATGCTGAAGTTTTTTTTCTATTAAAATCTCCTTCAAGACCATGGCCGATCGCTTCATGAATTAGAATTGCTGGCCAACCAGGTCCTAAGACCACCTTCATTTCCCCAGCAGGTGCGGGTTTACTTTCTAAATTAACTGACGCTATTCTTAGAGCTTCCTCACAAACATTTTTCCAATTATCATTTTTTAAATAATCATCATAAGATTGTCTACCACCAATACCATAAACACCTGTTTCTTTTCTGCCATTTTTTTCCAACATTACAGATACATTAAATCTAATTAATGGACGCACATCAGTGATCACTTCTCCACCTGATCTTATAATTTCTATCGATTTTTGCTCACCAGCAAAACTAGCTGTAACTTGTTTTACTGACCCATCTTTTTTTCTTAAAAAATCATTTACTTTATTTAAAATCTCTAATTTTGACTTCAAAGTTTTTTGTTCAATTGGATTAATATCCTCGTACAATTTCTTGTTTGTTTTTGGTATTTCATGATTATAAGTACCTTTAATTGATTTCAGAGTTGACTTAAGATTTTCTGATGAACTTTTTAATGAGTCTTTTGATATTTCATTTGAATATGAATAAGCAACAACCTCGTCCGAAATAGCTCTAAATCCAAATCCTAAATCAGAACTATAATTTGAACTCTTAATTTTGTTATCATCAAGTAGAATTGACTCCGATTTAGATTCCTCTAAATACAACTCACCATCATCACAATTTTTTAGGGTTTCAGATACTATTTTATCTGTATCTTGTCTTGTTAAATCAGATTTATTAAAGAAATTACTCATACATCCTAAATAGTGGTTTGTTGATAATTTTCAACTGATCATTTTACGCATGTACAATTTCTTACTAAAAGTTAATTATTGTTAAATGAGGGTATATTTTAATAATTCTTGTAAAATCTGTAGATCAGAAATTAACTTATATAAAAAAGAAAATATCAAAGATATTGACTGGATAGATATAACTAATAATTCAGACGCTGAAAAAGAGACATCTAGAAATGATAAAGAATTGTTAAGAAGACTACATGTTAAAGAAAATGGTAAAATTATTCAGGGCGCAGAAGCATTTCTTTATGTTTGGAAAAAAATTCCAAAATATAAATTTTTATATAAATTTTTTAAATTACCAATAATTTTCACAATCTTTAAATATGGGTATGAAATGATTGCCTTTTTTTTATATTTAAAAAATAAAAAGCAACTCAAAAACTAAGTTAAGAAAAATATTAAAAATTCGCTAAGTAAAGACATAGATAGCAAAAACATTATTAATAAGATTGAGTACATCAGAGTTATAACTCTATTTCTTTTTCTCCTCAATCTAACAAAAGTTTTATCATCAAGATCTGAGATATCTCTTTCACCTATAACTGGATAATCATAACTCCATCGCCATGTAGACTGACCTAACCTAGAGTCAAGACTATTAAAATATCTTATCCATGCTAGGACATATCTAAATATTAAATACAAAATGATCATTAATACAGATGAAAATAACATCTTAAATGATACTTAATTATTTAAGATAATTTAATTGATATTTTTGGCTCTTTTTCTTCCAATTAGTTGAGTAAGTGCGTCAACCATAGTATCTGAAGCCTTAAATATTTCATTATTTTTAAACTCATGAGAAATATTTTTTTCTGGATTGGTTTTATCTTCAATAACTATTCCTTCATCTGGTGAATTATTTTTTATATAAATTAATAAAAGCCATTCATCATCTGAAGCTTCATCCCATTTAACAAATATTTCTCCTGTTTCAAATCTTCTGTCTATACATCTAAAGATAGACATATGTCTTGTTATGTGTCTTTTGTTTAATTGAAATACTAAACTGCTAGCACTTCTATAAAAGCTTTCAAGAGCAAACTCAATTTTCTGTCTAGCTAAAGTATATTCTTTTTCTTTTTGTAAAAGTGTTTCTCTATCTTCATCTCCTTGAATTTTAACTCCTAAAGCCTCTACTCTTTCTCTAATTTTTTGATCTCTTATAATTCGATATTTTTCTTTTAATTTTTCTATTCTTTGTTGTAAGCCAGCATAATCCTCTCTTTTTTCTCTTAAGGAAATTTTTTCCAATTTCTCTAATTCTTTAACCTCTCTAACTCTAAACTTTTCAATTTGCTTATCTAATTTTAATTGTTGTAAAAATTGCTTTTGTTTTTCTGCTTGTTCAATTCTTAAAAGGGCTTGTTCTTTTCTTAAGAATAATTTTATTTCTTTTGTTCTTTGTTTTTCTATTCTAATCTCATCTTTTAAAGCTTGTTCTTTTAATTTAACTTTTAATTCAGCTTCTTTTTGCTTTTCTTTTGCAGTTTCAATCTTTTCTAATCGTTCTTTTTCTTGTTTTTCTAATTTTAACCTCCTAGCTTCATCTTTTTTTAAAATTTTATACTGTGTAATTGTGTCTGCTATTTTATCAAAAAATGCCTGGATATATTTTTCGAAACCAAAATTTAATCTAAACTTAAATTCGGGCTTTAGAGAATTTTGAAAGTTAACTACCTTTAAAAGAAAATCTGGTTTCTTTAGTATAGTAGATTTAAACTTTTTTGAAATCTTTCTTGATTGTTTTAGTTTTTTTGATTTTTTTTGTTTTTTATTTTTTTGTTTTCTACGATTATTATTTTTTTTTACAGATTTGTTTTTAATCTTAAATTTATTTGACTTTTTAGATGTTTTTTTAACTTTTTTTTTAGTTTTTCTTTGATTTTTAGAAGTACTTTTTTTTAATTTTTTTTTCTTTTTTTTCATTTTAAGGAAATTGATTTCTACCAATTATTTATTGATAAATATAGTCTCTTGTAACAGGTGTAGAAGAATAATTCTTTGTTAATTGAAATTGGTATACAACTTGATCACCCCATTTAAATGCCATCTCACAACCAGCAAGATAAAATTCCCACATTCTAAAAAATCTTTCATCAAACATTTCAATTATTTTGTCTTTATTTCGAATGCAATTTTCTTTCCAGTGTCTTAGTGTATGTGAGTAATGAAGTCTTAAAACCTCAATATCTGCAACGATTAAGCCTGCTTTTTCAATTGGTGTTGTTACCTCACTTAAACTTGGAGTATATCCTCCTGGAAAGATATACTTAGTGATCCATGGATGTGGATCTCTTGGTGGATTTACTGATCCTATAGTATGAATTAATGATACTCCATCATCTTTTAAAAGTTTTTCAACTTGTGAAAAAAATGTTTTATAAAATTTTCTTCCTACATGTTCAAACATCCCAACACTGACTATTCGATCAAATTTTTCATTGAGCTCTCTATAATCCATTAACTTAAAGTCTAATTGATTTTCTAAATTAAGTTCTTTTGCTCTTTTCTTGCAGTAATTAAATTGATTTTCTGAAAGTGTAATACCTGTTACTTCACAATTAACACTTTTTGCAATATCTATTGCTAGAGAACCCCATCCACATCCAATATCTAAAACTTTTTGATTAGGCTTTATGTTAAGTTTTTTTATTATATGTTGAATTTTATTATTTTGAGCAGTTTCCAATGTATCTGTTGCATTTTTAAAATATGCGCATGAGTATTGTCTTTTAGGATCTAAAAATAAGTCATAAAGATCATCTGAAATATCATAGTGATGTGAAACATTCATCTTTGATTTTTTTATAAAATTAAAATTAGTTAAATATCTATAAGACCCTCTTAATCTATTAATTAAATAACTAAAAAAATTTAAATCACCTCTTCCAAAATTCATTAAAGAAAGATCCAAGAAATCACTAAGTGTTCCATTTTCAATAGTTATTTCACCATTTGTATAAGCTTCACCAAAATATAAATCAGGATGAATTAGTAACTTAAAATGAAGATTTTTATTTAAAATTTTAAGTTTTATTGGGTTTTCACTTTTTGGATTACCAATAATGTAACTTTTTGAATTTGCATCGACTAATATAAATCCATCTTTTTTAAAAACATTATTTAAAAATCTAGCAAGTTGCATCAGGCTGCCTTAGTATTTTTTAATGAAAAGTTTAATTTATCTAAATTATTTATTAAATCAGACTCATCTTTAGAATTTAAAATGCTAAGTGGTGGTAAAAGATTTTTATAATATATTTCTTTTTTAGTAAAATAAGTATGTAAACTTGAAATCAGATTATATTTTTCGAATTCAGCTCTTACATCGCAAAGATTTTGATTTACTGTCTGGTCTTTTCCATTATTAAAATCATCATATACTTTTCTAGCCAGTGAAGAGGTAGCATTACACGTAGCTGTAATAATTCCTGAACAACCTAATTGAAGTCCTTTAAATAATTTAGACTCTGATCCAGGTAAGACTGAAAAATTATCAATTTTTAACTTTTCAAAAAGATTATAAGAACTATCTTTTACTCCAATAATATTTTTTGGATATTTTTTTACCAAATCCTCAATACATTCAATACTGAACTTATAGCCACATAGTTTTTCAAAATTATACAGTACTATTTCACAATCAGAGATTACCTCTACTATTTTACTATAAAATTCAATTACCTCTTTATCTCCATATTTATAATATGCAGGTGGCATAATTAAGAATCTATTAAAACCTAAAGATTTAGAAACTCTCATTAAATTAATTGTTTCACCTAAAGAATTTAAACCAGTACCAATAATATACTTTTCTTTATGCTTGCTTAAAGTCAGATGATTTAACAAATTAATTTTTTCAGAGACAGGTATAAGTTGAGCTTGCCCTGTACTTCCAAATATAGCTGCTCCGTGACAGCCATTGTCTATTACCATTTCTGCGTGTAGAATGGTTTGTTTAATATCAAGCGTTAAATCATCATTTAAGATAGACATTGAGGCCGCATAAATGCCTTTAATTTTACTCATAATAAAAATTTATATAAAAATATAAATTAGTAAAGTTTATAAATTAATTATGAAAATATTAGCTATTCAAAATAGAATGGGCATCGGTGATACCGTAATTTTTCTTCCTTTTATTAAGGCTATATCAAAAAAATTCAATTCACCTGTAAGTTTATTGGTAAAAGAGAACTCGAAGGCAAATGAATTTTTAAATTATACAGATTATATTGATAATATTATTTACCTGAAAAGAGATAACAAAAAAAATGAAAGACATGATGGAATATTAGGTTTCTTCAAGATAATAAATGATATCAAAAAATATAATTTTGAAAAAGTATTTATATTTAATTCCTCTCTAAGATTTAATTTAATCGCAAGGTTGGCAGGCATTAAAGAAATAAATCAATACCCATTATTTGAGAAACAAAAACAACATATTACTAAACCAGCTAAAAAATTAATTAAAGATAAATTAGATATCGAAGCTAATGACAATCCTGAAATTCAACTAGAAAATAATACAATTTATCAGTCAATGATTAAATATAAAATTAGTAAAGATGATATAAATATTTTACTAGGCATAGGTGGCTCTGGTCCTACAAAAAGAATTCCCTCTAGTACATTTCTTAAAGTTATGGAAAAAATTGAGAAACAAAATAAATGTAAATTCTTTTTAGCTACTGGTAAAAATGAAGAAGAACAAAAAATTCTGAGTGAAATATACAATTCAAGTTTTAAAGAAAAATGTTATCCTTTAGATAATTTAACTATTGCAGAAACTTTACCAATAATAAAAAATTGTAATATTTCTATATGCAATGATACTGGATTTGCACATCTATCCTCAGCACTAGGTGTAAAAACAATTACTTTAATGGCAGATACACCCTTAATTTATGGATCTTATAGTTCAAATATGCATCCAATAATACCAGATGGCGAAACTACGGTTACTCATGACACTCTTGGAAAAGATAAAATTAATCCAGAAAAAATTTTCAATAAGTTTGTTTCATTAATTAATTAAGAAATATCTTTTAAAACTATTTCTTTTGCCTCATTAACAATAGCTGATAATCTTGTCGTTTCTGGAGACACATCTGGATGTATTTTTTTTTGAATTTTCTGATAAGCTTGATTAACTATTTCTTTGTTTGGTTTTTTGTTAATATCTAAATTTAAAATTTTATATGCTTCAGAGACAGATAAATTGCCTGAATTGTTATTTTGTGAAGGATTAAATGAAAATCTTCCACTATTTCTAAGTGTCTGAATAAGCCGATATAATGAAATCAATTGAATCAAAGACAAGCCTTTCAATTTTACTAATGCTAAGCTTGCTAAAGTCAGTGGTAATGTTAATAAAAATTTTCCACCTACAGCGAACAAAACTGCAAGAACTGCCAATAAAAATATTGTAATTAGTCTAACACTTTTTGACATTTTCTTTGGAGAAATGCTGGACCACCACCTTAATAAAAAATATAAGATAATTAAAATTATGAGTGTATAAATTATAATATTCATATATTTCCTGTTAAAATGAAAGTACCACAACTTAAAAAAAAACTAGAGATAAAATCTTGTCACAATATTGAATGGGAAGATAATTATAGCTGGATTCATCAAAAAGATATTTTGGAAGTTCTAAAAGATAAATCTAAACTTGATCCTGAAGTTAAGAAGTACCTAGAGGAAGAGAATACTTATACAGACTTTCACTTGAAGAATACAAAAAATATTCAAAAAAAATTATTTAATGAAATTAAAGGTAGAATAAAATTGGATGATGAGTCTTTACCTTTCCAAGATCATACTTATGAATACTGGACAAAAACAACGGCTAAAGGAAATTATTCTATAAAACTGAGAAAAAAAATAGGTTCAAAAGAAATAGAGGAAATATGGAATGGTGATAAAGAAAAAGAAAAACTACAAACAGAGTATTTTGGTGTTGGAGATTTAGAGGTAAGTAATAACGATAAATATCTAGGATATTCTTTAGATATTAAAGGTTCTGAATATTATACAATTTATATAAGAGATATAAAATCAAACAAAATTATTTCAAAAGAAATTACAGAAACATCAGGTGGTATTACTTTTAGTTTAGATGATAAATATATATTTTATTCAAAACTTGATGAAAATCATAGAGCAAGAAAAATTTATAGACACAAAATAGGAAATTTTAATGATGAAGATGAATTAATCTTTGAGGAAAAAAGTGAGGCTTTTACAGTTGGGATAGGAATAAGCTCAGATGAAAAGTATTATTTTATAAATAGTTCTGATCATAATACCTCAGAACAATATTATTTTGAGTCAAATGAAGAAAATCCATCTCCTAAACTTATTATTAAAAGAGAAAGAGGTGTTCTTTATTCTGTCAGCTCATGGGATGGTAAATTTTATAATCATACAAACAAAAATGCTGAAGACTTTAAAATAGATATTTGTGAAAATTTAGAAGTACAGGATTGGAAACCATTTATATTAGCTAAAGATGAGGTTTTAATTGGTGGATTAACATTTCTTAAAAATTGGATAATTCGTGGCGAAACTTCAGAAGCTTTAGATAAACTGTTTGTTAAAAATATTTCTACGAATTTAGAAGAAGAATTAACTTTTTCTGATGAAACAGTTTATGTGCCAGGAGTTACATTAATTCAAAAAGACAGAAATACGGATGAAGTCTATTTAGGATATTCATCACCCAAAACTCCTTCTAGAGTATACAAGTACAATTTAGCAACAAAGTCTAAAGAACTTGTCAAAGAGCAAGAAATTCCTTCTGGTCATAATAAAGATGACTATATTGTTGAGAGAGTTGAGTTTAAATCTCATGATGGAAGAATGGTTCCATTAACAATCACAAGACACAAAAAAACAAAAATTGATGGGTCTGCAAATGTTTTATTATATGGATATGGGTCTTATGGAAATTCCATGTCCCCAAGTTTTTCTTCCACAAGATTAAGTCTTATAAATAGAGATATAATTTGGGCCACAGCTCATATCAGAGGTGGAATGGAAAAAGGTATGAAATGGTGGAAGGAGGGAAAATTAACAAATAAAAAAAATACTTTTGAAGATTATATTTATGCAGCAAAATATCTAATCGAAAAAAATTATACCTCAAAAGGAAGTATTATTGGAATGGGTGGATCGGCTGGAGGATTGTTAATGGGAGCTGCAGTCAATCAGTCTCCTGAATTATTTTTAGGAATTATCATGGCTGTTCCTTTTGTAGATTCTTTAACAACAAATCTTGATCATTCTTTACCTTTAACTGTGGGAGAATTTGACGAATTTGGAAATGCAAAAGAGAATAAAGAACACTTTGATTATATTTTTTCATATGCACCCTACAACAATATTAAAAAAATGGATTATCCACATATTTTTATTACAACAAGTTTAAGTGATAATAGAGTTTTATTTGATGAACCTGCAAAGTTCACAGCAAAACTAAGAGATTACAAAACAGATAATAATTTACTTCTTTTAAAAACTGAAATGAATGCTGGTCATGGTGGAAAATCTGGAAGAGATGGCGCAATAGAAGAAATTGCTATTGACTATGCATTTGCACTTAAAATTACAGAAAAACTTTAATCCCCTTTTGGATCAATATATTTGCATCCCAAACAAGTTGCAGCAGTTGGATCATTTTCTATTCTTGGAGCATTTGGATCAGATCCACCTGCATCAGCATCGTTTGCTGCAGCCAGTGCTTGTCCAGCTTCAGCTGCTGCATCTCTAGCTGCTTCCTGAGCAGCAGATAAAATTTCAGGGTCAGCCATAACTTCACCAAAAATATTTAATTGTTTAAGATCACCTCCAATTATTGCTATCGTATTACCCAAAGCACCCGTAGCCTCTTTGAATTCATCAAAATCTTCTTTGGAAATTCCTGCATCAGCTAAGGCTTCAGCTGAAATACCAACCTCATCTTTTAAAATAACTTGTTCAGTTACATTTTCTTTAAGTTTATCAAGTTTATCAAGTTTATCAGTATTTACATCTCCTAAAACTTGTAATTTTTTTTGTTTTTCCCCCATTTGGATTTTTTCTTCCAAGGTAAGTGGTCTTACAACGACTGTTATATTACCCTCGTCATCTTCAACTATTTCTATGTTCCAATTATTTTCATTACTTGTCCAATAATCATTGTATCTGCTTTGATTAAACCAGCTTTCTACTTCTTGATCTGCTTCTTCAGAAGAATAGCCTTCATAAATTTTTTCTTGATAAACAAAAGTTCCTTCCATCCATGTATCTATATAAGCGTTTCTATTATTTATTTGTATTACTCTTGCTTGCTCTTCAGTTAATCCTATTTCAATTGCTCTATCATAAAAAGCCTGGGAAACTTGATCTGCTTCACTAAACACATCGCCTTCCCATTCAAGGGTATCTGTATTGTAATTCAAATTTTCATAAACTTTCATACTTACTTCAATATCTTTTCTAATTTCAGAGGGATTTCTAAGTTCTATAGTGGTTCCTATTAAACTATCCAAATAAGCTCCGTATGTATTTGGATCTGGCATCCAATCTTTTTCTGGATCAGCATCCTCTCCCCATCTTTCAAACCATTCGTTATAGCCATGCTCATCTGAAACAGCCCATCTTTCAACAGCCTGATCTGCTTCAGCGTATGAAAGACCTGCCGCTAGTGCTTTTTCCATAACATATGTTCCATCTAACCAAATATCTAAATAAGTTGATGCAGCATTTTTGCCAAGTATATCTGCTTGTTCATTTGTAAATCCTTTATCCAAAGCTAGGTTCCTAACAAAATCATTTACTTCATCCGCCTCAGTATAAGGGTCACCTTCTCCATCACCTTGGCCTGTCATAAAATCTTGAGTTAAATAACTAACAGTTCGTGCCATTGCTTCTTTATCTAATCTGTCTTTAGACAACTCGTAAGAGTCTATTGGACCATCACCTATTTTTGCAAACCAATCTTTTAATGCGTCAGGATTTGGTAAATACTCATCCTCATCACCCTCATCAACTTTATAAAAATTTAAAGCCCACTCGTTGTATCTGTTATTTGGATCCAGTAGCCATTTTTCCAAAGCCTCATCAGCTTCTTCCCAAGATCCACCAGCAGCTCTTGTTTGTTCAGCAATTTCAGATCCATGAAACCACATATCATAGTAAGCAGAATATGCATTATTTGCTAACTTATTGGCTCTATCTTCAGAAAATCCAAAATTTATAGCTTCATCATAAACTGATTGTTGTACCTCTAAAGCTTCATCAACTGGTCTTCCAACTGAAATTCTATAATCATTTTTTTCCCAGCTATAATCGTAATTTTGTAAAGTCCTAAGAGTTGCAAAGTCTCTTAGACGATCTGTATTTGGATCTAGATCTTGATATGGAGGTAATTCCGCTGGCGGCTGTGGTACAATTGGATCAATTGGATCTGGTGTTGGGAGCACTGGGCCAGGATCATCAATTGGAGGTAATTCCACTGGTGGCTCTGGTCTAACAACAGGTGGGTCTATTATTTTGACCAAATCCTCATCTTTAAGTCCTCCAGTTTTTAAATTATCGATTGTTTCTTTTCTATCACCTTCATTTAAAATTGCATTTTCTGAATTTAAAGCTGCATTAATCTCATTTAAACCAATCGTAGAAACATCTAAATCAGTTAATTTTTGGTTTACTGAATAAATATTCAAACCATTCTCTTCCAGATTATTCATAGAAATCAAAATGTCTGAAGTTTTTTTTGCTCTCTTTGACTTCATCGATGTTCCAATATTAGTCATTACTTTTAATGTATTTTCATCAATATTTTCATTGTCCTCTTCTGATGCCGTTTTAGAAAATTCATTTGGAATAACTTTAGAAATATCACCGAGATATTTATCTATAACTTTTAGAGAATCTAATAATTGTTCTTGCTTACTTAAATCTAGATTTTTTTCTGTGAATGATAATAACTGAGTTAGCTCAGATAAACTTTGATCAATTATTTTTGCTTCATTTAAATCTTGCTGTTTCAATTTATCAATTCTATTTTTGAATTTTTCAAGGCCCTCTTTGTAATTTTCAAATTCTTTTTCAATGCCTTCATTTATAGTTTTGTCTATATCAGCAAAACAACTGCTGAAGAAAAAAAGATTAAAAAATAAAATTAAAATAAATTTTTTCATGTTCATCCCTGTAAATACTCTACAATTCTAGCAAGTTCTTGTTTTTCTATTTTTCTTTTTAATTGACCTAAAGAATTTTTAAAATCTGAAATTATTCGTTGACGTTTTTTTAATGATTTATCAACTTTTACTTTTTCTACATTTCCTTTTTGCAAAAAATCTGCCAAAGTCCAATAGATATTTATTGCCTCCTCTGGAGAAGCTTTAATGTCAATTCCAAGTGCTGCTCGCATCGTTTTTCTACTTTCATTAGTTTTAATGAGTGATGCGATTTTTTTTCCTCTAACAATTTTTTCAGGCCATTCTGCTTTAAATTTTTTTAAACTAGATTGATTTTTTTTTAATTTATTTTGATAAAATATCTCAAAATAAGCCATTCCATAAATTTGATTGCCAGGATTTCTTTGATTATAAGAATCTGATCTTTTAAAAATTTTTCCCATTTCTGTTGCACTTTTATCTGATATACACTTCCAACTTATGCAACCAGTCATATGCATTTCTTCAAAACCTTTTGGATAATTTTTTGGTTTTTGAAATTCACCTAATTCACTAAGCTTTGTATTTATTAAATTTATTATATCTTGATTGGCAAAGGATAATGTTGGAATAAAAACAATTATAAAAATTAAAATAATTTTTTTCACAATAAAAATTAAAGAAAAAAAACTTAAATTTCAAGCATTTGGATCTTGAAAATAATTGATTAATACCCACATACTATTGGTAAGTCGCCTAATGGGGCTTGCAAAAATAAACTTGCTTAACAAAGGAGAATATTATGACAAGTAAGGATCTATCTATATTTAACTCACTTAGACCTTTTTCAATTGGTTTTGATGATATGTTCGACCAATTTGAAAATATGCTAGGTAATGGAAATTTGACAATGCAGTCAAATTACCCACCATATAACATCCGAAAGACTGGTAAGGACAATTATGCTATCGAAGTAGCATTAGCCGGTTTTAGTAAAAAAGATGTTGAGGTTGAGTTCGAAGATAATTTATTAACTGTTAGAACTAGACAAGTTGATAAATCTGAGGACAGTGACGTTAATGGAGAAATTATTCATAAAGGTATTTCTCAAAGACAATTTGCAAGATCATTCACTATAGCTGACGATGTAAAAGTAAATGGTGCTGAACTTAAAGACGGTCTTTTAACAATATCTTGTGAAAGAATAATTCCAGAACATAAAAAAAAGAAGCTTATAGAAATTAAATAAGTATTAAACCTTGCTTGTGGGGATTTCTCCCCACAAGTTAAAATTAATTATTTCTTTGCCATTATAGCATTCAAAGCAAATGCTAATAATCCAGCAGGTATAAGTCCCGTTGTTAACAGTAGTTTTAAACTTATTCCAAAATCTGGAATATTTTTCACAAAGTCTGGTAACAATGACATCCCAATTCCAAAAGACAAAGAAAGAGCTAAGATTAATAAATTTCTTTGATCCATTTCTGCCCTTGAAATCAATTTAATACCAGCAGCTACAATCATACCAAACATAATGATTGCTGCTCCACCTATCACTGACTCTGGCATTGCAGCAATTATTCCACCTAATTTTGGAAATAGTCCCATAAGAACTAAAACTATTCCAGCTATAGTTCCAACATGTCTACTTACAACTCCTGTAAACGCAACTAATCCAGCATTTTGTGAATAAGATGTATTTGGCATCGCATTAAATATTGCACCAAATGCAGTACCAACACCATCTGCCATAATTCCACCTGATATTTCCTTATCAGTTGCTTCTCGTTTAGCACCACCCATTGTCGTAGCACTTATATCTCCAATTGTTTCAATTGTTGTAACAATTGACATAAACAACATTAGAATTATTGCACCAGGTACAAAATCTATTCCATATTGAAGTGGCATTGGAAATGCAAACCATGCTGCAGATGCAATTTTACCATAGTTAACCATTCCTAGTGCTGCCGCAACTATGAAGCCGGCTACTATTCCAATTAAAATTGAAGCTGCAGAAGCCATTCCTTTGCCTCTAAGATTAAAAAAGATAGCAACTATAAACACTGAAGCAGCAACTGTTAAGTGATTTGCATTTGCAAAGATTTCAGGTTTATTGTTCATTAACCATCCACCTCCACCAGCATACATAAAACCAACTTTAAGCAAACTAAATCCAATCATTAGCACAACTATACCAGTGACTAATGGTGGGAATAGATGCCTTATTGGTTTTAAAACTTTTCCAATAAAAATTTGAAAAATTCCTCCAATGAATGCAGCTGTAAATACTGCACCTAATCCTGCTGCTTTAAATGGCAGCATAATAGGTATAAATGCAAAACTTGTTCCTTGAACAATAGGGAGTCGTGCACCAATTTCTTTATATCCAACGGTTTGGATGATTGTTGCAACTCCCGCTACAAACAAAGCCATTTGAATCAAAAATATTTTTTGTTCAGGCGTTTGACCAAAAACTCCAGCCACAATTATAGGAACAGTTATATTACCGGCAAACATTGCTAGTACATGCTGAATTCCTAAAGGTATGGATTTATTTAATGGAAGTTTTCTATCTGGACTGTTTGTAGAGCCCGCTTTTGTTTTTCTTGAAGCCATTTACCCTCCTTATTAAAAAGACGTTACATTATTAATTATGAATTAATATAAAAAACTATTTATAATCAAATATTGTTATATTTATTAAGATAAAAAAAACCTATAATGAGCAGATTCAATTCAATCAATGGAATTTAAAAACAACCGTTAGATACAAAGCCCACAACTATATTTTCTGAATTAATTTCAAATCTGCGTTCACAAGGTACAAGGTATTTTTTACTATTATAAACTAGCTCAAAATTCCCTTTCGCATTTTTAAAATCTTCGTCTGGTTTTCCAAGCTCCATCTGAAGTTTGCTGGATGATTTTCCAAGAAATTTACTTAATTTTTCGTTTTCTTTTTCTACAATAGCATCAGTTTTTTCTTTAACTGTTTGGCATCCTGATAAAAAAATTACGACTATTATAAGACTTATGGCTGATTTAAATTTTAACATAAGTTTAAACAAACATTTTTTCTTAAAAAATTATTAACTTTAAAGTTGTATAAATAATTTATTTATTATTACTTTTAAGTTTAATTATAGTAACAATTGTGTTCTTTATTTGATTGTTCAAGCATATGAATGAAAAAGCCTTAGAAAAGATACTAAATATATTTTTAAAGGAAGTTTTACCTCTCACTGAGAGTGGTGTTGCTAAAGGTAGTAAAATATTTGGGGCTGCCATAATTAAAAAGAAAGATTTGTCACTTGTAATTGCCGAAACAAATAATGAAATAGAAAATCCATTATGGCATGGTGAGATGCATGCTCTTAAAAAGTTTTATGAATTAGAAGCAAAAACGAGACCCAATGAAAAAGATTGTATATTTTTAAGTTCACATGAACCTTGTAGCATGTGCTTAAGTGCAATCACTTTTTCTGGATTTGATAATTTTTATTATCTATTTCCATATGCAGCCACAAATGATGATTTTAATATTCCACATGATTTAAATATATTAAAGGAAGTATTTAAAATTAATGATGGAGAATATAATAAAGAAAATTACTATTGGAAAAGTCAAAATATAAATTTACTTATTGGAAATTTACCTCAATTAGAAAAAGAAAAAAAATTGAATCAATTAAACGAAATTAAAAAAAAATATCAAACTTTATCAAATCAATATCAGAAAAATAAAGATGGAAATTCTATACCATTAAATTAATCAATGAATACAAATCTTAAAATTTCAAATGTAACCAAAATATATCCTGGATGTGTTGCAAACGATAATGTGTCACTCGAATTTAATAGTGGCAAAATTTATGCTCTTCTTGGAGAAAATGGTGCTGGTAAATCTACCCTGGTTAAAATTCTATCAGGCGTCATCATACCTGACGAAGGTAAAATTTATTTAAATGAAAATAATCTAAAGCTTAATTCACCATTAGATGCAAAAAAAAATGATATTGGGATGGTCTTCCAGCATTTTAACCTTTTCGAAACTTTGTCTGTATTTGAAAACTTAATAATAGACTCAGGCGAACAAAAAGAAGGTTTAAGAGAAAAAATTGATTCAATTATGAGAAAATACAATTTTTCAATTGATCTTGATATACCTGTTTTAAATCTTTCGGCAGGTCAAAAACAGAAAGTAGAGATAATTAGATGTCTAATAAGGAGTCCAAAAGTTTTAATTATGGATGAACCAACATCTGTATTAACAGAGCAAGAAACAAGTGAATTATTTCTATCTTTGAAAAAATTTTCAGAAGAAGGGATTTTAATTATTTATATTACTCATAAACTTAAGGAAGTTATGGAACTTTGCGATGAAGTTGCTGTAATGAGGAGAGGAAAGCTAGTTTCTGTAAGTGAGATAAAGAATGAAAATATTGAATCACTCGCTAACAAAATGGTGGGTCAAAACTTAAAAACTATCAAGAAGAAAAAAGAAAAAAATTCATCAGATAAATTAATAAATATCACAAATCTTAATTTTATAAGCGAAGATCCATTTGAAACAAATTTGAGTGATATTAATTTTTCTGTTAATCGAGGCGAATGTTTGGGAATTGCTGGTATATCAGGAAACGGCCAAAGTGAATTATTTCAAGTATTAAGTGGTGAAATAATATCAGATAAGAATTCTATAGAATTTGATAAAAATTATATTGGAGATTTAAATCCTCAAGAGAGAAGAGAATATTTAATGGCCTTTTCTCCAGAAGATAGACTTGAGCAAGCTGCTATACCACAAATGGCAATTTTTGAAAATGTAGCTCTAAATAATTATAAATCCTCAAACTTTTTTAATAATGGGTTAATCAATGAAAATAAAATTAAAGAGCATTCAAAAAAAATAATTTCGGACTTTAATGTTAACACAGACAACATAGAGTTAAAAAGCCAATTTTTATCTGGAGGTAATCTGCAGAAATTAATTATAGGAAGAGAATTAATCACCTCTCCAGATTTATTAATTTGTTTTAATCCAACTTGGGGGCTAGATGTTGGAGCAATAAATTATATCCATGAAACATTGATTAAAATTAATGAACAAAATAAATCAATCATATTAATATCTACAGATACTGATGAATTATTAAAATTAAGCGATAAAATTTCAGTAATTCATAAAGGGAAATTATCAAAAATTATGGATGCTGATGAGGTTACCTCTGAAAAACTTGGGATATTAATGGGAGGAGGAAATTGATTAAAATTGTTAAAAGAGATGAACCTTCAAGAGCTATATTTTTCCTTACACCTGTTTTAGCAATTTTTTTAACCTTGGTAGCAGGAGGTTTAATTTTTTATATTCTAGGTTTTAAACCTTTTGAAGCCCTAAAGTTTTTTTTCATAGTTCCAATTGCAGATAAGTACGGATTCAGTGAATTACTATTAAAAGCCACTCCACTTTGTTTAATAGCAATTGGTTTATCTTTTTGTTTTAAAAGTAATAATTGGAATATTGGAGCAGAAGGTCAATTAACTTTTGGAGCCATAGTTTCAGGGGGTGTCGCATTATTATTTTATGAACAAGAAGGATTTTATATTCTACCAATAGTTATTTTAGCTGGCGCAATTGGTGGTATGCTATATGCGTCTATACCTGCAATTTTAAAAACTTACTTTAATACAAATGAAATTTTAGTAAGTCTTATGTTAGTATATGTTTCAAAATTAATTTTAGATTATCTTGTTGTTGGCCCTTGGAGTAATCCAGAAGGATTTAATTTTCCTGAAACAAGACAGTTCAGTGACTCTGCAAGACTTCCGTTATTATTTGAAGGACTAAGAATTCACGGAGGTATATTTCTAGCTTTAGCTGCAGTAGTTATGAGTTGGTTTATTTTTTATAAAACATATTTGGGGTTCCAAATGAAGGTTTCAGGTTTTAGTTTAAAGACAGCAAAATATGCTGGGTACAAAGGTAAAAAAATGATTATCCTCGTTTTTTTAATAAGTGGTGCTTGTGCAGGTTTAGCAGGAGTTGGGGAAATAACTGGACCTATTGGACAGCTTCATAGAGAAGTATCTCCAGATTATGGTTTTACTGCAATAATTGTAGCGTTTTTGGGTCGTTTACATCCTGTTGGAATAATTTTTGCATCTCTAGTTGTTGCAATTACTTATCTAGGTGCAGAAACAGCACAAATATTTATGCAAATTCCAAAATATACCGGTCAGGTTTTTCAAGGAATGATTTTATTTTTTCTTCTTGCTTCTGACTATTTACTTTTTTTTAAATTTAAATTTATAGGTTCAAAAAATGATTATTGATGTAAATTTTGTTGGACTAATAATTGCATCAATAATGGCATCTGCTGTTCCTTTGATCCTAGCGTCTTGTGGTGAACTTATTACAGAAAGATCTGGTGTTCTAAACCTTGGTGTTGAAGGAATGATGATCATCGGTGCTATTTCAGGCTTTGCACTAATGACCGTTACTGGAAGTTTAATTATCGCAGTTTTTGGGGCAATGTTAGCAGGTGTTTTAATTTCAACAATTTTTGCATTTCTTACCCAAACATTAATTACAAATCATGTGGCAACTGGTTTAGCTCTTACTATTTTTGGAATAGGAATTTCTGCAATGATTGGAAAAAACTTTGTTGGTATTCCTGGAAAAGAGTTTCCTATTATATTTGAAGGTTTAAAGGATACAATACCACTTTTAAGTCCAATATTGTTTGGACATTCAATAGTTTTTTATTTTGCTTTTGCCCTGCCCTTCATAACTAGCTATTTTTTAAAAAAAACAAAAATTGGATTAATTGTGAGAGCTGTAGGAGACTCTCCCGAGTCTGCATCTAACCAAGGTATAAATGTAAAGTTAGTTCGTTACGCTTGTATATTATATGGTGGAGCTATGTGTGGGCTTGCAGGTGCTTATTTATCAATGATCTATACTCCACAATGGATTGAAAATATGACAGGTGGTAGGGGTTGGATTGCTTTAGCACTAGTTGTTTTTTCTACATGGAACCCAATTAAAATTTTAATAGGAGCAATGATTTTTGGTGGATTAACAATTATTCAATTTCATATGCAAGCGATAGGTGTGAGAATTCCTGTTCAATTCTTAACTGCCCTGCCCTATATTGTAACAATAATAGTATTAGTTGTAATTTCTCGTGATAGTAGAAAAATTAGGTTAAGTACTCCGAGTTCACTGGGTAAATCGTTTTATAAAGACAATTAATTATAAAATAATTATTTTTTTTTAATTTATTTAATTTAAGCTTCATCTAATTAAAAAATTAAATAGAGGAAATAAATTTATGCATAAATTATTTATTCGTTCTTTCGTCTCTTCTTTAGTTTTTTTGTTTACATTAACTGTAGCTGCAGTAGCAAAAGATGTTAAAGCAGCATTCGTTTATATTGGTCCAACTGGTGACCATGGATGGACGTACCAACATGATGTAGGTAGAAAAGCTGTAGAAGCTGCCGGATTTAAAACAACTTACGTAGAGGGTGTCCCAGAAAGTGCTGATGCTGAAAGAGTACTTAGACAATTAGCAAATTCTGGTCATGATGTTATTTTTACAACTAGTTTTGGATACATGAATCCAACAAACAAAGTTGCAAAAGAGTTTCCAAACGTTAAATTTGAACATGCAACAGGGTACAAAAGAGAGCATCCAAATGTTGCAACATATGCTGCTAGATTCTACGAAGGTAGAGCAATCTTGGGGACAATAGCCGGTTCAATGACAAAATCTAATGTTATCGGTTATGTAGCGTCTTTTCCAATTCCAGAAGTAATAAGAGGAATTAATTCATTTACTTTAGCTGCTCAAAAAGTAAATCCAAATATCAAAACTAAGATTGTTTGGGCATTTACTTGGTATGATCCTGGTAAAGAGGCTGAAGCTGCTAAAGCTTTAATTGATCAAGGTGCAGATATAATTGCCCAGCATACTGACAGTACTGCGATTGTTCAGATTGCTGAAAAAGCAGGCGTCTATGCATTTGGTCAAGCAAGTGACATGGATAAGTTTGCACCTAAAGCAGTATTGACTTCAGTTGAAAATAATTGGGGACCTTACTATGTAGAAAGAGTTAAAGCTGTAGCAAATGGAACATGGAATCAAAAAGATACATGGCATGGTATCGGTGACGGTATGGTTGTTATATCTGATCTTGACCCTTCCATTCCTAGCAATGTTCGATCAAAAGTTAAAAAACTTCAAGCTGATTTGGCATCAGGTAAAGTTCATGCTTTTACTGGACCTATTTACGACCAAAAAGGAAATTTAATGGTTGCCGAAGGTAAAACTGCTGATGATGGAATGCTTGCGGGAATGATGACTTATGTAAAAGGTGTTGAGGGCGATATACCTAAATAAGTTAAAAAATCTAAAATTTTAAAAGGCCGGTTTCATAACTGGCCTTTTTTATTTATGGTGTCTTTTTTTTATTTCTTCAATCCTAAGCTCTTCGTAAATCTCAAAAGGCTGTACAATCCAAGGATCTCCTGAAAGTTTGTTTGCACAAAAATCTGGTTCAAATGTTGATTTCTTTTTTTTAAACAAAGTAGCAGTTTTTATATCCTCAATCTTATCTTTAATAGGTTCATATTTTCTTAACCAATCTATACTTTTATTAAATGTAATTCCTGTGTCTGACAAATCATCACATAAAAGTATTCTGCCACCCATATTAGGTGCGATAGAGCTCATTTCTCTTGAAAACACAATATCACCTTGTTCATCCTCTACGCCCTTACCACTATATGACTCGACAGCTAAATAGGCACATTTCAATTTGAAAATTCTACTTAAAACATCTATCATTGGTGCTGCTCCTCGCATAATACCAACTAAAATTGTAGGTTCATATCCACTTTCATGAATTTGAATTGCTAGTTTTTCAACCGTCTGATTGTATTCATTCCAACTAACAATTAATTTTTCTGTCATAATTTTTATATTTAATTATTTAAATAATAAAACCAAAACTGCAAGAAGGATAAGTGCGATTATTGAGGAAATTAAGAAATACAACTTATGAATGTTTCTTCCTCTTAAATTGAAATAATGTCTAGCGACTGCTGTAATTACTCCTATTGCAACTAAAATTAACCAGTTATACTTATGATAGACCAAAAAACTTGAATGCCCCGAAAGCATTATAAATAGAACCAAAAAAGTTGAGTAATTGTTGTGAATGGATCTTTGTTTAGCTGCTAAAGATAAGCTCATATCAAATTTTTCACCTCTCTCACTACTGCTAATAATATTCATTTGATTAGGTATAATTACTGTAAAAACATTTCCAAACATATTAGTACCTATAATCAATCCAACACTTAAAATTGCAAATTTTGGACCAAATAATTTAGTCAAACCAAAAGAAACAGCAGTCAGTAAAATAATTGCTATAGAAATAAATAATAAATTATTTTCGATCAATTTAGATTTACACAAACGATCATAAATAAACCATGCAACAATCAATGATAAAAGTGAAATAATAATTGCATAACTAGGAGGCATTAACAAAACACGTTTATCAACCATTAATACACCTGCATTATAATAATAAATTACAGCTAACAGCAACATTCCAGTTACAAAAGTTAAATAACTTTGCCATTTAAAGATTACCAGTCTATTTAAATAATCCTGTGGTGGTGATGTTTTTAATCTTGATAACTTGTAAAAAAAACCAGAATGCATCAGATATCCTTCACCATCGACATCATCACTTGTTATATTTTTATTTAAATTATTGTCTAAGTAATTAAATAAAAAACTATTACCTACCCATAAAATAGCGAACACTACATGGCCCCATCTTAAAATTACTTCTAACCATTTAATAGTATAAGGTAAAAATTCCATCAGTATTTTATTTTATCTACTTTTTTATCCCAAATTTCAAATGCTTTTAGAGCGTCATCTCTAAGCATTTGTGTCATTTTTATTTTTCTATCATCTATTTTTTTAGGAATCTCTAAATAAATAAATGAGTCATCAAAATCTATTTTTTTTGCATCTTCTCTTGTATTTGCATAATATATTTTATCTAATCTTGACCAATAAATTGCCGAAAGACACATTGGACAAGGTTCGCAAGATGTATAAATCTCGCAACCTGATAGATCAAAAGTATTTAATTTTTTACAAGCTTCTCGAATTGCTACAATTTCACCATGAGCAGTAGGGTCATTTGAAGAAGTTACTTTATTAGAACCTTCTGCAATAATCTCATTATCCTTGACTATTACACTTCCAAAAGGCCCACCAATTGTATTTGCACTATTTATGGAGAGTTCAATGGCTTTTGCCATAAATTTTTTTTTATCTTCCATTTAGATTTTTTAATTTTTGTTTAATTTTATTAACACTCATTAAGATTCTCTCAGGAGTTGCTGGCGCATTAAGTTCGGGTGCAATTTGGTAATTTCCAATTGAAGCAATTGCATCTTTAATTGCATAAAAAACACTCATTGCTAGCATCAGTGGTGGTTCACCAGTGGTCTTGGCTTTATTAACAACGTTTTCTTTATTTATACCTTCTTTGTAAATCTCCACATTAAATTTTTTTGGGATATCGCTAACTGCTGGTATTTTGTATGTTGATGGAGAAAATGTTGTAATTTGTCCATTTGATTTCCAATTGAGTTCCTCGATTGTCAACCAGCCTTGTCCTTGTACAAACCCACCTTCAATCTGACCTAATTCAAGTGCTGGATTTATTGGTTTTCCAGCATCATGCAAAATATCAACTCTTTCTAATACATTTTCACCAGTTAGAGTGTCTATACTTACTTCTGAAACAGCTGCACCATAACAAAAATAGTAAAATGGCCTACCTCTAAATTTTTTTTTATCAAAATTAATTTTTGGTGTTGAATAAAAACCTGATGATGAAAGAGAAATTCTATTTAAATATGCCTCTTGAATAATACTTTTAAATTCAAATTGCCTATTTCCAAATATTATATGTTGATCTTTATAAACTGCTTCCTGATTATAAATTTTATATTTTTTCTTTATAAATTTTTCTAAATTTAATTTAATTTTTGCTACTGCATTTAGCGCTGCTGCTCCATTTAAATCAGTGGTTGATGAGGCTGCACTTGCTGATGTGTTTGGAACTTTAGATGTAGTGGTAGATGAAATATGAACTAAATCATAGGGCAATCCTAATGAATTTGCTACCAATTGAGCTATTTTCGTATGTGTTCCTTGACCCATTTCTATACCTCCATGGTTCAAATATATACTTCCATCTGTATAAATATGGACAAGTGCTCCAGCTTGATTTAAGTGAATTGTTGTAAACGAAATACCAAATTTTAATGGTGTAATGGCAATGCCTCTCTTTTTAAATTTATTTACTTCATTAAATTTTTTTATATCAGAATATCTTTTCTTGTAATTTGATTTATTTTCTAAATTTTTGAATAATTCATTAATAACATTATCCTCGATAGTCATTCCATAATGAGTTACATTCTTTTTATCTTTTTGATAAAAATTGTTCTTTCTTACTTCGAGGGGATCTTTTTTTAAATACCTTGAAATATTATCTACAACATTCTCTATTGCCATCATTCCTTGGTTTCCACCAAATCCCCTAAATGCAGTTGAGGTTGGAATATTTGTCTTACATAGATTGTTTACCACCTCAATATCTGAAATATAATATGCATTATCTATATGAAGCAAGGCTCGTTCATTTATTGCAGCTGATAAATCAGGCGACATTCCACAATTTGAGGATAAATTTATTTTTAATCCTTCTATAATTCCTTCATCATTAAAACCAACTTCATACTCAGAAAAAAACTCATGTCTTTTGCCAGTTAAAATTATATCATCATCTCTATCTAATCTTAATTTCACAGGTTGTCCTGATTTATTAGCCAATAACGCACAAATACAAGCTGTCATGAAATTTGTTTCTTTACCACCGAATCCACCTCCTATTCTTCTTACTTCAACATTAATTGAATTACTTTTTTGATTAAACATTTTTGCAATTAATTGTTGTGTCTCTGAGGGGTGTTGTGTTGAGCTGTAAACTAAAAAATTATCATCCTCTTTAGGAATTACAAAAGCTGCCTGACCTTCTAAATAAAAATGTTCTTGACTTCCTGTTGTAAAGCTACCTTTTAAAATATTTTTAGATATTTTTATTTTCTTTGAAGCATTACCTCTTTTTATTTTTCTAGGCTTGAATAGAAACTGTTTTTTATTCAAAGCTTCTTTTATTGTAATTATAGGTTTTAAATCTTTATAGGTAACCTTGGCTTTTAAAACTGCTTTTCTAGCTAATTCTGTTGTTTCAGCTGCAACTGCAAATAAGGGTTGACCATAAAACTCAACTTTTTTTGTTGGAAAAATAGGGTCTCCATCAAAAACAGGCCCAACATCATTTCTACCAGGAATATCACTTTGTGTAACTACTGAAATAACACCTTTGCTATTTTTTACTTCGGTTAGATCAATTTTTTTAATTATAGCGTGTGCTTTTTTACTCAAACCAATTGCACCATAAATTGTATTTTTTGGTTCTACAATATCATCGGTATACTCAGCATATCCACTTACATGTTTGTAAGCACTATCGTGTGGTCTTATATCTCCAATAATATTATCTTTACTCATTCAATTAACTCTAGTTAACTTATTGGAATTTATTTCTATAAAACATTTCATTAACAAATTTTTAGCTATCTCTAACCTATATTCTTTACTTGCTCTCATATCTCCAATAGGACTTAAATCTTCCTCAAGATAATTTTTTGCATGGTCAAAAGTATTAATATTAAGAGGCATATTTTTAAGAACTTTTTCACATGCCTTGGCTCTTTTTGGCACTGCAGCCATACCTCCATATGCAATATATGCCTCTTTAATTTGATTATTATTAATTTCAAAATTAAAAGAGCCACAAACAGAAGAAATATCATCATCAAATCTTTTTGAAATTTTAAAGGCTTTAAATATATTTTTTTTAAATAATGGGATTTTAATTGATCTTATAAATTCTGTTTTTTTTAGTTTAGTTTTCCTATAATCTAAAAAAAAATTATTTATTGGTATAACTTTTCTTTTATTAAAACTCTCAATTAAAATCTCAGCATTTAAAGACAATAAAATTGGTAATGAATCTCCAATTGGAGATGCTGTAGCAATATTACCTCCTATGGTACCTACATTTCTGATTTGAACAGAACCATATCTTTTCAATACAGAATAAAAATCTGGATAATATTTCTTTATTTCATTTTCAAACTTAATTAAAGGAGTGGCTGCACCAATTTCTAAATAATTTTTATTTACTTTAATAAAATCTAATTCTTTTATCTCTTTTAAATCTATTATAAACGGAATTTCTTTTCTTTCTTTTGTAACTGTTAAAGATAAATCTGTTCCACCTGCAAGAAAATTAAAATTAGAGTTATTTTTAATTATATTTTTTAATTCTTTGATATTTTTAGGAGAGAAGTAAACTTTATCATCTTTTTTAATAAAAATATTATTTGGTTTGATGGTTTTTAATAATTTTATAGTTTTATTTTTATTTTTACTAAACTCATCTGTCTTATTTATCTTATTTAAACTTTTAGCAGCATCAATAATAGGTCTATAGCCAGTGCAACGACATAAATTTCCTGAAATAGAGTCTGTTATTAATTCGCTATTGTAGCTTTTATTATTCTTAAACATTGAAAACAAAGACATAACAAACCCTGGAGTACAAAATCCACATTGTGAACCGTGAAATTTCACCATTGCCTCTTGTACTGGATGAAGTTTCCCATCTTTAGAAACCAAATCCTCTACAATCAAAAGTTGTTTACCATTTAAAGATGGTACGAAAGAAATACAAGAATTAATTGAACTATATTTAACGTCATTGCTTACTAGCTCACCTAAAACAATGGTACATGCACCACAGCCACCTTCGGAGCATCCCTCCTTAGTTCCAGTTTTTTTTAATTCAGTCCTAATATAATTCAGAATTGTTTGATTAGGATCTGGGTTTTTAATTTCTAAAATTTTATCGTTCAAAAGGAACTTAACTGAATTTGATATCACTTAACTGCCTCTATAAGTAGAATAGCTCCATGGAGATACCAATAAAGGTACATGATAATGTTGTGAAGGATCTGAAATACCAAATCTAATAATTACATCATCCAAGAATGGTACATCACTTACTGATGACGTATCTTTAAAATATTCACCAATGTAAAAAACTAATTCGTATTTACCCTTAACAAAAATATCTCCCTCTGCTAATGGAGAACTCGCTCTACCATCATCATTGAGTTTTATTGAAGTTATTTTTTTTCTTTCTGAATTATTTAAATAAAACAACTCAACTAAGATACCTTTTCCAGGTTTACCTGAATATACATCTAAAACATGAGTTGTGAGCTTTGTCATAAAATTATAGTATCATTTAAATTTCAAACTTAAATTATTTAAAATTATATGAGAACAATAGATAACATTAACGATCTTAACAAGTCTGATTTTTTGTCAATATTTGGTAATGTTTTTGAAAAGACTGAATCTGTGGCTTTAGAGGCTTTTGAGTCTAAACCATTTAAAAATTTTGAAGATATTGTGCTTAAAATGTTAAATATTTATGAAAATTATGAAAAAAATAAAATTTTAGAAATTTTAAACGCACATCCAGAACTTGCAGTAGCAAAAAAAATGACTTCAGAATCTATATCGGAACAAGCTTCAGCAAAATTGAACCAATGTTCTGACGATGAATATGAGGAATTTAAAAAGCTAAATTTAGAATATAAAAAAAAGTTTAATTTTCCTTTTATAATTGCGGTAAAAGGTAAAGATAAAAATGAAATTTTGAATAATTTTAGACAAAGAATACAAAGTGATGTAGAAAGTGAATTCTTTGAAGCAAAAAAACAAGTAAAAAAAATTGCAACCTTTCGTTTAAATGAAATAAATAAAAAATGAAAAAATTTATAAGTGCGAAAATGATTAATTTAGCAGATCCTAGGATTGGATCTAAAATTATATACAAGACTGATGATTTTTTTGCAGCTGCTCATAGAATATTAAAAATTGATCCTCCAGTTTTTAAAGATGGATTATTCGACAAACATGGAAAATGGATGGATGGATGGGAAACTAGAAGAAGAAGATTAAAAGGTTTCGATTATTTAATTTTAAAACTAGGAAAGCCTGGAAAGATATTTGATATAGATATTGATACAACTCACTTCAATGGAAACCAACCTACCCATGCTTCTGTAGAGGGTTGTTTCAGTAAGAATAAACCAAGCAAAAAAACAAAATGGCTTCAATTACTTGGAAAAAAAAGACTTGGGGCAAACAAAAACCATAGTTTTAAATCACAAAATAAATCAGTTTTTAATTATATAAAATTGAACATTTTTCCAGATGGTGGAGTTGCAAGACTTAGACTTTATGGAAAAATTGAAATGGAAAAAAACATTTTGAAAAATAAAAATATTAACCTAACATCTGTCTTAACTGGTGCTTCAATTGTTGGTTGTAATAATGAACACTTTGGCAGAGCTGAAAATGTTATAGCTCCTGGTAAAGGAAAAAATATGGGAGATGGTTGGGAAACACGAAGAAGTAGAGGTAAAAACTTTGATTGGCTCATAATCAAATTTGGAAAACCAGGCTTAATTAAAAGATTGGAGATAGACACTCATCATTTTAAAGGGAATTACCCCGATACTTGCTCAATTCAAACTGCAAATATTTCAAAAGATCTATCTAATAAATCAATTGTCAATAATTCAAAGAATTGGAAAATTATTGTAAATAAATCCAAACTATCTGCTCATAAAAAACATATTTTTAAAAAGTTCTTAATTAAAAGAAATAAGGAAAATTATCTTAGAATAAATATCTTTCCAGATGGAGGAATTTCAAGAATAAGAGCATTCGGAAATTTTGTAAAATGAACGTAATAAAAGCAAAAAAAATAACTAAAAAAAATTTTTCTAAATTCGGTCAATTAATAGATACTTCTAAAAAAAATCCTATAAATATTAATGATGGGTATGCAAAACGATTTGATAATTTAATAAATATAAATACCTCTAAAAAAAAGGGAAAAGCAATCGTTAGTATTTTTAAAGCAAAAAAAAGAAAGTTTCCAATGAAGATTAATATGATGGAAAAACACCCTCTAGGAAGCCAAGCCTTTATACCAATGGAGGATACTAAATTTTTAGTATTTGTAGCGCCAAGAGGAAATAAACCAGATATAAATAAAATCAAATCCTTTGTTGTCCCTAAACAAACTGGAGTTAATTACAATGCTGGTATTTGGCACTTTCCGCTTATTTCTATGAAAAATATGAATTTTCTTATTGTTGATAGAAAAGGAAAAGGAAACAATCTTGTTATTTATAAATTTAAAAAAGATAAAATTATTTTAAAAAAATGAAAAAAAAATATCCAAGAGATTTAGTGGGATATGGCTCCAAAAAAGTTAATGTAAGGTGGCCTGGTAATGCTAAGTTAGCTTTGCAATTTGTGCTAAATTATGAGGAAGGGGCAGAGAATTGTACTCTTCATGGTGACAAAACTTCAGAAGTATTTTTATCAGAAATTATAGGAGCAAAACCAATTAAAGGGCGACACTTAAATATGGAATCGATTTATGAATATGGATCACGAAGAGGGTTTTGGAGAATTCATGATCTATTTAATAAAAAAAAAATTCCACTAACTATTTTTGGAGTTGGTATGGCATTAGAAAGAAATAAAGAAGTTTGTTCAGCTATAAAAAAAGCAAATTATGAAGTTGCTAGTCATGGGTGGAGATGGATTGATTATCAAAATGTACCAAAGAAAAAAGAAAAGAATGATATGAAACTTGCAGTAAAATCTATAAAAAAGATTTTTGGTACCCAACCTGCTGGTTGGTACACTGGTAGGTGTAGTACAAATACTCTGGATTTAGTAATTGATAATGGTAATTTTTTATACTGTAGCGATACATACAGTGATGATCTCCCTTATTGGTTAAAAAAAGGTAATAAAAAACAACTCATGATTCCTTATACACTTGATAACAATGATATGAGATTTGCAACCAATCAAGGATTTAATTCAGGTGAACAATTTTATAATTATTTAAAAGATAGTTTCGATGCTCTTTATGAGGAAGGAAAAACTTCGCCAAAGATGATGTCAGTTGGCTTGCATTGTAGATTAATTGGAAGGCCCGGTAGAATACAGTCCCTTAAAAAATTTATAAATTATATCATAAAATTTAAGGATATTTGGATTTGCAAAAGAGAAGATATAGCTAAACATTGGATAAAAAATTATAGTTAATTTATTATTGTTCCGCTGCTATAGAAGTATAGTGAGCAACAGCTTCTATTTCGTCATTAGTTAGTATGCCCTCCATTGCTGGCATTACCCCTATGCCATTTCTTACAGCCATTATAATTCTTTGTATATCGGGTCTGATTTCATTTAAATTTGGACCGACCATCGCGTTAGATCCAGCATCAGAGAGAGTATGACACGCAACACAATTTCCTGTACCCAAAAAAACTTCTTTTCCTATATTAAATAATTCATCTGCATTAACTTGATTAATTGATGCAAATATTAAAAATAATGTACAAAATAAATTTAAAAATAATTTTTTCATTACAAATTTGGTATCATAAATTAAAAAATTAAAAAGAAGAATTAAATGGAAAATTTACACGAATTAGAAATTACAGAGAAAGCGATTTCTTGGATAAAATTTAATAAAAAAGTAGTTCTGGCAACAGTTATAAGTACTTGGGGATCATCCCCGTTCAGAACAGGAACAAAAATGATAATTAATGAGGAAGGCGATTTTTTAGGCTCGGTATCTGGGGGGTGTGTTGAGGCTAATGTAATTGAAGAAAGTATTGAATTATTGAAAAATAATTACCAATTCAAAAAACTAGAATTTAATGTTTCGGACGAAAATGCTTGGAACTTGGGTCTTGCATGCGGAGGAAACATATCAGTATACATTGAGAAAATTAATTAATGAAAATAGAAATACTTCAAGAAATTGTCAAAAAAAAATCCTCAAAAAAACGATTTGCAGTTTTAAAAAATTTAACGAATGGTAAAAGTGAATTATTTGAAGTTGGTAGTCCACTAAGTGATGAATTAAATGTTCACAAAAAAGATATAGAAAATTATTATAATCTTCAAAAAAACGGTATAATAAATGAAACTAATATATTTATTGAAAATTATACAAAACCTATTGAAGTTATTATAGTAGGTGCAGTTCATATTGCTCAATATTTAATTGATTTCTCAAAAAATCTTAATTTAATGATTACCATTATTGATCCCAGAGAATATTTTACAAAGAAACAAACATTTAAAAATGTTAAGATTATAAATGAATGGCCTGAAAAAATTCTAGAACAATTACAATCTAATAATAATAGTGCATTAATTACCCTAACCCATGATCCAAAAATAGATGATCCGGCATTACAATTTGCGTTAAAAAATAAATTTTTTTATATTGGAGCACTAGGAAGTAAAAAAACTCATGAAAAAAGATGTCAAAGACTAAAAGATTCTGGTCACACCAAAGAACAAATTGATTCTATTCATGGACCAATAGGATTAAAACTTGGTGGAAAATCTGCTACAGAAATAGCTTTATCAATAATTGCTCAGTTAGTTTTAGAAATTAATAAATTGAAAATTTAACTTTTTTTAATTTGGTAATAAGTTATTTTTCATAGAAAATTTAAAAAAAAATATGAAAATATTTGATTGTTTTATGTATTTTGATGAAGAGATTATTTTAGATCTTAGATTAAATATTCTTAATCCATACATCGATTATTTTATCATAGTTGAGAGTTCATATACTCATAAAGGAGACAAAAGAAATTTAAAATTTGATATAAATAAATTTGATAAGTTTAAAGAAAAAATTATTTATCTAACTTATGATGAAATACCAGGCGAAATCGAAGAAGTATTTGAAAACGACAGTGAGGATGAAAAATCAAGAAAATTTATATTAAATGCTGCTCACAGAGAAAATGGGCAAAGAAACTATATTTCTAAAGGTTTAAAAAATGCTAAAGATGAAGATTTGATTTTAATATCAGATGTTGATGAAATTCCTAATTTACAAAGTTTAAACTTTAAAGAAATTAAGAGTGAAATCATCCTATTCAAACAAGATATGTTTTATTATAAGTTAAATTTAAAAATGCCAGACATGGTATGGTCTGGTACTAAAGGATGCAAAAAAAAGAATTTTAAAAACCCACAGTGGCTAAGAAATATTAAAGATAAAAAATATCCTATTTACAGATTAGATACCCTTTTTTCAGAAAAAAAATATATCAATTTAAAATTTATAGATAACGGTGGCTGGCATTTTTCTAATATAAAAACACCAGAAGAAATTGAGCATAAACTAAAATCATATCTTCATCATAGAGAGTTTGATGTTAATCCAATATCACTAGATGAAATAAAAAATATAATAAAAAATAAACAAGCAATTTATGATTTAAAAGTTGACAAAAAAGTGAACAAAATAGGAAATGGAAGTGACTTAGAAGAGTATCCGTTATCAAAATTACCTCCTTACTTGCAAAAGAATAAAGAAAAATATAATTTGTGGTTAGATTGAAATGAAAAAAGCTTATTGGATTGCGAATTATACTGAAATAAAAGACGACGAACGACTTAAAAAATATGCCGTTAAAGCTAAAGAAGCGGTTGAAAAATATTCTGGTAAAATAATAGCAAGAAGTGCAAATAATGTAACTTTAGAAGGCAGAGAAATGATAAGAGTAGCTCTTGCAGAATTTCCAAATATTGAAACAGCAAAAAATTGTTACAATTCTAAAGAGTATGTTGAGGCTAGAAAACATTTAGAAAATAATGCTACTAGAGAACACATAATTTTTGAGGGAATGTAGGCTAATGAAGAATTAATATTGAATAGGTTCGGGATCTATACTTCTCCATAAATACCAAGTTGCAACAGAGCAGTAAGGGGAAAACTTTTTGTTTAAATATTTCACATAACTTTCTGGTGGTAGATAATTTTTATTAAAATTTTTTGAAATAGCTCTTAACAAACCAATATCTTGGATTGGCCAAATATTAGGACGATTATAAGTAAATAATAAAATCATTTCTGCTGACCATCTTCCAATTTGTCTTAATTGAGACAGATAAATTATGGCATCTTCATCAGACATTTTTGAAATAAGTCTTGGGTTAAACTCTTTACTTAATATTTTTTGGGCTAAACTTTTTATTCCTTTCACTTTCTGTCTACTTAGGCCACAACTTTTGAGCTGAATAGTAGATAACTTGCTTACTGTTTTTGCGTTAATTTTATTTTTGCATTTTTTCTTAAATTTTAAAAAAACTGAATTAGCAGCAGCTACACTAATTTGTTGACCAATTATACTTTTACAAAGAGAGAAAAAAACATCTTTTCTAGTCGTCAAAATAGTTTCTGAAGGTGACTTATACTTTTTTATTAATGAAGACATAATTTTGTCCTTTTTAGACAAATATTTTTTTGCTTTATTCCAATATAATGGAGTTTTACTCATGACGTGGAACAGATAGATTTTTTTTCAAATACATCTCTCTTCTAAATATAATAATAGATGAAAAAATAACTAATAATGCACCTAATAAAGTTTTAGAAGTTGGTATCTCATTCCAAATAAAATATCCAAATATTATCGCAAAAACTAGTGCGAGATATTTTAAGGGAGAAACCAAACTCACTTCTGAATATTTATAAGATTGTGATAACCATAAATTAGCAAGACCACCTAATATACCAACCATAGATAACAAAAATAAATCAATTAAACTTGGCATCATCCATCCTTGATAAAAAGAAAGAAAACTTAGAAGCATTATTGAGAATGAAAAGAAAAAACTTATTAACCAAGCGGGCTCAGTTGAGGATAATTTTCTTATAGCAATAGCAACATAAGATAAACCTAAGCAAAAAATTATTGGATAGATATAATATATATTTAATGAATTAAAACCTGTTTCGGTTATGAAAATTATTCCAACAAATCCAACTAAAACAGCTAACCATCTGTAAACTCCAACTTTTTCTTTTAATAAAAAAATTGAAAATATCGTAATAAATATTGGTGCAGCAAAAGAAATACTTACAACAGTTGCCAAAGGTAAATTTCTTAATGCTATGAATATAGAAACTAAAGCAATTAATCCTGCAAAACATCTTTTAAAATGAAGAAAGGGTCTGGTTGTTTTATAAAAATCTAAATATCTGCCTTTAGGAATAAGAAATAAAATAGGAATTATTCCACAAAATCCTCTAAAAAATAACACTTGTCCAACAGGATAATCATCAGACCATTTAACAATTACATCCATAAGTGAAAATGCACATACCGATATGAACATGTAAAAAAAGCCTAATTGATTTTTTGATAGCATATGATTAACTTTAGATTAATTAAGTTAATTATCAATGGAAATAGCAATTTTAGGTTTAGGATGTTTTTGGGGACCAGAAATTAAGTTTAGCAAACTTGATGGAGTTATAAAAACAGAAGTAGGTTATTGTGGAGGTCACAATGCTGAAACAAATTACAAAGAAGTATGCACAGGTACAACAAATCATGCAGAAGTAGTGAAATTAGATTTTGATCCTAAGGTAATATCTTACGAGAAAATTCTTGAATATTTTTTTGAAATTCACGATCCAACAACCTTAAATTCTCAAGGACCAGATTTTGGAACCCAATATAGAAGTGAAATATTTTATTTAAATGATCAGCAGAAAATTATTGCTGAGAAAATGATAGAAAAAGAAAACCTCAAATTATCAGGAAAAGTTGTAACAAAAATTTCTTTAGTCAAAAATTATTGCCCAGCTGAAGAGTATCATCAAAGATATTTGGAAAAAAGATAAAATGTCTTTGGTTGATACAAGTTGGTTAGAAAATAATATTGATAAAGTAAAAATTATTGATTGCTCATGGCATATGCCTCAAACTCAAAGAAATGGTTTTGAGGAATATGAAAAAGAACATATTCCAAATGCCATTTTTTTTGATTTAGATAAAAATTCTAAATTAGACACTAATTTACCTCATATGATTACTGATCCTAAATCTTGGGAAAAAATAATTGGCAACATGGGAATAGAAAATAATGATCAAATAGTAGTTTACGATAACTCTGATGTAATTAGTTCTTGTAGATGTTGGTATAATTTAATTTATTACGGACATAATCCAAAACTAGTTCATGTATTAGATGGTGGATTAAGAAAATGGAAAAAAGAAAACAAGGCTACAGATAACAAAAAAGTGAACCATAAAACTTCTACATATTCATGCAAAGAAAATAAAGAACTTGTTAAAAATAAAAAACAAATTGATGAAAATATTGAAAAAAAAGAATTTATTGTAGTTGATGCAAGAAGCAGAGAAAGGTTTGAGGGAAAAGTTGCTGAACCTAGAAAAGGTTTAAGAAGTGGCTCAATTAAAAATTCTTTTTGCCTTCCTTTTTTTGAATTAATTAATGAAGACCACACCTTTGTAAGTAAAAATAAAATTCAAGATAAATTTGAGTCACTTAATTTTGACATTGAAAAAAAGTTAGTATTTTCCTGTGGTTCAGGCGTAACAGCAAGCGTATTGGCTCTGGCTTATTCTTTAATAAATGATAAATATATGCCGACAATATACGATGGCTCGTGGTCAGAGTATGGAAAGATCTAATTAATGAAAACATCTACAAAAGTCACAAGTATAGTAATTATATTTTTTCTAATCATTGCAACCGTAATTATTGGAAGAACTATGATCGGAAATCATTTCAAAAAAAAATTTAGTAAAAGACCACCTCCAGGAATAATAATAACTACTACACAAGAAAGAATTTTTGAAAATGTTATCAGCACTTATGGAACAGCAGCTCCTATTCAGACCCAATCATTTAAAATTGAAAAATACGAAATACTAAAACCAATAAATTTTAATCAAAAAGTTAAAAAAGGAGACGTAATTGCTGATCTTAAAAATAGAAAAATAATTGCACAATTTGATGGAGTTATTGGAAAAAGAGAGTTTTCTGAGGATATAGAGGTTTCAAAATCTTCTATATTGATCAATCTTGAGGATACCAGCTCAATATATTGCGATGTAGATATACCTGAAATTTTTGTTCCATTTATAAAGGTTGGTTTACCAGTTGATATTAAGTTTTCTGGTTATAAGAATAAAATTTACAATGGTGAGGTTGACTCTTTTGCAAGTAGAATCAGTGAAGATACAAGAGCTTTAGCAACAAGAATTAAGATGGATAACTCCTCTGGAGAAATACTTCCAGGATCGTTTCTAGAAATTTCAATTAAGTACGATGTAAGAAATGGTTTAAGCGCACCTGACACAAGTACAATAGTCGAAGGTGAAAATATTTTCATTTATAAAGTTGATGAGAAAAATAAAGTAATAAAAACAAAAGTAACGATAGGTGATAGATATTTGGGTTTTGTAGAAATATTAAATGGATTAAGTAATGGGGATAAAATTGTTGCAGAAGGAACAAAAAAAGTTAGACCAAATTTAATAATCAGACCTATTGAAAAGGGTGCTAAAAAGAAACAGGGAAATTCTGGCTGGGGTAAAAAAGATAAATCAAAAAAAGCTGAAGAAAAAAAAAGTAAATTTGATTGGTTGAAAAATATATTTAAAAAATCTGAAAAAGAGAAAAAGTAATTAAATGTATATAACTGAAGTTAGTATTAAAAGACCTGTTGTAGCATGGGTCATGTCTTTAATATTAATAATTTTTGGAATATTTGTTTTTTCTGAGCTGCCTGTCCGTGAACTTCCGGATGGTATTCAGCCACCGGTTGTGCAAGTTAAAACAGATTACAAATCTGCTTCAGCAGAGATAATTGATGAAGAAATCACTCAAAAACTTGAAGATGTTATTGGTGGTGCAGAAGGTATCAAAAATATAGACTCAAATTCTTTAAATGGAACAAGTCGAATTGATATACAATTTAATACAGATATAGATTTAGATGATGCTGCCAATGATATTAGAGAAAGAGTAGCGCGTGTCGTAGATAATTTACCAAGTGAGGCAAGTGCGCCCCAAATTTTAAAACAAGCCGCAGGTTTTACTACTACTATGTGGGTAGGTCTTTCATCTCCAACGTGGAGCGATCTAGATCTTGGGGATTATGCTGAGAGATATCTTATTGATGCATTTTCAAGTGTTCCTAATGTTGGAAGAATTTTAGTTGGTGGATTAAGAGAATTAAGTGTCAGAGTATGGATAGATCCAATAAAATTAGCTGCTAATAATCTTACAATCCAAGAGCTTGAGAGTGCTTTAAGGAATGAAAACATTAATCTTCCTGCAGGCACATTGGAGGCTAATAACAAGGATTTAACTCTCAATATTGATAAATCTTACACCAACATAGATACAATTAAACAGCTGCCGCTCAGAAAAAATAAAGATAAAGTAATAATTCTTTCTGATGTTGCAAACGTTGAATTTGGTCCTGTTTCAGAAAAAACTTTATTTACATCACAAAGAAAAAATGCAGTAAACTTAAAAACTGTAGGGATTGGGATTTACGCAAAGAGTGGTGCTTCAACAGTAGAACTGTCTAAACAAATAAAAGTTAAAATAAAACAACTTAATAAATCTTTACCCGATGGATTAAAATTAGAAATAGCATTTAATAGAGCAACTTATATTGGGGCTGCTATTGAAGAAGTTTATAAAAGTTTAGTAATTGCTTTTATATTGGTAGTTTTAATTATTTATCTTTTCTTAGGCAACCTTAAGGCAGTAATAGTCCCAGCGGTAGCTTTGCCTGTTAGTATTATAGGATCATTTCTTGGTTTATATATCTTTGATCTTTCAATTAATATTTTTGTTCTACTAAGCTTTATTTTGGCAATAGGAATAATTACAGACGATTCTGTAATTATGACTGATGCGATTTATACTAGGATTGAGAACGGTGAAACACCATTAGTTGCTGCTTATAAAGGTTCAAAACAAATTACTTTTGCAATTATAGCAACTACTTTAATTTTAATCGCTGTTTTTTTACCATTAATTTTTATAGAAGGTATTTCAGGAACATTATTTAAAGAAACGGCAATTGCACTTTCTTTTTCAATAGTAGTTTCATCTTTTGTTGCGTTAACTTTATCACCAATGCTAGGAAGTAAGTTTTTAAATAAGAAAGAAAAAATAAATTTCTTTGTTAAAAAATTTAATAATGGATTTAAATCTTTTACTAAATTTTATGTCAGCTCACTTAGTTATTGGATTAATAAACAAAAGACCGTTTCAATATTTATTATTTTTATCATTGCTGTATCTGGATATCTTTTCAATTTTTCAAAAAAAGAATTGTTACCAATGGAGGATAGAGGTGCTTACTTAATAATAGGATCAACAGATGAGGGAAGTTCATTCGAATATACTCAAGAAAAAGCTCAAATAATTGAGGGTAGAATATTGAGACTTTTACAAGCTGAAAATAGCCCTTATGAAAGACTTATAATGAGAGTTCCAGGTTTTGGTAAATCAGCAACAACTTATAATACATTCATTATAATTGCTTTGTTAGATGAATGGAAAAATAGAGAAAAAGATAGTCAAACAATATTAAGAGAGGCGATTGGACAAGTAGTATCAGTTCCTGAAACTTTTGCTTTTCCAATATCTCCTCAGTCAATCAGAGTATCTAGTTATAATAAACCAGTTCAGATGGTTATCTACGGCTCTAGCTACGAAGAATTAGAGGAAATTCAAAATAGTGTTTTAAGAGAACTTAGAAAGAATAGGAATATGTCTCGAGTTGAAAGTGATTATACAAAAAATAAACCTGAAGTTAAATTGATTACAAATAAAAATAGAGCAAATGACTTGGGTGTCTCTACTGAAAATATTGGTAGAACTTTAGAAACCCTTTATGGAGGCAAAAGTGTAACAACTTTTAGTAAAGAAGGAAGAGAATACCCGATTATTTTGCAGCAATATTTAGCAGACAGAAGGGATAAAGATGGATTATCAAAAATTTTTGTTAGATCTGAAACAACTGGCAAACTTGTGTCTGTTGCGAGTTTAGTTGAGTTTAAAGAAAAAGGTACTGCTGAAGCACTTCCAAGGTATAATCGTCAAAGAGCTGTTACAATTTCTGCTGCGCTTGCAGAGGATTATACTCTAACAGAAGCAATAAAATACCTTGAAGATGTCATGATTAGAGTTGCTCCTCAAAATCAAATCACTTGGAAAGGGAAATCTGAAGAGTTAAAAGAAACAACAAATGAAATATACTTAATTTTTGCCCTTGCTTTATTAACTGCTTACTTAGTTATGGCAGCAACATTTAACTCATTTATTCATCCATTTATAATTATTTTGACTGTACCTCTAGCCATATTTGGTGGGCTGGTTTTCATTTTATTTTTAAACAGCTCGGTGAATATTTTTTCTCAAATAGCTTTGATTATACTCATTGGTATTTCTACCAAGAACAGTATTTTAATTGTTGATTATACAAATCAAATAAGAACAACAGGAGTTAAAATTCAGGATGCTATAATTAAAGCCTGTCAGCTCAGAATAAGACCAATCATAATGACATCTCTGAGTACGATGATAGCAATGTTTCCGTTGGTTATAGGAAATATTGGCCCAGGTGCAGGTGAAGGCTCTAGATTAGCTGTGGGTTCTACAATTTTAGGAGGAATGATTATTTCAACCTTTTTTACTTTATATGTAACTCCAACAATGTATTTAGCCCTTGCAAAAAATACCAAACGAATTGATGCAGTTGATATTGAATTAAAAAAACAGCTAAATTAAAAAATAATATACTTTGACGTTGATAAAGAATTTTTACATTCCGATAATTGTTGCTTATAAATATTTGATTGTTTCTCTACTCTTTTGGCTAAATTAATAACTTTTTTATTTTTTTTATAATTTTTATAATTACCCCACCCTTCGTGATAAGCAACATACTGTTTGAAAGCATCATTTTTAGAAACTTTTAAAATTTTCTCTGTTTTGTTTGTATACCACCCTATAAAGTCAACACTGTCTTTAAATCTTGATCTTAATGCATACTTATTCCCAGTTTCGTTTTTATATTGTTCCCAGGTACCTTTTACAGCTTGAGAATAACCAAAAGAACTTGATGGTCTTTTATAGGGAATAACCTTAAAAAGCTTTTGTCTTGGTGGTTTTGCTAACCAATCAAAACTAGATTCCATTTTAATAATTGCAAGCTGTAAGTGAACTGGTGTACCCCATTTTCTTTCAGACTTTTTTGCGTGTTTATACCAAAAATATCTCTCTTTAAATATTGAACAACTACTTGCAGTATTTTTTGGAATTGATGAACAAGCTGAAATAAATAATATTATTACAAATAAAAAATTAAGTTTTTGAATTTTCATTTTTTTTAAAAAAGTAAAATAAGATTAATATAATTAATACACCTAGTAAATTTCCAAATAAATCCGAAAATTCAAAACTTCTCTCAGGGATAAAATAATGTGCTACTTCTAGTGCTAAAGATAAAAAAATTAAATAAATGCTTATATAAATAAATTGGTTCAATATATTAAAAGTTAATAATCCAAGAGTTGAAATAATTAAGAATGCATAAAGATGATTAGTTGAAATTATAAAATCTGTTGTAATTTGTGGCTGTGAATTTAAATCATTATATAAAAACCAGCCTAATACACTACCAGGGAATAAATACAAAAAAATTAAAATCAAATTAGATAAATAAAAAATAAACTTATTTTTTGAAAAAAAATTAATCATTAAAATATAGTTTTATTTATCAAATTGTTCTAAAAGATAAACAAATGAGTTATTTAATTTTAGTAAGACATGGCCAAAGTGTATGGAATCTAGAAAAAAAATTTACTGGATGGGTAGATGTAGATTTAACAGAAAATGGAAAATCAGAGGCAAAAAAAGCAGGCCAACTAATAAAACAAGAAAATATTGAAATTGATCTTTATTATTCATCTTTCCAATTAAGAGCTAAAAATACCTTAAAAATTATTCAGGAAGAGCTACGAGATTTTAAAGAAGTAAAGAATGCATGGGAATTAAACGAAAGACATTATGGTGCTCTCACAGGATTAAATAAAGATGAAATGAAAGTAAAACTCGGAGAAGAAAAAGTTCATCAATTTAGACGTTCTTGGGATCTAAGACCCGACCCTCTAGATAAAAAAAATCCATATCATCCGCTAAATATTGAAACTTACAAAGAAATTCCTTTAGAAAAAATTCCTGACACTGAGTCACTAAAAGATACATATGAAAGAGTAATAAAATTTTATAGCAAAGATATAGAAAGCCAAGCAAGCGAAAATATTCTCATTTCTGCTCATGGAAACTCTATTAGAGCCCTTTGTAAATATTTGTTTAATTTAGATGACAATGAAATTTCTAAACTTGAAATACCCACAGGAAACCCTCTTTTGATTGAGTTAGAAAAAAACAAAATTTCTACTTGTAAATATCTTGATCAAGAGAGAGCTAAAGATCTTTTAGTTTTTTAAAAATATCCAGATCAGTTAAATGATAAAAGTCTTTTTGGCTTTCATAACCAAATAACTTTTTTTGATCTAATAAATTATTCCAAATTTCTAAAATTGAGTAATTTTCTATTTCCTCTTTAATAAATAATTTTTTATTAATTATTTGACATCCAATGTAAATAAATTCTTTTTCGGCCTCTTTGTTAATTAAATTATTTTTTAAATTAAAATCTCCATTTAACTTTTTATCAAAACTAAATTTTTTATTTACTAAAAGAAGAATGTTTTCTAATTTTTCAGAAAAATACATTTTTTCCATTTTTAATATCTCGTCTTTATAGTCATTACTCCAGATTGTATCTGGATTAAAAATTATAAAATCCTTTTCATTAGAATCTTTAATCATATTTTGAATACCTCCCCCTGTATCCAAAATATGCTCACCATCCTCAATTATTTTGATATCAACACTGAAATTTTTACTATTTAAATAAGCTGAAAATTGATCCTTTAAGTAAAAAGTATTTATTAAGATTTTTTCAATACGTAATTTTTTGATTAAATTAATGCATCTCTCCAGCATACTTACATCTTTAATCTCTAATAAGGGCTTAGGAGTATTTAAAGTAATTGGATTTAATCTTTTTCCAAAACCTGCACATAAAATTAAAGCTGTATTTATTCTCACTATTCTACCTTATAAACTTTGGAAAATTATTTTTTAATAGCAACATCAAATTATTGAATTCATTTTGCTTTTTAATTCTATGATTAATCATTATCCAAGCGTAGGGAATTAATTTTAGATATTTTTTTTTATTATCTCTAGCAGCTAAGCGCATAAATATACCAATTATTTTTAAATTCCTTAAAACAGATAATATTTCAAAATCTTTTTTAAATTTTTCAAAATCAATTTTTTTATTTGTTTTGACGTAAAACTTAAACACTTTCTCTTTTAATTCATTGGATGTTTTTAATCTTACGTCATCAATTAAGGATGCTAAATCGTAAGCTCTATTGCCAATTAGTGCATCTTGACTATCTATTACTGCAATTTTTTTATTGTAATACATCAAATTTGAAACATGAAAATCTCTATGAACAAATGTGTCATTTTTGTAATTTAATTTTGATAATAAATTTTTTACCTCTAATTTAAATTTTTTTTTAAATTGAATACTTTTAGATTTAGACAATATCTTCGTTGCATACCAGTCACAAAAAAGTTTAGTTTCATCAAACAAAATTTTGTTTTTATATTCTTGAACTTTATATAATTCGTTTTTAAAATTTTTTACTTTTTTATCTTTTATTAATTGTATTTTATTTAAAATTTTTATTATCTTTTTAAAAATGACATATTTATTATTCTTTTTATTTTTTAAAATTTGAAACAAAGTTTGATCTCCGAAGTCATTTATTTCTACATAATTATAAATGTAATTTTCACTTATTAGATTTGGTGCTAAAATTTTATTTTTAATTAAAATTTTATTTATCGCATCATAAATTAAAAGATTTTTTAACTTTTCTTTCTTGGATATTACAATAATAGATTTATTTTCTCTGTTTCTATAAAATTCTCTAAAAGACGCATCACCTTTTATTTTTTTCAATTTTGCTAAGCTTTTCATCAAAATAGTTTTTAATTTAAACTTTTATATCTACAGTTCTATCATTTAATTGATTTAAATAATTAAATGTTAAAGTTATAAATTTTATATCTTGTTTATCAGAAATCAATTGTGGCCATTCTATAAGTGTTATTAATTTATTATCTTTTTCAAAAATATCTAAATTATTGATATCTTCTTTCTTATTAATTCTAAATAAATCATAATGTTTTATTCTTATATCTTTCACCTGATATTCATTTAATAAACTAAAAGTAGGGCTTGTAATTTCTGTTTGTGTTAAATTATTTATTTTTTGATACTCATTTATAAAATATTTAACAAAGGTTGTTTTACCAACGCCCATCTCTCCATATAAAAAAACAAACTCGCCACCTTTAAGATATTTTGTAAATTTTTTAGCTAATTCTTTAGTTAACTTCTCTGAAGTGATATCGATTGTGCTATCTTTAATAGCGATAGGCATCTGGTTTGAAAGGACCTTCTGTTCCAACGCTTATATAATCTGCTTGCTCTTTTGATAATTTTGTTAGTTTTGCCCCAACTTTTTTTAAATGCAAAGTTGCTACTTTTTCATCTAAATGTTTTGGAAGTACATAAACTTTATTTTCATAATTTTTATGATTATGCCAAAGTTCTATTTGAGCAATAACTTGATTAGTAAATGATGCACTCATTACAAAACTTGGATGTCCAGTTGCACAACCAAGATTAACTAATCTTCCTTCAGCTAAAAGAATAATTCTTTTACCACTAGGCAACTCTATTTCATGCACTTGAGGTTTTACTTCAGTCCACTTATAATTCTTAAGAGCCTCAACTTGTATTTCATTATCAAAGTGACCAATATTACATAAGATGGCTCTATCCTTCATTTCTCTCATATGGTCTGCGGTAACAATATCTTTGTTACCTGTAGCTGTTACAACTATATCCGCTCTACTTATAGCCTCCTCCATTAATACCACTTCATAACCTTCCATTGCAGCTTGGAGAGCACAAATTGGATCTGCCTCAGTAACTAAAACTCTAGCACCACTTTGTCTTAAAGATGCAGCACTTCCTTTTCCGACGTCTCCAAAACCAGCAACAATTGCAATTTTTCCAGACATCATTACATCAGTAGCTCTTCTTATCCCGTCAACTAAACTTTCTCTACATCCATATAAATTATCAAATTTTGATTTTGTGACAGAATCGTTCACATTTATTGCTGGAACCAAAAGGGATTTATCTTTTTCCATTTTATTTAGTGCTTTAATTCCAGTGGTAGTCTCTTCTGAAACACCCTTAATATCTTTCATTAAATCCTGATACTCGTTATGCATGATAGCTGTTAAATCTCCGCCGTCATCTAATAACATGTTAGGCTTCCAGTCAGGTTTTCCAACTATAGTTTGTTTAATGCACCATAAATATTCCTCTTCTGTTTCACCTTTCCAGGCATAAACAGGGATCCCAGCCTTTGCAATTGCAGCAGCTGCATGATCTTGAGTTGAAAAAATATTACAAGAAGACCAACGAACTTCAGCGCCTAATGCAACTAAAGTTTCGATTAGTACAGCTGTTTGAATTGTCATATGAAGACATCCTATAATCTTTGCACCCTTTAATGGTTTATCTTTAGAATACTCTTCTCTTAAAGCCATTAAACCAGGCATTTCACTTTCAGCTATTGATATTTCTTTTCTACCAAATTCAGCTTGAGCAATGTCTTTTACTTTATAATCTTCCATGGCAAGCTTTATACAGCTAAGTATTTATTTATCAAGAGATGATTAAACATTGGGAAATCTTATCTCTATCATTGCTCCTTCTTTATCAATACGATTAGATGCTACAATTTCACCATCGTGGAGTTCAACCAAGTTTTTTACTATATTTAAACCTAGACCTGAGTGTTCTCCAAATTTTTCAGGTCTATTACTATAAAATCTTTTAAATATTCTTGATGTGTCTTTTTCTTTAAATCCTTGTCCCTCATCAATAATTTTTATTGATATTTGATTTTTTCCATTAACAGAAACATCAACAAAAACATTAGTACCATCTTTACTAAATGATATTGAATTATCTAATAAATTTGCAATGATTTGTTCAATTCTGTTTTCTATACCATTTATTAAATATTTATCTTTTCCGTCATTTTTATATTCAATTTTAATTCCTTTTTTTACTTGATGAATATTGTTATAATCATCAACAACAGATTGAATGATAGGTTCAATATCAATTTTTTTCATTTTTTCTTTACTTAAAGCAACTTCGTCCTTTAACATTTGAGAATAATCAGTAATTAATCTTTCTATTCTTTGAACATCATGACTAAGTATATTCAATAATCTATTTCTTTGTTCGCTATCATTTGTGTCTTGTAAAATTTCCGATGCACTTTTTAAAGATGCTAATGGATTTCTAATTTCATGAACTAAATCTGTCGAAAAGTTTTCTGCATGTGTAACTCTATTTTGAAGCTCATTTGTCATGTCCTCTAAAGAATTAGATAAAAGTCCTAATTCATCATTTCTTTTTTTTAAATTTTCAATACCTGGTTTAATTTGACTTTTTTCTTTGATACGAATTGTATATCCAACGAGATTTTGTATTGGTTTAATAAAATATCTACTTAAAACAAAAGAAAAAATTAATATTACAAATCCTACAGATACAGCTGTTCTTATTACAAATGCTTTTCTCTCATCTATCGCTGTCTTTATTTCATTAGCGTTTTCTGTAATAGCTACATAACCAAGATTAATTTCATTCTTTGTAACATTCTTAATTGTTGTTACATTAAATTTATTTAAACCTTCTTGCGTAAATGTGTAAGGAGCTCCTAAATTTTCAGAACTAGAATAATTTTTTAATATATCTTTGAATGAAACAGGTTTTTTTTCATCAATTTTTATATTTTTTTCCTCAATAGTTTTTTCTATTTCCTCATTATCTAAACTTTCAAATTCAATTTTATCAAGTCTTGTAGAGAATGATCTTGGATCAAGATCTAAAGTATCAGTGTCTCCAATAAGGTTAAGTTGATCGTCAAAAAATATTACTCTATCTAAATTCTGAAAAATAAACCTTGTAGAAAATAAAAATCTTCTAATATCGTCTGATTGGAATTTAACATCTAGCCTTAAAATATTATCAATAGTGTTGTTAATAATGTTTGTGTGGTTTTGAGATTTTTTTTTTATTAAACTTGGTTGAATATTATTTAAATATATGAATGTAAATAGTCCAATAATTGTAAAAATTACAAAATTTATAAATAAAAATTTTTTTAATATAGAAAGAGTTTTTAAGTATTTACTAAACATTAGCTAACATTCCATCTATATCCACTACCATACCTAGTTTCAATAGCTGAAAAATCAGGATCTACTTTTTTAAATTTTTTTCTAATTCTTTTTACGTGACTATCAATAGTTCTATCCTCAATATCTGTATCCTCTCGGTAAGCTATATCCATAAGCTGAGCTCTTTCTTTAATTATACCAGGCCTCTTTGCTAATTCTTTAACGATTAAAAACTCAGTTGTCGTCAATTTATCAGGCAGCTGTTTTCCATTCCATTCACACTCGAGTTGTGATGGATCTAATTTTAATCTTCCATGCGATATCAGGCTTTTATTTTCCTCTAGAATATTATTTGAATCTTTTTTTCTTAACTGCACTCTGATTCTTTCAATCAAAACTTTTATAGAAAAACCTCCTGATTTTTTTACAAAATCATCTGCGCCAAGCTTTAGACCTAATAACTCATCAATTTCATCATCTTTAGACGTTAAAAAAATTACTGGTAATGAAGTTTTTTTTCGAAGTTTTTTTAGTAATTCTTCTCCATCCATCTTGGGCATCTTTATATCTATGACTGCTAAGTCGGGTGGCATTCTGGTTAAACCGATTAATGCGCTTTCACCATCAATGTATGTTTGAACTTTAAAACCCTCTTTTTCCAATGCGATACTCAAACTTGTTAAAATATTTCTATCGTCATCTATCAAAGCTATTGTTTGTTTTTGCATAAAGTAGTTTAAAAATACTAAATTGTCCTAATTTGGGCAATGTTATAAATTTAATGTAACATACCCCAATTATCTCCAACATTAATATCAACTGTTAAAGGAGTTGAAAAAGAATGATAATCACTCTGAGCCACACTTGTCATTTCTTTCTCAATTAATTTAATCATTACTTTTTCATCTTTTTTTGGAATTTCAAAAATTAATTCATCATGAATTTGCAAGAGCATTTTTGAATTAGAATTTTTTTCCTCTGATAATTTTTTGTCCAATCTTATCATAGCTAATCTCATTACTTCAGAAGCAGAGCCTTGAATGGGAGCATTAATTGCAGCACGTTCTTGAAAATTTCTGACATTAAAGTTTTTGTCATTTATTCCATTAAAGTGAGATCTTCGCCCAAAAATATTGTTAACATATCCACTTTTCCTACAAAATTTAATTGTATTATCCATATAAACTTTAATTTCTGGAAACTTAGCAAAATATGAATTCAAAAATCTCTCTGCTTCATAGTTAGAAACATTTATTTGCTTAGCTAATCCATATTGCGAAATTCCATAAATAATTCCAAAATTAATAGCCTTAGCCTTTCGTCTGTGATCTTGATTAACTTTTTTAATATCAATATTAAATATTTGGCTAGCCGTTAAAGAGTGAATATCTTCTTTATTTTTGAAAGCTTTTTTCAGTTCTTTTACATCTGCCAGGTCTGCTAAAATTCTCATCTCAATTTGATTGTAATCCGCAGAAATTAATAGGTGCCCTTTTTTTGCAGTGAAAGCTTTTCTTATATCTTTTCCATCTTCTGATTTAATTGGTATGTTTTGTAAGTTGGGATCACTAGATGCTAGTCTTCCAGTCGTTGTAGCAGCCAGTAAAAACGAAGTATGAACTCTTTTTGTATTTGGGTTTAAATGTTCAGGTAAAGCATCTGAATAGGTATTTTTTAATTTTGAAACTTGTCTCCATTCTAAAATTAATTTTGGTAACTCATGACCTTTGAAAGCTAAATCCTCTAAAACACTTGCACTTGTTGCAAAACTTCCTTTTTTAGTTTTTTTTAATCCAGCTATTTTCAAGTCATTATAAATTATTTCGCCTAATTGCTTTGGGGATGCGATATTGAATTCTTTTTTAGAAATTTTAAATACTTCTTTTTCAAGTTTTTGGATTTTTTTTCCAAATTTAGATGAAAGAGATTTTAAAAACTTACTATCAATTTCAACTCCCTCTATTTCCATAAATGCAAGAATTTTAATTAATGGTTTTTCAAAAATTTCATAGATATTAATCATTTTTTCAGATTTTAAATTTTTGATAAATTTCTTGTATAATCTAAAAGTAACATCAGCATCTTCAGCAGCGTAATCTTTTGCTTTATTTAATTCTACTTCGCTAAAATTAATTTCTTTCTTGCCTGTTCCTACCATGTCTTTAAAAGAAATAGTTTCATGTCCTAAATGAATTTCTGATAAAGTATCCATATTATGTCTATTTTTTCCTGCATCTAAGACATAAGACATCAACATTGTATCTTCCATTGATGAAAGGGTAATCCCATGCTTATAAAATACAATAAAATCAAATTTTATATTTTGACCTATTTTTTTTATACTAGGATCTTCTAATATTTTTTTTAATTTTTTAATTACTGCATCCTTTTTAAGACACTTGGGTGACTTATGACCAACTGGTATGTAACATGCTTTTCCAATTTTAGAACAGAGAGAAATGCCCACTAAATCTGCTTGATGAGGATCTAATGAAGTGGTTTCTGTATCTACAGCAACTTCACCAACTTCTTCTGCCTCTTCTATCCATTTATCAATTTCATCTAAGCTATTAATTAAGTAATAATTTTTATTATTTATTGTTTGTTGTTTTTCTAGATTTTGAGTTTCAATCTTGTTACTTTCTAGTTCAGGTTCTCCATAAGCGGAAATTGCTGAACTTAACAACCTGTTAAATTCCATTTCTCTTAAAAATTTATATAATTTATCTTTATCTATATTTTGCAATTTAAATTCACTTAACTCTCTATTAACAGGAGAGTTATGATCTAGTGTTACAAGTTTTTTACTTATTAATGCTTTATCCTTGTTCTCTATTAATGTTTCTCTTCTTTTATTTTGCTTAATCTCATTAGCAGATTTTAGTAAATTTTCTAAAGTACCATATTTGTTAATTAGCTCTGCAGCTGTCTTAACACCTATCCCTGGAACACCAGGAACATTATCACTACTATCTCCTGCTAATGATTGGACATCAATAACTTTTGAGGCGTCTACTCCAAATTTTTTTACGACGTCATCATCAGTTATAAATTTATTTTTCATAGGATCAAAAATTCGAACCCCTTTTTTGTAAAGCTGCATTAAATCTTTATCTGATGAAACAATTGTAACCTTTGCACCTTTTTTAAGGATTTGATCCACATATGTGGCTATTAAATCATCTGCCTCATAATTTGGAAGATCAACAGATGGCAAATTGAATGCTAAGACTGATTTTCTTATGTACTCAAATTGTGGAGCTAAATCGTCAGGCGCCTCTGATCTATTAGCTTTGTAATCACTATAAATTTCATTTCTGAAAGTTTTTCTTGCTGAGTCGAATATTACTGCAAAATGTGTTGGTTTTTGCAAGTTTTGATTAGATTTTGAGTCCTCTAATAATTTAAATAACATGCTGCAAAAACCACTTACAGCACCTGTTGGAAGTCCATCACTTTTTCTACTCAATGGAGGCAAAGCATAATAAGCTCTAAATATATAACCAGAGCCATCAATTAAATAAAAATGATCTGTTTTTTGAATTTTATTCATGAAGTATAATTAAATATTATAATGATAACATATTCTGTATATAAAAAAATTTACTTTCAATTATTATAACAATTAAAAGTAGATTATTTTTTATATTTTGAGTATTATTTAACAATGGAATTAACAAAAAATCTCACGCAAGGTAAACTATTTAAATCTCTGGTTGTTATTATTCTTGGTTCAATAGCACTAACCATATCAGCAAAGATCAAAATTCCTTTCTATCCAGTTCCTATGACTATGCAAACATTTGTTGTATTATTTTTAGGAATAAGTTTGGGGCATAAAATTGCATTAGCTACAATTGGTCTATATCTAGTTGAAGGTATTGCAGGATTACCCGTATTTTCAAATTCTCCTGAAAAAGGTATTGGATTAGTTTACTTTACAGGACCAACTATGGGTTACTTAATTGGTTTTTTAACAGCTGGTTACTTAGCTTCTAAAATAAATATTAATGATAATTTTTTCGTTGTTTTATTTAAGTTAATTGTCGCTACTTCGACAATCTATATTTTGGGTCTAATTTGGCTTGGAACATTGATTGGATGGGATAAGCCAATTTTTGCTTTAGGTGCAAAACCATTTCTATTAGCTGAGATTTTTAAAATTATGCTTTTGGCTCTTTTGACTAAGCAAATAATTAAAATTAAAAAATTTATCTAGGTGATCTTTTGGAGAGAATTCTTTGAAGAGTTCTTCTATGCATTTTAAGTCTTCTAGCTGTTTCTGATACATTTCTGTTACATAGCTCGAAAACTCGATGTATATGTTCCCACTTAACTCTATCAGCAGACATTGGATTTTCTGGTGGGGCTGCTTTTTTTGCAGGATCTGCTAATAATGCTTTCTCAACATCTTCTGCATCAGCAGGTTTAGCTAGATAATCTATTGCACCTTCTTTAATTGCAGCTACTGCTGTTGGAATATTTCCGTAACCAGTTAACATAATAATTCTACTTTCACTATTTGAAGATTGGATTTCTTTTACAACCTCAAGTCCATTACCATCTCCAAGTCTTAAATCTACAACAGCGAAACCCGGTTTTTTAGTTTTTACAGATTCAACTCCCTTTTGCACACTCTCAGCTTGAAAAACTTCAAATCCTTTTTTTTCCATCGCTCTTGCTAAACGCTCACGAAAAGGATTGTCATCATCAACGATCAATAATGATTTATTCTCAAAATCATTGAGATTCTGCAGTTTTGCTTCTTCCTTCATAGCCCTTATATGGGGTCTCTGAAGAATATTACAATACATGAATTTTAAGCATATAAAGCTTGAATTATTTGCTTTACTTTAGTGTTGTTTACTTTATATGCCAAAAAATATTAAAGTTTTTTTAAAAAAGACTTTTTTTTATTAAATTTTTTTTGGAGGCATTTAAAATGCAAAAATTTAAATCAGTTGAAAAACTAGTTAATCAACTGAAACCTGAAAAACCAGTTTACTGTATAAGAAAGAATTCTATAAAATCTGCGGTGAAATTTTTCTTAGATAAATTTAAAGGTAAAGTTTTATATGCAGTCAAAACTAATCCTCACCCAGAAGTAATCAAAACAGTAATTGAAGGTGGAGTTAATCAATTTGATGTTGCGTCAATTGAGGAAATTAAAAATATTAGAAATTTTAGCAAGACAGCTAAATGCTCTTATATGCATACGGTTAAAAGTAGAGAAAGTATAAAAGAGGCATATTTTAATTACGGTGTTAAAACTTTTTCATTAGATACCAAAGATGAACTTATTAAAATAATTGAAACTACAAATAATGCTAAAGATTTAGAGCTGTTTGTAAGAGTTGCTGTTTCAAATGAACATGCTGAAATTGATTTATCAAAAAAGTTTGGTGCTTTAACTTCTGAAGCAATAGGTTTGTTAAGGCTTGTTAGACAATATGCTGTCAAGATTGGTTTAAGTTTTCATGTTGGTTCACAATGTATGCACCCAATTTCTTATTCAAAAGGAATTAGTGAAATTGGAAATATAATTAAAAAGACAAAAATAATTCCAGATTACATTAATGTAGGTGGAGGTTTCCCTACAATCTATCCAGACTTAATTCCACAATCTCTAGATAATTATTTTAATGAGATAAATAAAAGTTTAGAAAATTTAAAGCTTAAAAAACTCCCTGAAATTATTTGTGAGCCTGGTAGAGCTTTAGTAGCAGAAAGTGGCTCAACAGTTGTAAGGGTTAATTTAAGAAAAAAACAAAAGCTTTATATTAATGATGGTACCTACGGTACTCTTTTTGATGCAGGTACACCAAACATTGTGTTTCCATCTAGAATGGTTAAAGAAAACTCTAATAAAGTAATTTCAAAAAAATTAACTGCTTTTGATTTTTTTGGACCCACATGTGATAGCATGGATTATATGAAGGGTCCTTTTTTACTTCCAAATAATATTAAAGAAAATGATTATATTGAATTGGGTCAACTTGGGGCATACGGATTGACATTTAGGACTCAGTTTAATGGTTATTACTCAAATGAAATTTACGAAGTTGAAGATAATCCAATAATGACAATGTACGATAAAGATATTAACAAAGCTAACTTGGTAGCTTAATGTCAGGTCAAAAAAACCCAGGTCATAACAGTAAAAAAAATTTCTTAAAAAATCCTGTTGAGCACATAGATATAACTTCTTTCGACTCTAGAAAAATTATATCCTCAATGAAAAAAATGTCATTTGTATCTAGAGAAACAGCAAATGCTGCTAATATTTATAACGAGATGCTAAAAGATAAAGATTGTACAATTTTCCTTACTTTAGCAGGCTCTACTTCAGCAGGTGGATGCATGGATATTTATAAAGATTTAGTTAAATACAATATGGTAGATGCAATTGTTGCAACTGGTGCCTCAATAGTAGATATGGATTTTTTCGAAGCTCTTGGTTTCAAACATTATCAAGGTTCACAATTTCAAGATGATACTGAGCTTAGGAATAACTATATAGATAGAATTTACGATACCTACATAGATGAAGAAGAGCTTCAAATGTGTGATAAAATAATATGTGAAATTGCAAATAACTTAGAAGCGAGAAGCTATACTTCAAGAGAGTTCATTTATGAAATGGGAAAATATTTAAAAAAAAACTCAAAGAAAAAAGACTCTTTAATTGAAACCGCTTTTGACAACAATGTTCCTATTTTCTGTCCTGCTTTTACTGACTCTAGTGCAGGATTTGGCTTAGTTATACATCAAGAACAAAATCCAAAAAAACATATGACAATAGACTCAGTTAGAGAATTTAGGGAATTAACAGAAATTAAAATCAAATCTAAAGGTTCTGGATTATTTATGATAGGTGGCGGTGTGCCTAAAAACTTTATTCAAGATACAGTCATATGTGCTGAGTTATTAGGAAAAAATGTAGACATGCATAAATATGCTGTTCAAATTACGGTTGCTGATAGTAGAGATGGCGCTTGTAGTAGTTCTACATTAAAAGAAGCAAGTTCATGGGGTAAAGTGGATGTTACAAAAGAACAGATGGTGTTTGCAGAAGCAACAAGTGTTTTGCCTTTAATTGCTAGTGACGCTTACCATAGAGGTGAGTGGAAAAATAGAATAAGAAAAAACTTTACAAAAATTTTTAAATAAAATTGAAATATCTCTCAAATAAAAACGGATTTTTAGGAATTGATAATAAATTTAGCTTTAAAGAAAAAGCTGTAATTGTTCCATTTGGTTTAGAAAAAACTGTAAGTTATGGGACGGGGACAAGAAATGGACCTAAAGAAATCATAAAAGCATCTCATCAAGTAGAGCTATATGATGAAGAACTTAACTGCGAACCTTATCAGAAAATAGGAATTAAAACTTTAAAACCATTTAAAATAGACAAAAATATTAAAAAAGCTCTGAATAAAATTTCAAAAGTTAATAAAGAGATTTTAGATAAAAAACTTTTCCCAATGACTTTAGGTGGAGAACATTCAATAACTCCAGGATGTATTGTTCCTTTTACTAAAAAATATAAAAATATTTGCCTTTTGCATTTTGATGCCCATGCAGATTTACGTCAAAGTTATAATGGAGAAAAATTTTCACATGCTTCAGCAATTAGAAGGTGTTTGGATTATAAAAATATTTCTTTAATTTCATTCGGGATAAGAAACATCTCGGAAAGTGAAATCCCATTTTTAAAAAAGAATTCTTCAAGAATAAATATTTTTTGGGCAAAAGATAAAAAAAAATGGAATTTGTCTAAATTTAAAAAACTGATTAAAAACAAAACTGTTTATCTTACATTCGATGTAGATGGACTAGATTCAAGTATTATGCCTGCAACTGGTACACCTGAACCAGGAGGACTTTTGTGGGACGAAACACTAGATATAATTAGAATTGCAGCTAAAAACTCAAAAATTGTTGGTGCAGATATTAATGAACTATCTCCAATTAAAGGATTTAATTCTTATAATTTTCTTGTTGCAAAATTAGCTTATAAAATTTTGTCTTATAAATTTTTATATTAAACTTTAATTGGTTTAATTATTTTCAATAACATTCTAAATGGTATCAACATTATTATAGCAACTAAAATTTTTACTGCCAAATCTCCAAGAGATAAAGTAACCCAAGGCACCCCTGTTGCGTAAAATGATATTGAGAAAAATAAAAATGTGTCGACTGTTGATCCAATCAAAGATGAAGTAAGTGGTGCAACAAACCACTCTTTTTTTCTTAATCGATCAAAAATTTGAATATCTAACAATTGAGCGGTAATAAAAGCTACCCCTGATCCAATTGCAATTCTAACAGAAATTAAATCTGCAAAATCAGTTGAGAATAACAATGTAAATATAATTCCTATTAAAAAGCCCAAATATACAATTTGCCTTGCTAATAATTTTCCATACGACCTATTCGCTAAATCGGTTATTAAAAAAGCTATTGGGTAACTAAAAGCTCCATAAGTTAGAATCTCATTTAATCCAAAATAGTTTATTGGGAACTGAACTAGATAATTAGAAGATAGTACAACAACCCCCATCATTATGGAAAGGGTGATAAATAATTTGTTCATTAAGCTGATTTAGCTACAGGTTTCTTTTTAAAAGGGGATTTAATTAAAACTACTTTTTTTAACTTTTTTAATCTAGGAGATAAATTTTTATTTTTAACAGTTTTTAAAAATTCATCAAAACTACCTTTTTTGTCAACTGACCTTACACCTGAATTGCTCACAGTAAGTTTTAAACTTCTTCCAGTGAGCTCACTTGTAAATTTTACTTTTTTAAGATTAGGTAAAAATCTTCTTTTAGTCTTGTTGTTAGCATGACTAACATTATGACCTTTCATAGGAATTTTACCGGTAAGTTCGCATTTTTTTGACATAATAACAGTGCCTATATAAGGGGAGATATTGAAGGCGTCAAGTTTAATACATTTAAGAAAAAGTTTTATTTCCAACAATTTCTTTGAAATTTTTGACACCATCTCTTATTAGTAATTCTTTTAGGTCTTTTTTAATGATGCCAGCAATATTGGGACCTTTAAATACCATACCAGTGTATAACTGAACATAATCTGCTCCTAATAAAAACTTATCATAAGCTGCTTTACCAGAATCAACGCCGCCTACTCCAATTATTTTAATTTTACCTTTAATTAAATTGTAGAATTTACTTATTAAAAGATTTGATTTTTTTTCAATAGGTTTTCCAGATAAACCACCTTTTTGATGTCTCTGTATATCTTGAAGTGTTTCCCGAGAAGCTTCAGAAGTATTTGAAATTATTATTGCGCTTATTTCATTTTCCAAAAGTATTTCTGAAATTAATTCAATTTGATTTTCATTTATATCTGGTGAAATTTTTACAGCTATAGGAGTTTCAGTTTTTAATTGTTTTTTTTTCTCTGAGATAGATTTTAATAATTCTTTTAATTTATTCTCTTCATGAAAATTTCTAAGATTTTCAGTATTTGGTGAAGAAATATTAATTGTAATATAATCTGCAACCTCAGAAAATTTTTCTAATCCAATTAAATAATCATTCAATCTATCATTAGAATCTTTATTTGGACCTACATTTACACCTAGTACACCTAGTTTTTTATTAGATTTTATTCTGTTTAATATTATATCTGATCCGTGGTTGTTAAAACCTAACCTATTGATTAATGCTTGATCTTCTACCAATCTAAATACTCTTGGTTTTTCATTTCCATATTGTTTTAATGGAGTAACTGTACCTACTTCAACAAAACCAAATCCCAGCTTAAATAAAGGGTTATATACCTCTGCATTCTTATCAAAACCTGCAGCAATACCGATAGGATTATCAAGATCTTGATTAAATAATTTTGTTTTTAAAATTGGATCATTTTTGTTTTCATCAAATATATTTGAAACTAAATTGAGTTTGAGTGATTGAATTGCTAAAAAATGCGCTCTTTCAGGATCTATTTTAAATATTAAAGATCTTAAATTTGAATACATTATTTCAATTTACTAATTATCAATTCTTTTGTTTCGTTAACACCAAAAAAACTTATAAAAAAACCCATTCTAGGTCCATTTTCATCTCCAAACACCACTTCATAAATTAACTTAAACCAATCTCTTAAGTTTTCTGCATAACCATTTTCTTTGCCTGTTGAATAAATTAATGTTTGTATATCCTCTGGAGACATTTGGTCATTACATTGTTCTAAAGTTTTAACTAAGGCTTGTAGAGCTAATTTTTCATTTTCAGATGGATTTTTATATTTTTTTTGAGCCTTAATAACATCATTAAAATACTTGATTGCATAACCTACTAGTGCATCAAAAATCGGAAAATTTTTTTCATGTATATTAGATTTGTATTTTTTAACAAACTTCCATAATAAGTCTTTGTTATCAGCATTACTTGTTTCAACTAAATTCAACAACATAGAAAAAGTCATAATCATCTCTTCTTTTGGAATGTTTCCATTATGAACATGCCAAACAGGATTCATTACTAATTGTTGTTCTGTTTGTTTTTTTGATTTTTCAATATTATCAAGGTACTCATCTACAGCTTTAGGCACTATTTCTTTATAAAGTTTTTTTGCTCTTTTTGGATTTTGATACATGTATAAAGATAAGCTTTCGGGTGAAGCATATTTTAACCATTGGTCGATAGTAATACCATTTCCTTTTGATTTTGAAATTTTTTCACCCTTTTCATCAAGAAATAATTCATAAGCAAATCCAGATGGATGTTTTTTACCAATTAAATTTATTATTTTGGTCGATAAAATTGCACTCTCAATAAGGTCTTTTCCATACATTTCAAAATCTATATCTAGAGCATACCATCTCATTGCCCAATCAACTTTCCATTGTAATTTACAATTTCCATCCAAAATACTAGATTCTAATTTTTTACCTTTATTATCAAAAATTATTTTAGAATTTTTTTTATCAATTTCTATAACTGGAATTTCGAGAACATGACCTGTATCTGGACAAATAGGTAAAAAAGGACAGTAAGTTTGTTGACGTTCTTTTCCTAAAGTTGGAAGTATAATATTCATTATTCCATCATAATTTTCTAAAATAATTTTTAAAGTTGGGTTAAAAAATCCATCTTTGTATAAAGATGTCGAACTTTTAAAACTGTATTTAAAATTAAAACTATTTAAAAAATCTTTTAACATTTCATTATTATGCTCTCCAAAACTTGCAAATTTTTCAAATGGATCAGGAACTTGTGTTAATGGTTTATGTAAGTTTTTGTTTAGTAATTCCTGATTAGGAACATTGTCAGGAACTTTTCTTAGACCATCCATATCATCAGAAAAAGTAATTATCTCAGTTGGTAAATCTGTAAGTTGCTTTAAGGCATTCACCATCATTGAGGTTCTTGCAACTTCGCCAAATGTTCCAATATGAGGAAGACCACTTGGACCATATCCTGTTTGAAGGGTAATTTTCCCTTTTTTATCAATAAATGATTTTCTCTCACGAAGCATTTTTTTTGCTTCAACGAAAGGCCAAGCACTTGTTTTGTCTAAAATTTCTTTTTTAATCACGAGTATATCTTTTATAAAAATCTTAAATTGGCGATTTTATTAATTCTTATAGAGTTGAAATTTATTTACCATAAAATAATGTTCTTTCAAAATGTCTAATTATAAAACTGTTTTTTTTACACTTGGAATTTTGCAAATAATTTTAGGGGTCTCGATGTTCATCCCTATAATAGCTCAATTTATTTATTCAGAAATAGACTCATCATTTTTTGGTGCATCAATTGTTACTATAATTTTTGGATCATTATTTTTTCTTTCAAATCTAGACCACGACAAAAAGTTAAATTTACAACAAGCATTTTTATTAACTGCTTTGTCCTGGTTAAGTATTGCTATTTTTGGATCTTTACCATTTATATTTTCGACTATGGAGCTTTCAATTACCGATGCTTTTTTTGAGAGTATGTCTGGTATTACAACAACTGGATCTACAATTATTTCCAATTTAGAGAGTACTCCAAAAGGTATTCTATTATGGAGAGCAATACTTCAATGGTTGGGGGGTATTGGTATTATTGTGATGGCAATTACACTAATGCCTATAATGAATGTTGGCGGTATGCAATTATTTAAAATTTCTAGCAACGACTCTTCTGAAAAAATTCTTCCTAAATCAAAAGAAATAGCTTTGAGACTTATTTATATTTATTCAGGTCTAACCGCTCTTTGTGCATTATCATATTGGATATTTGGAATGGGGAAATTTGATAGCTTAACTCATTCTATGACTACCATAGCTACTGGTGGGTTTTCTAATTATAATCAATCTATCGGATATTTTGACAGTGTTCCTATAGAAATATCATCAATGATTTTTATAATTTTAGGAAGTATTCCATTTATTGCATATATTAAATTTATTAGTGGTAATAAAAAAATATTTTTAAACGATATTCAAATCAGAACATTTATTAAAATAATAATTATAAGCATTATTATATTATCAATTTATTTATTATTTAATAATAACGGAAACTTTAGTTTAAGATCTATTTTTTTTAATACAATTTCAATATTGACTGGAACAGGTTATGTAAATGCTGAATTCGATGGTTGGGGAAGTTTTCCTATAACAATATTTCTTGCATTAATGTTTATTGGGGGCTGTGCTGGATCTACTACTTGTGGAGTCAAAATTTTTAGAATTCAAATTCTATATTTATTTATATTAAATCAATTAAAAAAAATTATATATCCCAAGGGAATATTTGTAATTAAATACGATCAAGGATCTGTTGATGATAAATTTATTGCATCAATAATTTCATTTATTTATTTTTACTTTGTTATTTTTTTTATTTTAGCTGCATTATTATCATTAACTGGTCTTGATTTTATAACTGCTATCTCTGGAGCGGCAACATCAATATCAAATGTTGGTCCTGGTTTGGGTCCTATAATAGGACCTAATGGAGATTTTTCGGCTTTACCTGATATTTCTAAATGGATTTTAACTGTAGGTATGATTTTAGGTAGACTTGAGTTGTTTGCAATATTAGTATTATTCTTACCATCTTTTTGGAGAAATTAATTATGTCTGAAACAAAGAAACAAACATGGCTTGATTCTCTTGTGGTTTATAAAGATATTCGAATGGTAAGAATTCTTTTATTGGGTGCAATAAGTGGATTTCCATGGGTATTAATTGCAAGCAGCTTAAGTCTCTGGCTTAAAGAAGAAGGTCTTAGTAGATCAACAATTGGATGGGCAGGTTTAATTTTTGGAGTATATGCTTTCAATTATTTGTGGGCTCCCATTATAGATAGAATTCAAATTCCAGTACTAACAAAAAAATTAGGTCATAGAAGAGGATGGATAGTTTTGATGCAATTAATTATTTTGTTAAGTCTTGTTGTTTGGAGTGTGATTAATCCAACTGAAAATTTGGCTTTATTAATTACTGTAGGTTTAATTATTGCTATTGCGTCAGCAACCCAAGATATAACTGTAGATGCATTAAGAATTGAACAGATAAATGAAAATGAAGGAAAATCAATGGCTGCTGGTGCAGCTATGGCTGTTGTTGGTTGGTGGACAGGTTATAAATTAGGTGGAGTTGTTGCTTTATTCACAGCAGAATTTTTTGAAAACCTAGGGGTAGCTGACTATTGGCAAGCTACTTTTTTAATCTTAGGTATTTTAATAATTTTAATGAATATTGGATTAATGTTTGTTCATGAACCTATAGAAACAAACAGACAAGCAAAGCAGAGAGAAACAGACAAATTAATTGAGGGAAAACTTGGATCTAGCAATATAATTACAAACTTTATTGCTTATATTACAGGAACTATAGGCGGACCTATTATAAGCTTTTTTAAAAAAAATGGTTTTGCCATTGCAGCTGGAATTTTAGGATTTGTTTTCTTATTTAAGATAGGTGAGGCATTTATGGGAAGAATGTCTATTGTTTTTTATAAAGAAATTGGTTTCTCCAAAGGTCAAATTGCAATTTATTCAAAAGGACTTGGTTGGATAACAACAGTTGTATTTACTTTGTTGGGTGGAATAATGGCCATGAGAGCTGGAACAATTAAAACTATGTTCTTTGCTGGCGGGTTAATGGCTGTAACCAATCTTTTATTTGCAGTTTTAGCATGGACTGGAAAATCAGAAATTTTATTTGCAATTGCGGTTATAGCTGATGATATCACAGCAGCTTTTGCAACTGTAGCATTTGTTGCATTTATATCATTACTAGTTGATAGAACTTATACAGCCACACAATATGCATTGCTTGCTTCAATTGGTACAGCTGGTCGTACTACTTTAGCTTCATCCTCGGGAGCCCTAGTTGACTGGTTAAACGGAGATTGGGGAACATTTTTTGTTTTAACGACTATAATGGTGATACCATCATTAATTTGTTTGTGGTTAATTAAAAACAAAATTAAAATTGGTGCAAAATAATTTTTATTTCATAGGTAATTTTTCGAATATTTATAAAAATCCTTCGAAAAGATCTGAGGTAACTTCACAAATTATATATGGTGAAAAATTTAAAATATTAGCAAAAAATAAAAATTGGATAAAAATTAAAACTTTATTTGATAATTATAAGGGGTTTATAAAAAATTCAAAATATATAGAAAAATTTAGTGCCAATTATAAAGTCAGTTCACTAAAAGCAAAAATTTATAAAAAACCTGGAATTAGAACTAGGAGTTGGCTTCCACTTGCATCCAAATTATCTGTATTTGAACAAAAAAAGAATTACGTAAAAATTGAAAAAAATAAATGGATTAAAAAAGCAGATATTAAAAAAATAAACCATAAAGAAAATAATTTTACAAAAATATTTAAAAAATTTCTCGATGTAAAATATGTTTGGGGTGGAAAAACATTTAAAGGTATTGATTGTTCAGCCTTATTGCAAATATTTTATTTTTATAATAATTCGTTTTATCCAAGAGATACAAAAGATCAGATCAAATATACAAAAAAGAATTCAAAGAAAAGACTATTTAAAAAAGGAGATATTATTTTTTGGAAAGGTCATGTTGCTATGTGTTTAAATTCTAAACAACTAATTCATGCTTATGGTCCAGAAAGAAAAGTAATTATTATGCCAATTATAGAAACAATTAATAGAATTGAAAAAACTGCCAAGCTAAAGGTAAAAAAAGTATTTAGAATAAAATATTAATTTCTTCCAAAGTCAGGTTTATCAATATCTTGTTTCAATTTGATGATTTTTGACCTTACTTTTTTAGTCTGAATAAGTTTCTTTACGATAGACTTATTATTTTTTGAATTAATATCTTTTTTAAATTGATTTAAATTTTTAATAAATAAATCAATCGCTTTTGAAATATTATTTTTATTGTTAAAAAAAATATCTCTCCACATAATTTCATTTGATGCTGCAATCCTAGAAAAATCTCGTAATCCACCAGCGCTATATTTGATTAACTCATAATTTTGTTTTTTCTCAAAATCTTGTGCAGATTTCACCAGATTATATGCAATTAAGTGTGGTAAATGACTAGTAATAGAAAAAATTTTGTCATGTTTTTCAGCGCTCATAACAACTACTTTTGCTCCAATTTTTTTCCAAAACTTAGCTAGAATATTTATATTATTTTTTTTAATATTTTTTTCTTTAATTATTATGCACCATCTATCAGTAAACATATTTTCTTTACCATGCTCTGGTCCACTGACCTCTGATCCAGCTATTGGGTGACTTTGAATCCAATGAATACCTTTCTTTAAAAATTTATTTATAATTTTAGAAGTTTCAATTTTTGAAGAACCAATATCTGTAATCAATGTTTTCGATGGTATAAATTTATTAATTTTTAAAATAATATTTTTGTATTCACTCATTGGTGTACAAAAGATGATTAAATCGGAATTACTTGCACCTTCTTTTAATGATTTAACAATTGTTCCAGGTAATTTTAATCTTTTTATCTTAGCAATATTTGATTTTGATTTTTCGTAAATAAATATTTTTTTTGCTATTTTTTTTTTGCTAATACGCCTTAATAAAGATGAACCTAATAATCCACAGCCAATAATTAAAATATTTTTCATTTTTTCAATACTTGCTTAATAACACTCATAAATTTTAAGTTTTCTTTTTTAGATCCAATAGTTAACCTTAATTTATTCTTTATATGATAACCATCTTCTGTTGATCTTAAAATAATTCCCTTATTTTTAAGTTTTCCATAAAGAAATTTTGCCGAATATCTGCATTTTTCAAAATTAAGTAACAAAAAATTTGCTGAAACTGAATTTGAAAAAATATTATATGTCTCAAGAAATTTCTTAATTTTTTCAGAATATAATAAATTATGTCTAATCGATTTAGTTATGAAAGCTTTATCCTTCAGCGACTCGGTAGCAGCTAATTGAGCAATACCATTTACATTAAATGGTGCTTTTATAACATTTAGCGCATCAACTATTTTTTTTGATCCATATCCCCAACCTACTCTCAGAGAAGCTAATCCAAACATTTTTGAAAAAGTTCTAAGGATGAAAACATTGTCTTTATTTTTAAACAAATCTAACCCAGATGAATAATCTTTGTTTTTCATATATTCTGCATAGGCATCATCTATAACTAGTAAAATTTTTTTATTTAATCTTTTCCTTAATTCTAAAACTTCTTTTTTCGTTAAGTAAGTTCCTGTTGGATTGTTTGGGTTAGCTATAAACACAATTTTAGTTTTTTTTGTTATTTTTTTTATAATTTCATTTACTGAAACTTTAAAATTAATTTCTTTTGCAAATACAACTTTTGCACCTACAATTTTTGAGTAAATTCTATACATTAAAAAACTGTACTTTGGTACTACAACCTCATCTTTTGGGTTTAAAAACAACTGACAGAGCATTTGAATAACTTCATCTGAACCAGCTCCACAAATAATTTTCTCAGAATTACATTTATAAGCTTTAGATATTGCTTTTCTTAAATTTTTAGATTTTCCATCTGGATATTTATCTAAATTCAGATTTTTATTTGATATTATTTTCTTTGCTTTAGGGCTCATACCTAACGCTGACTCATTTGCTGAGAGCTTAATTACGTTCTTAAATTTCTTAACTTTTGATTTACCAGGCTTATAAGCCTCAATTTTAAATTTTTTGAAATTTGGAGTTATCATTTTTTTTAATTTATGTGCTCTTTATAGATAAAATTACAAAATTTTATAGAGAATAAGAGGATTTTTTAAAAAATTGACATAATAAATAAGTTCTAGTAAAAAAATTATGCGCTGATTTAACTGAATTGCGAGCGCTTAAAAAAAACCGCTAAAATAGTTTTTTTTCTCTCAATTCAAAACAGTCAAAAATTATGAATACTGAGAAAAACATAAAAACTTTAATTGTAAAGAAACCACTAAAATTAGACTGTGGAAAGACCATAAAAGATTTTCCTGTAGCTTATGAAACTTACGGTTCACTTAATTCAAAAAAAGATAATGCAATATTAGTTTTTCATGCTCTAACAGGAGATCAATTTGTAACCGGATTAAATCCTGTAACAAAAAAAGAAGGTTGGTGGAGTTATGCAGTAGGTCCTGATAAGGCTATCGACACGAATAAATATTTTGTTATTTGCTCTAACGTAATTGGTGGATGTATGGGATCATACGGCCCAAGTCATAAAGATACTGATCAAAAAATTTTTGGAACAAATTTTCCAGTCATTACAATTAATGATATGGTGAAAGCTCAATACAATTTACTTGATCATTTTGGTATAGATAAATTATTTTCTATAACTGGAGGTTCAATGGGAGGTATGCAGGTCCTTCAGTTTATCAGTAACTTTCCTGATAAATCTAAAACAGTGATACCGATAGCAACTACATCTAGTCACTCAGCTCAAAATATTGCTTTTAATGAACTAGGTAGACAAGCTATTACAGCTGATAGTAACTGGAAAGAGGGAAACTATACATCAAACAATACTAATCCTGGAAAGGGATTGGCTGTAGCTAGAATGGCAGCACATATAACTTATTTATCAAAAAAAGGTTTGCAGGAAAAATTTGGAAGAAAGTTACAAGAAAGAGAAGATCTTAAATTTGGATTTGATGCTGATTTTCAAATAGAAAGTTATTTGAGATATCAGGGCTCAGTATTCGTAGATAGATTTGACGCAAATAGTTATCTTTATATCACTAGAGCTATGGATTATTTTGATTTAGCAAAGCAATTCAAAGGCAATCTTTCAAATGCATTTAAAAATACAAAAGCGAAATTTTTTATAATCTCATTTACTTCAGATTGGCTGTATCCAACTCAGGAAAATAAAGATATTGTAATTGCTTTAAACTCAATAGGAGCTGATGTTGGATTTGTAGAAATTGAGTCAGATAAAGGCCACGACTCATTTTTACTAGATGTTCCTGATTTCTTGAGTGCACTTAAAAACTTTTTAGATAAATCTTACGAAGAGAATTAATTATGAAAAATGAATTTAATGTAATAGCAGATTTAATTGAGAAAGATAAGAAAGTCTTAGACGTAGGGTGTGCAGATGGAATTTTAATGAAATTTTTAAAAGATAATAAAAATATAAATATAAGAGGATTAGAGATATCAAAGGAAAAAGTGCAAGAATGCATTGCAAAAGGTTTAACTGTAATTGAGGGAAATGCTGAGAAAGATTTAAAACAATTTCCTGACAAATCATTTGATTATGTTGTTTTAAGTCAAACACTTCAAGCTTTTCTTAATCCTGAATTAGTTTTAGATGAACTTTTAAGAGTTGGAAAAAAGGCAATAGTTACTATTCCTAATTTTGGGTATTGGAAGGTAAGGTTTCATTTATTATTTAAAGGTACAATGCCGATTACGAAGACATTACCAGATGAATGGTATAATACTCCAAATTTACACATGTGCACTATCAAAGATTTTTTCCATTTTGTAAAATCAAAAGATATAAAGATTTTTAAATCACTCGCATTAAACAATCTTAATACATCGATAATAAATGAAAGTAATTTAGGTGTTAAAAATTTGTTTGCAGATCTTGGTATATTTTTGATAGAAAAATAAAATGCGTATTGAAATTATACCTTGTCTTCAAGACAACTATAGCTATTTAATAATAGACGAAAGTAACAATTCTGCATGTATTGTAGATCCCGGTGAGGCTGAGCCAATAATAAATTTCCTAAAAAATAAAAATATAAAATTAAAATACATTCTTAATACTCATCATCATTATGATCATATTGGAGGAAATCAAGAATTAAAAAAAAAATATGGATCAATTGTTGTAGGTTTTAAAGGAGACTCGAAAAGAATACCAGAGATAGACATATTGTTAGAAGATAATCAAATATGGAAAGCTGAAAACTTTGAAGCTAAAATTATGCATATACCTGGACATACTTCAGGCCATATTTGTTTTAATTTTTTTAAAGAAAAATTAGTTTTTGTTGGAGATACTCTTTTCTCACTTGGTTGTGGAAGAATATTTGAAGGTTCTCATGAAGAAATGTTTGAATCTTTAAACAAAATTAAATTATTACCAAAAGAGACAAAAATTTATTGTGGACATGAATACACTCTTAACAATGCAAAATTTTGCAAAAAATATGATTCCGAAAACAAAGATTTACAAAAAAAAATAGAAAAAATAGAAAAATTAAGAGAAAATGGAATTCCTACCGTACCCACAACTTTAAAAGACGAATTGGATTGTAATATATTTTTAAGAGCAAAAGATGTTAAAACCTTTTCAAAATTAAGAGATTTTAAGGATAATTTCTAATTAATTCGGCTTGACTAAAGGCTGGCTACAACTATATTGCGGTAACTTTAAATTAAATCATAATATGTCATACGCAGTAATAAAAACAGGTGGAAAACAGTATAAAGTAAAATCTGGAGAAATTTTAAAGATTGAAAAACTACCAGACTCTAAACCTGAGACTAAAATAGAGTTTAATGAAATCTTGGCATATGGTGATGATAAATCAATTGAAATTGGAACTCCAAATGTTGAGGGCGCAAAAGTAGAGGCTGATTTAATTAAAAATAGCAAAAATAGAACTATTTTAATTTTCAAAAAAAGAAGAAGACAAAATTCAAGAAGAAAAAATGGGCATAGACAACAATATTCTATGATAAGAATTAACAAAATTTTTTCAAAAGATGGTAAAGTGTTATCAGAAGCTGAAAAAATTTCTAAAACTTCAAAAAAAGAAGAAGTTAAGGAAGCAGCAAGCAAATAGTTATTAGGTAAATTATGGCAACAAAAAAAGCAGGTGGATCATCACGAAACGGACGAGATAGTGCCGGTAGAAGACTTGGTGTAAAAAAGTATGGTGGTGAAACAGTAATTCCTGGAAACATAATTGTTAGACAAAGAGGAACTAAGATTTTTCCAGGTGAAAATGTTGGTATGGGTAAAGATCATTCAATATTTTCAGTTGTTAAAGGGAAAGTTGTTTTCAAAAAATCTAAATCAGATAGAACTTTTGTTTCTGTAAAGCCCAATTAATAGTACAACCAATTAAAATAGATGTTGTATTATGAAATTTCTCGATCAAGTTAAAATTTATATTAAAGCTGGAAACGGTGGAGACGGATCTCCTAGTTTTAGAAGAGAGAAATATGTTGAGTTTGGTGGACCAGATGGTGGGGACGGTGGAAAAGGTGGATCAATTATTTTAAAGTCAGAGGAAAATTTAAATACCCTTATTGATTATCGATATCAACAACACCACAAAGCTGAACGTGGAGAAAATGGTTCTGGTCAAAACCGAACAGGAAAAGGTGGTGAAGATTTAATTTTAAAAGTTCCTCTAGGTACACAGGTATTTGAAGAAGATAACAAAACTCTTCTTTTTGATTTTAATAAAAAAGGTGAGGAATATGTTGCAGCTGCAGGTGGAAAAGGAGGTTTAGGAAACACAAGATTTAAAAGTTCTACAAATAGAGCGCCAAGAAAATTTACTAAAGGGTCTATCGGAGAAGAATTTACAATATGGCTTCAATTAAAAACAATTGCTGATATCGGTATTATTGGATTGCCAAACGCAGGAAAATCAAGTTTGTTAGCAGCATTAACAAACGCAAGTCCAAAAATTGCAAATTACAAATTTACAACTATTAATCCAAACCTTGGCGTGGCTTCTTACGATGATAAAGAAATTACCATTGCAGATATTCCGGGATTAGTTGAAGGTGCTCACGAAGGTATAGGGTTAGGGATACAATTTTTAAAACATATAGAGAGATGCAAGTCTTTACTGCACTTAATTGATGTCACCAACTTAGATCTGAATGAGTCTTATAATCAGGTGAAAAATGAATTAAAAAGCTACAGTGCAAAGTTATTAGAAAAAAAAGAACTAATTGTGCTTAATAAAATTGATTTGATTGATGAAGAAACAGTAAATGAAGTTATAGATCATTTTTCAAAGGGTAAAAATTGTGAGATTATGACAATGACAACTCTGGAAAAAGAATCTGTATCAAAAATTAAAGCAAAGCTATTGTCTTATGTATCTTAAAAACTCTAAAATAATTGTTATCAAAATTGGATCATCTCTCTTAGTTGATCAAAATAAAAAAATTAGGAAAAAATGGTTATCTAGTTTTGCAAAAGATATTAAAAAATTAAGAAATAAAAATCAAAAAATAGTTATTGTTAGCTCTGGCGCTATAGCTTTGGGTTGTAAGAAAATGAATTATAACAAAAAAAATATCAAATTAGATAAAAGTCAAGCTATTGCTTCTATTGGTCAAATAGAACTGATGAATTTATTTTCACAAACTTTCTCAATGTATAAATTAAATATTTCTCAGATTTTGCTTACATTAGAAGATACTGAGGAAAGAAGAAGATCTCTCAATGCAAAACGAACTTTTGATAATCTTTTTGAACTTGGTTTTATTCCTGTAGTCAATGAAAATGACACTATTGCAACGAGTGAAATAAAATATGGAGATAATGATAGATTGGCATCTAGGGTTGCGCAAATTACAAACGCAGATACCTTAATTTTATTATCTGACGTTGATGGTTTGTATACAAAAAATCCTAAATTTTTTAAGGATGCTAAACTTATAAAAAAAATTGATGACCTAAAAAAAGATCTAAAAAAAATTTATATTAAAGGCATAAATGAATATGGAAGTGGTGGTATGCATACAAAAATTGAAGCAGCAAAAATATGTCAGCTTGCTGGTACTAGTATGGTTATTGCAAATGGACTATATTCAAATCCTATCTCAAAAATAATTGAAAAAAATAACTGCACCTGGTTTAGTCCAAAAATTTCAAAGTTAGATGCTAGAAAAAAATGGATAATAAGTTCTGTAGCACCTAAAGGAGCTTTAATAATTGATGATGGTGCTAAAAAAGCATTAAAATCTGGAAAAAGTTTGTTGGCAGCAGGAATTAAAAAAGTTTCAGGAAGATTTAACAAAGGTGATCATATTAAAGTATTGGATAAAAAAAATAACGAATGTGCTAGAGGGTTAAGTTCCTTTACTTCTGATGAGGTGACTAAAATTATGGGTCATCACTCTAATGAAATTGAAAAATTATTAGGCTATGTTGCAAAATCAGAAGTTATTCATAAGGATGATATGGTGGAAATTTAAATGATTAAATATATGAATTTAATTGGCATAAAAGCTCGAAAAGCTAGTGAGTATAAAGTTACAACTGAAGTAAAAAATAAAGTCTTAAATGATTACGCGAAATTAATTAAGAATGAAAAAAAATTCATTATTAATCAAAATTCAAAAGATATTAATTACGCAAGAAAAAAAGGTTTAAAAGAAAACTTAATCAAAAGACTTCATTTAAATGAAAATAAATTAGATGGAATTATAAATTCTATTTTAAAAATAGCTAAATTAAGGGATCCTATAGATAGCACTTTAGAAAAATGGAAAAGACCAAATGGATTGAATATTAAAAGAGTTTCAATACCGATTGGAGTTATTGGGGTTATTTATGAAAGTAGACCAAATGTAACTTCAGATGTTGCTAGTCTTTGTTTTAAATCTGGAAATGTAGTGATTTTGAAAGGAGGCTCTGAGGCCATAAATTCCAATAAAGCTTTAGCTAAGCTGTTTAGAAAGGCACTTAAAAAAAATAAAGTTAATGAAAACTTTATACAATTTATCGACTCAAAACAGAGAAGGCTTGTGGATATTATGCTTTCTAAGATGAAAAAATATATTGATGTCATCATACCTCGTGGTGGAAAAAATTTAGTTAAAAAAGTTTTAGAATTATCCAAAGTACCTATAATTGGTCACTTAGAGGGGCTTTGTCATACTTATATAGATAAAGATGCAGAATTAAAAATGGCTAAAGAAATTGTCTATAACGCTAAATTAAGAAATACAAGTATTTGTGGTGCGACTGAAACTATTCTTATTCATAAAAATATAGTCAAAAAATTTAGTAATCCTATTTTGCGGGAACTTGAAAATAGTGGTTGTAAAATAATTGGCGATAAGATTTTGAAAAGTTATTACAATGGTCAAATATATCCTGCAAAAGAAAAAGATTGGTCAACTGAATATTTATCATCAATTGTATCTGTTAAAGTTGTTAAAAATTCTGAAGAGGCAATTAAGCATATTAACAAATATGGAACTATGCACACTGACTCCATCATTACAAAAAATAAAAAGACAGCAAAATATTTCCTAAAAAATGTTAAAAGCTCAATTGCAATGCATAATACCTCAACTCAATTTGCTGATGGCGGTGAATTTGGATTTGGTGGAGAAGTTGGAATTTCTACTAATACGCTACCACCAAGAGGTCCTGTAGGTTTAAATCAATTGATTTCATATAAATATGAAATCACTAGTAATGGTAAAATAAGAAATTAAATTGAATAACACAAAAATAAAAATTGGTGTATTAGGTGGATCGTTTGATCCTGCTCACAAAGGGCATTTGGCGATTTCTAAGGAAGCAAAAAAAAGATTCAAACTCAAAAAAGTTATTTGGGCAATTACAAAAAAAAATCCATTTAAAATAGAGAGCAAGACATCTGTTGCTAACAGAATTAAATATTGTAAAAAAATTATTAGTACAAATTCATTTATTAAGGTTAAATTTTATGAAAAAATTATTAAATCAAATAAAACTATTAATTTAATCAATCATTTAAAAAAAGATAAAAGCATTGAAATTTATTTTTTAATGGGTGCCGATAACCTTATTAATTTTCATAAATGGCATAAATCTAAATTAATTTCACAAAAATGTAACATCCTAGTTTTTGATAGACATGGGTATAAAAAAAATTCTTTAAAATCAAAGACATTTAAGCAACTTAGTAAGACCAATCTAGAGTTTATTGAGTTTAATAAAGTCAACATTTCATCTTCTCAATTAAGAAAAATTTGATAATCTAAATTCAATTAATGGACAAAATTTCAGACTTAAAAGAAATTGTAATCAACACACTAGATCTAAATAAAGCTCAAGACATTGTAACTATTGATCTTAAAGACAAAAGTTCTATGGCTGATTACATGATCATAGCAAGTGGAACATCATCTAGACATATTCAATCTTTATCAGAACAAGTTTTAGAAAAACTTAAAAATAACGGTGTAAAAGACTCAAAAATTGAGGGTAAAGAAAGTGGAGAATGGAAACTTGTTGATGGGATTGATTTGATTGTTCATATTTTTCATCCAGAAAAAAGAAAATTTTATGAATTAGAAAAAATTTGGTCAGAGTTAATTCCAAAAGAAAAAGTGATAATATGAAAAAAATTAAATTTTTATTATTAATTTTTTTTTCCGTTTTTTATTTAAATAAAACAGTTATTTCAGCTGAAATTGATATTTATAAAAAAATTGATCTCTTTGGTGAGGTTCTAGAAAAAATTAATAAAGAATATGTTGATGAGTTCAATCAATCTGAGAGTATGGACTCTGCTATCAATGGACTTTTACAATCCTTAGATCCTTATTCATCCTACATGTCTCCTAAAATTTTTGATGAAATGCAAACAGAAACCAGTGGTGAATTTGGTGGACTAGGAATTGAAGTTAGCATGGAGGCTGGTGTGGTAAAAGTAATTTCACCAATAGATGATACACCTGCATCTAGGGCTGGATTAAAAGCTGGCGATTACATAGTCAAAATAAATGATGTCCAGGTTCAAGGAAAATCATTAAGTGAAGCTGTTGATTTAATGAGAGGACCTGTAGGTTCTGGAATAGAGTTAACAGTAAGACGAAGAGGTGAAAGAAAAGCGCTAACATTTAATATCATAAGAGAAGTTATTCAGGTTCAATCTGTAAAATCTGAAATTATAGATGAAAATATTGGATACATCAGGCTTACTTCATTTAACGATAACAGTAGTGATCAAATAGAAAAACAAATTAAAAAACTTAAAAAAGATAAAAACTTAAATTCATTTATTTTAGATTTAAGAAATAATCCTGGAGGTCTTTTATCTCAAGCAATAAAGATATCAGATTTTTTTCTGGAAAATGGAGAGATAGTTTCAACAAAAAGCAGAAAAAAAACTGAAAATAGAAAATGGTTTGCAAAAAAAGGAGATATTACCGATGGAAAAACACTATTGGTTTTAATTAACTATGGTTCAGCATCTGCATCTGAAATTGTTGCTGGAGCTTTAAAGGATCACAAAAGAGCAATCATCGTTGGTGAAAATAGCTTTGGTAAAGGTTCTGTCCAGTCAATTATTCCTTTAAAAAATCGTGGTGCTATCAGATTAACTGTAGCAAAATATTATCTTCCTTCTGGAAAATCTATTTCTGAAGTAGGTGTTAAACCAGATATTGAAGTAAATGAAGAAGGTAATGATTTTAGAATAAAAACTGATACTGATAATCAATTAAACTACGCTATTAAGTTACTTAACGGATAATATGAATAAAAATTTTAAAGATTTACCGCTGAGAAGTGGGGTCGGAATTGTGTTATTGAATAAAGAAAATAAAGTATTCGTAGCAAAAAGAATAGATAATCCTAAAAATTTTTGGCAAATGCCTCAGGGTGGTGTTGATGAGGGAGAGGATAATTTAAAAGCTGCATTTAGAGAACTAGAGGAAGAAACAAGTATCAAAAGCGTAGAACTTATAAAAGAATTAGATGGTACATTAACCTATGATTTACCTGATAGATTACTAGGTATTATTTGGAAAGGTAAGTACAAAGGTCAGAAGCAAAAATGGTTTTTAATGCGATTTATTGGAAATGATAATGAAATAAATATTAATACATCTAATCCAGAATTTTTAGATTGGAAGTGGATTGACTTAGATTTAATTACTGATGTTGTTGTTGATTTTAAACATCATGTTTACAAAGAAATTAAAGAAAAAGTAAAAAAATTAATTTAGAGTTTTTAAAACTTCAACTTTTTGATCTGCTAAATATTTAGATTGATCGTTAATATCAGTTTTATTAGCCTCTTCTTCTGCCTGTTTAAGTAAATCTTGTTGTTTTGATTTGTCCATATCAGCAAGATTAAAAATTGTACTTGTTAAAATAGATAGATTGTTATTTTTAAACTCAACAATCCCATCTTCAACATAGTAATTTTCATCACCTGATTTTGATAAAATCTTAATTATCCCTGGTTTCAAAAAGGAAATAATAGAAATATGATCCTTCAATATTCCCATCTCTCCTTCAAAAGCAGGAACCACAACTTCTGAAACATCATCTTTTACTAAAAAAGATTTTTCAGGATTTACTATTTCAACTTTAAACTCTTCACTCATTAAGCAGCAGCTTCTTGTTCCATTTTCTTAGCTTTTTCTATAGCTTCTTCAATTGTTCCAACCATATAAAAAGCAGCTTCGGGTAAGTGATCATACTCGCCTTTGCAGATTGCATCAAAACCTTTGATCGTTGAGTCAAGATCAACAAGTTTTCCTGGAGAACCAGTAAATACTTCTGCAACAAAGAATGGTTGAGATAAAAATCTCTGGATTTTTCTAGCTCTTGCTACAACTAGTTTATCTTCTTCAGATAACTCATCCATACCAAGAATAGCTATAATATCTTGTAATGATTTATATGATTGTAGTATTCTTTGAACATCTCTTGCTACTCTATAATGCTCATCTCCAACAATTCTTGGATCCAAAATTCTTGATGTAGAATCAAGTGGATCTACTGCAGGATAAATACCAATTTCTGCAATTTGTCTTGAAAGTACAGTCGTTGCATCTAAGTGAGCAAACGATGTGGCTGGAGCAGGATCTGTAAGATCATCAGCAGGCACGTAAATTGCTTGTACAGATGTAATTGACCCTTTGTTTGTAGTTGTAATTCTTTCTTGTAAATTTCCCATGTCAGTAGCTAGTGTCGGTTGGTATCCAACAGCAGATGGAATTCTTCCTAATAAAGCTGAAACCTCTGATCCTGCCTGAGTAAATCTAAAAATATTATCTACGAAGAAAAGTACGTCCTGACCTTCCTGATCTCTAAAGTATTCAGCTACAGTTAATCCTGTAAGTGCAACTCTTGCTCTTGCTCCAGGAGGTTCATTCATCTGTCCATAAACTAGAGCAGCTTTTGAACCAGTTCCCTCTTTTTTAATTACTCCGGACTCAATCATTTCATGATAAAGATCATTTCCTTCTCTAGTTCTCTCTCCAACTCCTGCGAAAACTGAAAAACCACCATGAGCTTTTGCAACGTTATTAATTAATTCCATAATTAAAACTGTTTTTCCCACCCCTGCTCCGCCAAATAATCCAATCTTTCCACCTTTTGCGTAAGGTGCGAGCAAATCAATTACTTTAATACCTGTTACAAGTATTTCAGTTTCCGTTGATTGGTCATTAAATTCAGGTGCAGCTCTATGAATTGGCCAACTCTCTTTAGTCTTAACCTCACCTCTTTCATCAATAGGTTCACCAATTACATTTATAATCCTTCCAAGTGTTTCAGGTCCAACTGGAACTTGAATAGGAGCATTAGTATTAATAACTTCATCACCTCTTTTTAGTCCTTCAGTAGCATCCATAGCAATTGTTCTAACAGTGGTTTCACCTAAGTGTTGTGCTACCTCTAAAACTAGTCTGTTATCTCCATTTTTACATTCCAATGCTGTTAAAATTTCTGGTAGTTCACCATCAAATTTCACGTCTACTACCGCTCCAATAACTTGTGTAATTATTCCTTTGCTCATAATTATAAACTTTCTGCTCCTGATATGATTTCTATTAGTTCTTTTGTAATTGCTGCCTGACGACTTCTATTATATTCGATAGTAAGTTTGTCAACCATTTCACCTGCGTTTCGGGTTGCATTATCCATTGCGCTCATTCTAGACCCTTGCTCGCTAGCTGAATTCTCTAACATTGCTTTAAATATTTGTGTAGAAATATTCTTTGGCAATAAATTGCTTAAAATTTCATCTTCATCTGGTTCAAATTCGTAACTTTCTTCAGAGCTACTTTCTTCTCCTTCATTATTTAAAGGGATAATTTGCTGTGCTTGAGGAATTTGAGTAATCACATTTTTAAATTGATTATAAAAAATTGTACAAACATCAAATTCTTCTGCTTCAAATTTTTCAATTACCATTTTTCCAACTTTATCAGCATCAAAATAATTTGCATTTTTAGACTCTTTGAAAGAAATATTTTCAATTATTTTGTCACCATAAACTCTTTTTAATTGATCATTTCCCTTCGAGCCTACTGTAATAATTTTAAGTTCTTTACCTTCATCTAAAATTTTTGCAAAATAACTTTTAGCTTTTTTAATAATATTAGAATTAAATCCACCACATAAACCTCTATCGGAAGTCATCACCACACAAAGATGAGTTTTTTCCTGACCAGTACCTGATAATAGCTTTGGTGCATTTTCTTTATCAGATATACCATTTGATAAATTCAAAATAACATTATTCATTTTTTCAGAATAAGGCCTTCCCTTCTCAGCACTTTCTTGAGCTCTTCTTAATTTAGCTGCTGCAACCATTTTCATAGCTTTAGTAATTTTTTGTGTAGACTTTACACTAGCTATTCTTTTTTTTAGGTCGTCTAAACTTGCCATAAATTATTAAGATTTAAAATTTTCTTTTAATTGAGCGATTACTTCAACAAGTAATTTTTCTTTATCTTCCTCAAGTTTTCCTGAACTTAAAATTGACTCTATAATTTCAGGCTTATCTGATTTACATTTTTCAATAATCTTGCTCTCAAATTCAGCAACGTCTTTTAAATCAATATCATCCAAATAACCTTTTACTCCACAAAATACTGAAATAACTTGTTCTGCAACAGTCATAGGTGAATATTGTTTTTGTTTTAAAAGTTCAGTTAGTTTAGAGCCTCTATTCAAAAGTTGCTGAGTAGATGCATCTAAATCAGATCCAAATTGAGCAAAAGCTGCCATTTCTCTATATTGTGCTAGCTCTAATTTCATTGAACCAGAAACTTTTTTCATCGCTTTTGTTTGAGCTGACGAACCAACCCTAGACACTGATAAACCTACGTTAATTGCAGGTCTTATACCTTGATTAAATAATTCTGTTTCAAGGAAAATTTGTCCGTCTGTAATTGAAATAACGTTAGTTGGAATGAACGCGGATACGTCTCCACCTTGTGTTTCAATAATTGGCAGTGCTGTAAGTGATCCACCGCCATGTTCATCGCTTAATTTAGCTGCTCTTTCAAGTAATCTACTATGAAGATAAAATACATCTCCAGGATAAGCCTCACGTCCCGGGGGTCTTCTTAATAGTAAAGACATTTGTCTATAAGCAACTGCCTGCTTAGACAAATCATCATAAATTATTAACGCATGCATCCCATTATCTCTAAAATACTCGCCCATAGTACAGCCTGTGTATGGTGCTAAAAATTGTAAAGGAGCAGAGTCCGACGCGGTAGCAGCAACTATTGTTGTGTACTCCATAGCTCCAGCTTCTTCTAATGTTTTTTGAATTTGTCTTACTGTTGATCTTTTTTGTCCAACTGCAACGTATATACAATACAGTTTTTGTTTTTCATCACCAGACTCATTAATCTTTTTTTGATTAATAATTGCATCTACTGCTACTGCTGTTTTGCCAGTTTGTCTATCACCAATAATTAATTCCCTTTGCCCTCTTCCAATCGGAACTAGACTATCAATTGATTTAAGACCAGTTTGCATTGGTTCACTTACTGATTGTCGTGGAATAATACCAGGAGCTTTCACTTCAACCCTGCTTTTTTTAATTCCTTTATCCAATGGTCCTTTTCCATCAATAGGATTTCCTAAACCATCCACTACTCTTCCTAATAATTCTTTTCCAACTGGAGTATCAACAATATTACCAGTTCTTTTTACTACATCCCCTTCTTTAACATTTCTATCATCACCAAAAATTACGACACCAACGTTTTCACTTTCTAAGTTTAGAGCCATACCTTTTGAACCATCTGCAAACTCTACCATTTCGCCAGCTTGAACATTATCCAAACCATAAATCCTAGCAATACCATCTCCAACTGATAAAACTTGACCAACTTCTGTGACTTCTGCTTTATCACCAAAATTTTTAATTTGTTCTTTTAATATTTTTGTAACTTCTGAAGGATTTATTTCCATTTATGCCTCTATCATTCTATTTTCAATTTGTTGTAATTTATTTTTAATTGAGGTATCGACCATAGTACTTCCAACTTGTACTACCAGACCTCCTATTAAACTTTTATCATATTTGTAGTTTAATTTTATTTTTGAGCTAAAATTTTTTGTTAACTCCTCTGTAATTTTTGCAATTTCTTCATTAGATAATTCTTTTGCTGATTTTAATTCTGCCTTAAGTTCACCTCTTTTTCTTGAACAAATTTCAATAAAGCTTTTAAGTATACGCTCAATAAAAAAGAAACGTCTTTTTTGAATTAAGAAACTTAAAAAATTTTTAAATAAAGATTCAAATTTATTATTTTCAGAAATTGTATTGATTACTTTTAGTAAATCATCTTGGTTAGTAGTTGGATCTTTAATCAAATTGGAAAAATCTTCACTTTTCTCAATTAAATTAAGTATAGATGAAGACTGGTCTTCGATCTGAGTTAAAAGATTGCTTTCCTCTGAAAGTTCAAAAAGCGCAAGAGAATACCTTTCAGCTGAAGTTATTGAAAATCCGGTGTCTTTACTCAACTTAGTTCCTCTATAATGTTGAAGATTATTTAAAAATCACGCCCTAAATAACATATGACCCTTATGTCTTCAAGTAGCGGATTCGTAAAAAAGTCCTCTTTTTTGCGGTTAATTGAAGTTAATTGGGTCAACATCAACTGAAAGTTTTATTCCAGAAGAAAATTTATATTTCGGAATAATTTTTGCAAGAGAACTTTGCAGTTTCATAGATTTTAAGCCTCTAATTAAAAATCTAATTCTAAATTTTCTTTTTAATCTAAATAATGGAGCATTCACTGGACCTAATATCTTTCCTTCAATTTTATTTTCAATAAAATTTTTGAAATTAATAGCTTCTTTTTCTAATTTAATTTCATTATCTCCAGTTAAGATTAAAGAAATAAACCTCTGAAATGGAGGAAGTTTATTTTTTTTTCTTATCTCCAGTTCTCTTTCTAAAAAAATATCTGGATTTTTACTTGTAATTTCTGAGATCATCTTTGTATTATGTTCATAGGTTTGAAAATATACTGTTGCTGGTTTTCCAGTTCTTCCAGCACGTCCTGAAAGTTGATGATAAAGCTGCAAATTTTTTTCTGCACCTCTTAAATCATGTCCTTGAGAAGAAAGATCAATATCTATAACTACAATGCAATTTAAACTTGGAAAATGAAAACCTTTTGAAATTAATTGAGTTCCAACTAAAATTTGTGTTTCATTATTAATAATTTTATCTATTTTTTCTTTAGAGTCTTTTTTATTCATAGTGTCACTTGAAAAAATCTCTATTTTTTTTCTAGGAAATTTTCTTTTTACTTCTTCCGAAATTCTCTCAACACCAGGACCACTAAAAATAAATTCACAATTACCCTCTTTTGTACAATTCCTTTTAAGATCAGATTTATATCCACAATAATGGCATAATAAGTTATTTTTATTTTTATGATAAACTAAATTAATACTACAATTTGGACATGTAAAACTTGTAAAACACTTATTACATAAAGCATTTGGAGAAAAACCTCTCCTGTTTAAAAAAAATAAAACTTGATCATTTTTTTCCAAATGTAAATTAACTTTTTCAATAATTTTATTTGATAGCCATGATTGTTTTTCAAGTTTAGTATCATTTAAATTAATAATTTCATAATTAGGCAAAGCTGCGTTTTGATATCTTTCATTTAATCTAGAAACCTCATATTTACCTTTTTTAATATTTTCAAAAGTTTCTATAGAGGGAACAGCAGTAATCAAATTGATTGGAATATTTTCAAAAGATGCCCTAGAAATTGCCATATCACGAGCATTATAAGTTATACCTTCATCTTGTTTAAATGATTGATCATGCTCCTCATCAACAATTATCATTCCTAATTTTTTAAATGGTAAAAATAATGAAGATCTTGCGCCGATAATTATTTTTATTTTACCATTGGCAACACCACTCCAAATTAATTCTTTCTTTTTTTTTGAAATACCTGAGTGCCAAACTGCAGGTTTAAAACCAAAATATTCTAAAAATTTTTGTTCAAACTGGCTAGTTAGACCTATTTCTGGTAACAAAATTAATCCCTGTAAATCCTTCTCTATCAAAGGTTTCAGCGCCTCAAAATAAACTAAAGTTTTACCTGATCCAGTTGTGCCTTGCAAAACATGAACTCTAAATTTTTTATTTGAAATATTCATTTTTTGGAGAGATTTATTTTGATCACTAGATAGCTTGATTAAGTTTGGTTTAATTTTGCTATCAAATATTTGATAAATTTGAGTTTCTTTATTCTCTATTGCCTTACTGCCTAAGAGTAGTAATTTTAATGCCATACCTCTTGGGACAAGATTATATTCTGCGAACCAATTTAAAAAATTTATTATATCTTTTTTTAGTGGAGTAACGTCTAATTTCTTTATTATATTTTTAGTCTTAAAATTTTTATTATTTTTTTTTTCAAATTCATCCCAAACAACACCAGTAATTTTAGATTTTCCAAAGGGTACCAGCACATAATCGCCAACTTTAAGATTTAAATTACTTTCATAAGTAAATGGATGATTAAAAATATTTGGTACAAGAATCGGATATTTCATATTTTTATAATATGAAAAAAAATTAAGAGTGTATTGCTCTTTTATCTACTGATAGCGCTGCTTCTTTAACAGCTTCAGAAAAAGTTGGATGAGCATGACAAGTTCGAGCTATATCTTCTGAACTAGCACCAAATTCCATTGCAACACCGATCTCAGCAATTAATTCTCCTGCATGAGGTCCTATTATATGTGCACCTAATACTTTATCAGTTTGTTCATCTGCTAAAATTTTAACGAAACCCTCTGCATCATCTATAGCCTTAGCTCTTGAATTGGCCATAAATGAAAATTTACCTACTTTATATTTTTTATTTAATGCTTTTAATTGTTCCTCAGTTTTGCCGATTGATGCTACTTCTGGTGTTGTATAAATAACTCCTGGGATTGTATCGTAATTTACGTGCCCCGATTGGCCAACTATATTTTCTGCAACTGCTATTCCTTCATCCTCTGCTTTATGTGCAAGCATTGGTCCAACAATTACATCGCCTATTGCGTAAATATTTTCAATGTTTGTCTTAAAACTTTTATCAGTTTTAATTCTATTTTTTTCATCAAGATCTACTCCTACAGACTTTAAATTTAAACCATCTGTATTAGGTTTTCTGCCAACAGAAATTAAAACAATATCACACTCAAAATTATTTTTGTTACCATCTTTATCTACTGTAGAAACCACTGCTCCCGTTGTATTTTTTTTAATCATTTCAACTTTATTTTGCATATTAAATTTCATACCCTGTTTTTTTAAAATTTTCATAAATTCTGAAGAGATTTCTTTATCCATTCCAGGAGTAATATGATCTAAAAATTCAACAACCTGTACCTCTGCTCCAAGTCTTGACCATACAGATCCCATTTCCAATCCTATATATCCTCCACCTACAACTACCATTTTCTTAGGTACCTTTTCTAATTTTAAAGCACCTGTTGATGAAACAATTATTTTTTCATCTATTTCTATTCCTGGTAATGAAACTGGAACTGATCCTGTTGCAATAACTATTTTTTCTGTTTGGACTATAGTTTCTTTATTTTTATCATCTTTAATTAAAATTTCATTTTTAGATTTAAAACTTCCATGTCCTCTAAAGTAAGTAACTTTGTTTTTTTTTAAAAGAAATTCTACACCCTTTGTAAGAACTGTTACCGCTTTATCTTTACTCTTCATCATTTTCTCTAAATTTAATTTTACTTCACCAACCTCTATACCTTTGTTTGCTAAACTTTTAACTTTATGAAATTCTTCAGAAAGATTAAGTAAGCTTTTTGATGGGATACAACCAATATTTAAACAAGTACCTCCTAATGATCCCCTAGACTCTATGCATGCTGTTTTTAAACCTAATTGAGCAAGTCTGATCGCACAGACATAACCACCAGGTCCACCTCCAATAACTACAGCTTGAAATTTTTCTAACATTTAAATATCTAAAAACAACCTTCTAGGGTCCTCTAAATTTTCTTTAATCATTTTAAGGAAAGATACAGATTCTTTTCCATCTATAATTCTATGATCATATGATAAAGCTAAATACATAATTGGTCTTATTTTGATTTCACCATCTATAACAACTGGTCTTTCTACTATATTATGCATACCTAACACTCCAGATTGAGGTAAATTAAGTATTGGTGTTGAAAGCATAGACCCATAAACTCCTCCATTACTTATTGTAAATGTTCCTCCTTGAAGATCTTCAATGGTTAGCTTTCCATCTCGTGCTTTTTCTGAAATTTCTTTAATATTCTTTTCAATATCTGCAAAAGACAAAACATCTGAATTTCTTAAAACTGGAACAACCAATCCTTTATCTGTTCCAACAGCAAAACTAATATTATAATAGTTTTTGTATATAATTTCATCACCATCTATTTCAGCATTTACCGCAGGAAAATTTTTTAAAGCGACTACACATGCTTTTACAAAAAAAGACATAAATCCCAATTTTATTCCATAACGAGATTGGAAATCTTCTTGATTTTCTTTTCTCATTTCCATTACACTGCTCATATCAACCTCGTTAAATGTTGTTAAAAGAGCGGCATTCTCTTGAGCTTGCTTTAATCTTTTTGCAATAGTCTGTCTCAACCTTGTCATTTTAATTCGTTCTTCTTCGCCATATTGAATTTTTCTCTCAGATGGTTTTGGATTTGCTCCCATCAAACTTATTAAATCCCCTTTTAAAACTCTTCCATCTTTTCCTGAGCCTTGAATTGAATTAATATTAATATCATTTTCAGCTACTATTTTTCTCACTGCTGGAGATAAGATTGGATTAACATCTAATTTTGGAACAACATCTGGTTTAACTTCCTCTGTTAAAACTAAAGGTTTTTCAATCTCTTTTTCTTCAAAAACTTTTGGTTCTTTTTTATTTGCATCCAATTTAATTACATTGCTCTTTGCAGGAACAATTTCTTCTTTCTTGATTTCTCCTCTACTTTTTGGCCTAGATTTAACTGCTCCATCATCTGCTGATACGGAACCTAATAATGCTCCTACTTCAACTACTGATCCATCTTGAGAATTTATCTCAGTTAAAATACCAGAAATTGGAGATGGTACTTCTAAATTTACTTTATCTGTTTCTAATTCTACAATTGGTTCATCTGCTTCAACTGCATCACCTGGGTTTTTTAACCATTTAGCAACTGTTGCTTCTGTTATACTTTCACCTAGAACAGGGACTACTATTTTTTCACTCATTATAATTAATCAAATACCTCGTTAATTATTTCTTGTTGTTGAGAATTATGCCTTTTGGCATATCCTGTTGCAGGAGTTGCGTCTGGGCTTCTTCCTATATAAGAAATTTTATTATTATTAGCCTTTAAAGTATCCAATGTCCATTGGATATAATCTCTTACTGAAAACCAAGCACCCATATTTTTTGGTTCTTCTTGGCACCAGTAAAATTTGGCATTTTCAGCATATGGTTTTAATTCGTTAATTAAAGCTTTTACTGGAAATGGATATAGTTGTTCTATTCTATACATCACAACATCATCTCTTTTAAGCTTTTCTCTTGCATCTAATAAATCAAAATATACTTTTCCAGAACAAAGAATTACTTTTTTAATTTTAGAACTTTCTTTAAGTTTAATAAATCCTTTTGACTTATGATCAATAGCATGATCCCAAAGTACTCTATGAAAAGTATTTTTTTTATTAAAATCTTCTAAATTTGAAACACAATATTTGTTTCTTAATAATGATTTTGGTGTCATAATAATTAGTGGCTTCCTAAAACTTCTATGCATCTGTCTTCTTAAAGCGTGAAAATAATTTGCTGGAGTTGTGCAATTCATAACTTGCATATTATCGTTTGAGCATAATTGTAGAAATCTCTCTAATCTTGCTGAAGAGTGTTCTGGTCCTTGTCCTTCATATCCATGAGGTAATAACATTACTAAACCAGATGCTCTATTCCACTTCCTCTCACCTGAAGCAACAAATTGATCAATTACTACTTGAGCACCATTTGCAAAGTCACCAAATTGTGCTTCCCAAAGTGTAAGAGTATTTGGCTCTACAAGACTGTAACCATATTCAAATCCTAAAACTGCAAGCTCAGATAAAAAACTATCTACTACCTCAAATTGTTTTTGACTCTTAGAAATATTATTGAGTGGCACATATCTAGAATTATCTAATTGATTTCTTAACACTGAATGTCTTTGACTAAATGTACCTCTACCAGAGTCTTGACCTACAAGTCTAACTGGGTATCCCTCATCAAGCAAAGATCCAAATGCAAGAGCCTCTGCTGAAGACCAATCAATTTCAGTACCTTTTTCAATATTTTTTTTTCTAGAATTAAAAATTTTAGTTATAGTTTTGTGAATATTTTTATCTTCTGGGATAAAATTTATTTTATTTGATATTAATTTTAATTTATCTTCGTCATAACCTGTTACTCCTCTTTTATCTTTTCCTCTTTCAGGTTTATATCTTGACCATGTTCCCTCAAACCACTCTATTTTAGGCTTATAATCTTTTGCACTCTTATATTGTTCAGCAAGTAAATCTTTAAATGATTTGACATTTTGATTTAATATTTCTTGAGTTATAGAGTTTTCATTTACTAACTTATTTCCATAAATTTTATAAACACTAGGGTGTGACCTAATTTTTTTATACATTAAAGGTTGAGTGAATGAAGGCTCATCTCCCTCATTATGTCCAAACCTTCTATAGCAAATTAAGTCTATTACTACGTCTCTGTTAAATTTTAATCTAAACTCTGTTGCTATTCTAGTTGCATAAACAACTGCTTCTGGATCATCTCCATTAACATGAAGAATAGGTGCCTCTACCATTTTTGCAACATCTGATGGATACGGTGAGGACCTAGCAAATCTTGGGCTTGTAGTAAATCCTATTTGATTATTTACAATAATGTGAATTGTTCCACCAGTGTTGTGTCCTGGTAATCCAGACATTGCAAAACATTCTGCTACAACTCCTTGGCCAGCAAAAGCTGCATCTCCATGAATAAGAATAGGTATAACTTTATTTCTTTCTTTATCTTTATGAAAAAATTGTTTAGCTCTTGTTTGTCCTAAAACAACTGGGTTCACAGCTTCTAAGTGAGAAGGATTATCTGTTAAACTCACATGAACAGAATTTCCATCGAATTCTCTATCCGAAGATGCCCCAAGATGATATTTCACATCACCAGCACTATCTTCTGCGTCAGAACTAAACTCACCTGCAAATTCATTAAAAATTTTCTTGTAAGACTTTTGTAAAACGTTTGCTAAAACATTAAGCCTACCTCTGTGAGACATTCCTATTTTAACTTCTTTAATATTATTTTGACCACCAATTTTTATTATTTGTTCTAAGGCAGGTATTAAACTTTCTCCACCGTCCAAACCAAACCTTTTTGTTCCAACATACTTAGTAGCTAAAAATTTTTCAAAACCTTCTGCCTGAACTAATTTATTTAAAATGGCCTCTTTACCGTTTTTTGTAAATTGAAGTGCATTTTTATCTTGCTCTATTCTGTCTCTAAACCACTTTCTTTCAACTGGGTTTGAAATATGCATGAACTCATAACCTATTTTCCCACAATAGGTCTTCTTCATAAACTTAAGTATTTCTCTTATGTTTGCATATTTAAGATTGATTACACCATTAAGAAAAATTTTTTTGTCATAATTTTCTTTTTTAAAACCATAAAAATCTGGATGAAGTTCATCTAAATACTCAGACTCTCTCATTTCTAATGGATCAAGATCTGCCAACAAGTGACCTCTTAATCTATAAGCTCTAATTAATGCTACTGCACTTATTGAGTCCTTATTTGAATCAGCAAGTAATTGAAAATTAAATTTTTCTGAAGTATCCAATTTGATATTATCAAAATTATTTTTGTCCTGTTCCTCTATTTTTTTTTGTAATTCATCAATATTGATTTTTTTTTTAGTTGGTCCCCAAGAAGGACCATTAATCTCTTTAGCTATTACATTTAATTCTTCACCAATCCCGTCAAAATAATTTAACCAACTTTCTGGAAGATCAGCATCTTTATTAATAAATTTTAAATACATTTCTTCTATAAATCTACTATTAGACTTGTTCAGAAATGAAGTTTTTTCAAAATCGAGATTTTTTGATGAAGACATCTTTTTATTTAATATATCGCTCTAATATTATTTTTCAATTAGACAGTTTATTAAATAAAGTTTTTCCAATAATTGATGGTGATTTAGCAACTGTAATGCCACATTCCTCCATTTTTTCAATTTTATCTTCAGCTCCGCCTTTACCACCTGATATAATAGCACCTGCATGTCCCATTCTTCTTCCCGGAGGAGCAGTAATTCCAGCAATAAATCCAACTATTGGTTTTTTAATCTTGTGATTTTTTATAAAATCAGCAGCTTCCTCTTCAGCTGTTCCTCCAATCTCACCTATCATTAAAATAGACTCTGTTTCGTCATCATTTAAAAATAAATCTAAACAATCAATAAAATTGGTTCCATTAATAGGATCTCCACCAATTCCTATACAGGTTGATTGACCAAGTCCATTTTCTGTTGTTTGTGCAACTGCCTCATATGTTAATGTCCCTGATCTTGATACTATTCCAACGCTTCCTCTTTTATGGATATTTCCTGGCATAATTCCAATTTTACATTCATCTGGCGTAATTATTCCAGGACAATTGGGTCCAATCAATCTGCTATCAGAACCTTTTAATCTTTGTCTTACTTTAAGCATATCTTGAATTGGAATTCCCTCCGTAATACAAACAATAAGTTCAATAGATGCATCAATAGCTTCAATGATGGCTGCTGCTGCAAATCTTGCAGGTACATAGATCATTGTTGCATCTGCTCCAACCTCTGCCTTAGCTTCGACTACTGTATTAAATACTGGTCTACCTAAATGTGTTTGACCCCCTTTTTTTGGAGTGACACCACCAACTAAATTAGTTCCATATTCTATCGCCTGTTTAGAATGAAATTCGCCGTGTTTACCTGTAAATCCTTGACAAATTACTTTGGTATTTTTGTTTACTAAAACTGACATATTATTTTATTACCTCAACAATTTTCTTAGCTGCATCATCTAAATTTTCTGCGGAAATTAATTTTAATCCAGAATTATCAAGAATTTCTTTTCCTTCTTTAAAATTTGTACCTGCTAATCTTACGACTAATGGTACACCAATATTAATTTCCTTAGCTGCATCAACTACTCCTTGGGCAAGAACATCACATCTCATTATTCCTCCAAAGATATTTATTAAAATTCCTTTAACATTTTTATCTGAGAGAATTATTTTTAATGCAGCAGATACTTTTTCCCTCGATGCTCCACCACCTACATCTAAAAAATTTGCTGGCTCTTTGCCATACAATTTAATTATATCCATCGTTGCCATTGCTAACCCTGCTCCATTCACCATACATCCAATGCTTCCATCTAGTTTGATATAAGCAAGATCATGCTTGCTAGCTTCTATCTCAGTAGGGTCTTCTTCATTTAAATCCCTTAATTCAACAATGTCAGGGTGTCTGAATAAAGCATTTGAATCGAAATTTACTTTTGCATCTAAACAAATAATTTTTTTTTCTTTTGTTAAAATTAATGGATTCACTTCAACCATACTTGCATCTGTACTCACAAACATTTTATATATTGATTTTATTAAGGATATTGCTTGTTTTTTTGCATTTTCATTTAAATTAAAAATTTTAATTATTTTTTCACAATCTGTATCTAAAATTTCGTCACCCATATCAACTTTTGTTGTAATTATTTTTTCAGGTGAGGTGCTAGCTACCTCTTCAATATCCATTCCTCCTTGATCGCTAGATATAAATGCTATTTTAGAACTTGCCCTATCAACTAGACATGATAAGTAAAATTCTTGATCTATATTTGAAGTTTCTTCTACGTATAATCTTTTTACTTCTTTACCTTCTGGTCCAGTTTGATGAGTAACCAAAGTTTTTCCAAACAGCTCTCTAGCTGCTACCGTCAGTTCCTCCATAGAGTTTAAAATTTTTACGCCACCAGCTTTTCCCCTACCGCCAGCATGGATTTGTGCTTTTAGAACATATTTTTCAGTTTTAAGTGTTTTTGCTTTTTCAATAAGCTCATCAACATTAAGTGCAAATACTCCTTCTGGAACTACAGCACCATATTTCTTTAATATTTGCTTAGCTTGATGCTCGTGGATATTCATTATTATTTAGATAAATCAGGATCTATTTTAGATGCAGCCACCCATAGAGCTTTTACTGCATCTATTGAATGCATAAATTCCTTTTTTTCTTTATCATCTAAATCAATCTGCTTGATTTTTTCTACACCATCTTTTCCAATTATAACTGGAACACCTGCATAAACATTTTCTACACCATATTCTCCATTTAATTGAACTGCACAAGGTAATAATTTTTTCTGATCATTCAAATAAGCCTCTGCCATTTGAACACCAGATGCTGCAGGTGCATAAAAGGCTGATCCTTTTTCTAAATACTTGACTATTTCAGCACCCCCGTCTCTTGTTCTTTGATTAATTTCTTCAACTCTATCTGCAG
>CACPCX010000003.1 GCA_902632545.1 uncultured Pelagibacteraceae bacterium
AAAATATAAAGCTAATACATATTATCTAAACAAAGCTTCATTTATAAAAGCAACCGCCAAATCTTTTGATTATGCAATTCTAGAAAAAACCAAACAAATTAACGCTATCAAACTAGATATACCTTGGTCAGATCTTGGTAGTTGGAAAGAAATTCTGAAAATGTATGATAAAAATAAAAACAAATATATTAAGAAAAAAAACGTGTATTACCGTCCATGGGGCAGATACACTAATTTATTTGAAGGAAAAGAGTTTTTAATAAAAGAACTATACGTAAAACCAAAAGGTATTTTAAGTTTACAAAAACACCATCATCGAGCTGAACATTGGTTAGTCACCCAAGGTAATGCTAAAATAACTCTTAACAAAGATATTATAATTAAAAAACCAGGTGAACATATATTCATTCCGTTAGAGGCAATCCATAGAGTTCAAAATTCAGGAAAAAAACCTGTTAAAATTGTCGAAGCTCAAATTGGATCAATTTTAAAAGAAAGCGATATTGTACGATATCAGGATGTATATGGCCGTGTTAAATAATATAACACGACCATAAAGATTTATTTAAAACCAATTATTTGGAATAATTATGTAGTGGATCGCTAAAACGATACCTACTGACACACTCAATCCAAAAATCATTTTAAGAAAGTCTTTTCCAATTAATGGGAAGACATACTTAAATTTATAATCTTTATTCATAGTTGATATTGCAAGTTCTCTACCACACAATAACCCAACGAACACCCATGTTGTTGACATTGGCAAATCATTAAGCTCTTTAAAGTAGAATAAAACACCAGCATAAATCACATTAATAATTGTAGCTGATCTTGCATATCTTGTTCCTGTTTTTTCAAGAACAACTTTTTGAATTGGTCCACCTTGAATGTAGAAAATGTAAAATAACAAAGAAGTAAAATAAGCCATTACAATTAAAAGTAATGATAAATCTAATTGTCTAGGTAGATATACAGCTATATTAGCTACATCGTGAGATAACCAAACCCACCATAACCAACCTGACGAAACCCAAACAGCATTTCTCCAGAATGATATCCATTTTTCATCTACTTCATCAAATTTTTCATTAATAAATTTAGATACAGCTATCCAGGCTATGTAAGCAACCATTGCTGCTAATCCATAACCAACCACACTTTTCAATAGCATTTTTTCAAGCACAACGGTTGAAGCAAATGCCGAAAGAACTAAAAAGGTTGTTGATACTGGTATTCCAATTCTTGTTAATAATAATAGTATTGCAGGAGCTACTGCATGATACCATTGAATTTCTTGATAAGGTATTCTATTTAATCTTCCATAAGAAATATCTCCATCATAAGAATACCAACCCCATCCAAGTGCTAAAATCATAACAGCTGAAGCTGATCCAGCAAGTACATACCATTTAAACCACTTCTTTTTTGAAGCAATAAAGGTACCAAGTGTTTGGATTGAATCGTTAGCGATTACACTATAACCGGCAAGGGCAAACCCTATAACCGTGTAAATTAAAGTCATTTCCATTTTTTATCTCCTAAATATTATTGTTTTCGGTTCAATCGTTTTATGACTTGAGGAGTGTTTAATGTAGGTCAAAGAATTTTTCTACGTATAAATTTATTTATTAAAGAATCAGAGAGTAGATTCATCTACAAGTAAACTAATTTAGTTCAAAGTCTATATAAAAAAATTAAAATATTATTTTATATATACCAATTACAAATAATGGTATTTGCAATCCAAAATTAGTTAGGATCGCTTTATCTTTGCTGATAAATCCAGCGATAGTCCATCCTACAACTCCTAATCCGTGAAAGTAGATATTCAATGGATATACGTTTAGATTTGTTAAAAGAATACCAACTAGAACGAGAAATGTACTTATCCATTTAAGATACTTTTTTATGAACATTATTTTTTCCTTTCTTGTAAATTTAATAACTAATTACAATTTAAGAAATACTAATATCAATAAATAGTATCTTAACAACCTTTGAAAGAATTGGACATATTTCTAATTAATTTGAAATACAAGTCTTTACCCGGATCTAAAGTTGCACCTAATGGATCCAAAACACCAGTTTTAATCTTCATATCTTTAGCTACAGCTTTGATAATATCTGGGTTAAATTGAGGTTCAGAGAATACACATGCAACTTTATCATGCTCGATAATTTCTCTAATTTCAGCAAGTTGTTCAGCTCCAGGCATCACATCTGTATTAACAGTAAATGCACCTAATACTTTAACATTAAATCTTTCTTCAAAATACTGATAAGCATCATGGAATACAATTGAAGAAACACTGCTGCTTAAATCTGTCATTACATCAATTGTAAGTTTATCGATTTCTTTTAAAGCTTTAGCTAAATTGCTTTTGTATTTAGCTTCATTCTTTGGATCATTTTCAATTAAATGTTCTGCCATTTCATTTAACATAGCTTTTGCATTAATTGGGTCCAACCAAATGTGTGGATCAAATTCACCATGCGCATGTCCATCATGATCGTCATGTCCGTGATCATCATGATCATCTTCTTTTTTACCATGATCGTCATGGTCGTGATCATCTTCCTTTTTACCGTGGTCATCATGTCCGTGATCGTCATGATCATGTTCGTCAAAAATATTTCTTTCTCTAAATTTTAATACCTGTAATCCTTTAGTTTCCATTAATTCAATTTTTTCTGCTTTTTTGGCGATTGAACTCAATGGCTTTTCTAGAAAATTCTCTAAATCTTCACCAACCCAGAATATTAGATCTGCATTTTGAAGCATTTTTGCATGAGAAGGTTTCATCGCAAATCCGTGTGGAGATGCATATCCATCAACTATTAGATCAGGTTTAGCAATACCGTCCATTAAATAACTAGCTAATGAATGAATTGGTTTAATAGATGCAACTACTTTTATTTCAGCGTTTGCTGGTGTAAAGAATGTTAAAATTGATAATATTGAGAATATAAGTGGTATTTTTTTAATATTTTTCATAATAATTAATTTAATTAGTTGTTATAATATAACAGTATGTAATAATATAACATTTATAAGTCAAGCAATTTATGAGTTTAGAAAATAGTACATTAGTAAAATTAAATAACGCCGGTTTTAAACAAAATAATAAATGGCTAGTGGAAGGCGTTTCTTTAACTGTTGAAAAAGGAAAAATCGTTACCCTTATTGGACCTAATGGTTCTGGAAAAAGCACTACAGCAAAGATTGCATTAGGAATTTACAAAAACATAGAAGGATCTGTAGAAAAATATACTAACAAAGTTGGTTATGTTCCTCAAAAAATCTCAATTGATTGGACACTACCATTAAGAGTATATGATTTTATGCTTTTAACAGAAGACATAAAAGATGAAGCAATTGATGAAGCTCTTACGCTTACAGGTGTTATGCATCTAAAAAATAAAAATCTAGGAAATTTATCAGGAGGTGAATTTCAGAGAGTTTTAATAGCTAGAGCTATTTCAAAAAAACCTGAATTATTAGTCTTAGATGAACCTGTTCAAGGCGTAGATTACACAGGAGAAATTGCATTATATGAACTTATTAAAAAAATTTCAGACACTTTAAATTGTGGAATTTTATTAATTTCTCACGATCTACATACAGTCATGACTGCAACGGATCATGTTGTTTGTTTAAATGGACACGTATGTTGTTCAGGTTCACCAATTGATGTAGCTAAAAATAATGAATATAAAACTTTATTTGGTGAACAAGCTTCTCAAATTTTAACAGTTTATGAACATAAACATGACCATGTTCATTCTGACGAAGGTCAAATAAAAAAAAATTAATATGCTAGATGATTTTTTCGTTAGAGCGTTAATTGCAGGGCTAGGTGTTGCTTTAGTAACAGGACCACTTGGATGTTTTGTTGTTTGGAGAAGATTATCTTATTTTGGTGATACTTTATCTCATTCAGCTTTATTAGGTGTGACGTTGGCTTATTCGTTTGAGTTTAATATTGCACTTTCTGTGTTTATAATTTCATCTGTAATTGCGCTGATATTAATTCAACTACAAAAAAAAACTAATTTACCAGGAGATGCTTTATTAGGTCTGTTAGCACACTCTTCTTTAGCAGTTGGTTTAGTTGTAATTGGTTTTTTAACTTTTATTCGTTTTGATATTATGGGTCTTTTATTTGGAGATATCTTAGCTGTAACAACGAAAGACATATTTATTATATGGACTGGTGGAGCAGTAATTTTAATAGTTCTTAAATTGATTTGGAAACCATTGTTTGCCTCAACGGTTAATTACGAATTAGCTGAAGCTGAAGGGTTGAATCCTGATAGAGCTAAAGCAATATTTACTATACTTATGGCTGCAGTAATAGCCATATCAATTAAAATGGTTGGATTGTTATTAATTACTGGAATGTTAATTATACCCGCCGCTATGGCTAGAAATATATCAGATAGCCCTCAAAAGATGGTTTTATTTTCTGTTATTGGTGGTCTTTTATCAGTTTTATTAGGGCTATTTTCTTCATTAGAATTTAACACATCATCTGGACCTTCAATAATCATGGCAGCTTTAGTATTATTTATACTATCTTTACTTAACATTAAACAATCGATTAAATTGAAAAACTGATAACTAATTGATAAGAATTTAAAGATGCAAAAAGAACATAACCTATCAAAAAATCAAAAAATAATTTTTGATCTTATTGATAAATCTGGTGGGCCTATGAAAGCTTATTCAATTCTTTTTAATGTTCAAAAAAAAGGTATCAAAGCACCACTGCAAGTTTATAGAGCGTTAGATAAGTTAGTTGAAATTGGAAAAATTCATAAAATTGAAAGTAGAAATGCTTTTATTGCTTGTCAAAATTCTAGCTGTCAGGTTTCAAAAGCAACTGCTTTTTCAATTTGTGAAAATTGTGAGAACGTATCTGAAATAAGTAACTTAAAACTTTCTAAATATTTATCTAATTTTTCAGACAATTCAGGAATGAAATATAGCAAATATAATTTAGAATTTTTTGGTTTATGCAAGAAATGTAAATCAAAATAATGAGCACTGTATCCATAACTTTAGACGAAATATTTGAATTAGCTAAAAAAACTCTTTTAGCTAACGGTTGTGATGATGAAACAGCATCAATACTATCAGACTTGATCAGAAATGCTGAACGAGATGGCTCGGTATCACATGGTCTATTTAGATTACCAGCATATGTCACTGGATTAAAAAGTGGAAAGATTAATGGAAAAGGAAAACCTGAGGTAAAAAAAATATCTCCATCTGTTATCAAAGTTGAAGGAAATAATTGTTTAGCACCTGTTGTATTAAATAAAGGATTACCTGAATTAGCAAAAGCTGCAAAAGAAAATGGTGTTGCAGTACTAGCAATAAATAATTCACATCACATGGCTGCTATGTGGCCCGAAACAGAAAAATTAGCGGAAGATGGTTTAGTTGCATTTGCTTGCACATCTTATAAGCCTGCTGTAGCACCTGCTGGTGCCATAAAACCATTATTTGGGACAAACCCAATTTCATTTGCTTGGCCACGTCCAGGTAAAACACCAGTTGTTTATGATATGGCAACTGCTTCAATGGCAATGGGAGAAGTTCAAGTTGCTAAAAGAGAAGGGCACAAAGTTCCACTTGGCACTGGTTTAACTAAAGATGGTAAAGAAACAACTGATCCAGGTGAAATTGCTGATGGTGGAGTTTTATTACCTTTTGGTGGTTACAAAGGATCTGCAATAGCAATGATGGTAGAATTAATGGCAGGAGCATTAGTTGGAGATAATTTTAGTTTTGAAACTGCTGCTAAAGATAATAATGATGGTGGTCCTCCAAGTGGTGGTGAATTCATACTAGCCATTAACCCAGATAAAACATCAGGTACTAATTGGCAAAAACATGCTGAGGAATTTTTTGAAAAAATGAAATCAATGGGTGAAGTAAGATTACCTGGAGAAAGACGTCACAAGAATAGAATGGATACTGGTCCAAGAAATATTAACGAAGAATTAGTAAATAAAATTAAATCTTTAAGCTAAATTAATCTCAATTGGTGTGTGATCAGAAGGCTTTTCTCTTCCACGTGGATCTTTATTAATATTAATATCTTTAATTTTATCAATTATAGAATTTGAAACTAAAAAATGATCAATCCTCATACCGTTATTTTTTTGCCATGCACCTCTCATATAATCCCAAAATGTATATCCTTCTTTATCTTCATAAAAATGTCTGTAGACGTCATTAAAACCAAGATTAATCATTTCTCTAAATTTTTTTCTTATTTCAAGTCTGTATAAAGCATCGTCTTCAAAACTTTTAACATTGTAAACATCTTCAGCTGATGGGATTATATTGAAATCACCAGCTAAAATTATATTTGAATTTTTTTTATATAATGTTTTTAATTGTTTTATTAATTGATCAAGCCAATTTTTTTTATAATCATATTTTTCTGTATCTACAGGATTACCATTAGGGGTGTAAATATTTATTAATTGTATATTTTTTTTCTTATGCTCAAATTCAGCTGAAATTATTCTTGATTGTTTTAACTTATCCTTAATTAAATCTGTTTTGACATTTTTTAATTTATTTTTAGATATAATTGCTACACCATTGTAACTTTTTTGACCAAATACATGACTTTCATAGTCCATTGATGAAAAATCATCATATGGAAAATTAACATCTTCAGTTTTGATTTCCTGCATCATTAAAATATCAGGTTTATATTTTAATAAATAGCTTTTGATATTTTCAATTCTTGCTCTTACTGAGTTTACATTCCAAGATGAAATGAGCATTAAAGTGAGAAAGAAACTCCACAACCACATGAAGATTTGGTCTGTGGATTAGATATTTTGAATTGTTCACCTATAAGTTCAGAAACGTAATCTACTTCAGATCCTTTAAGCAAATCAGCTGAAGTTTTATCAATTAAAATATTTTGATAACTTAAATCATCATCTTGTTTTGATTTATCAAAAGTAAACTCATATTGAAAACCAGAACATCCTCCACCTTTGATAGCGATTCTGAAGAATGATCCTTTGTCTTTTTTTGACAACAAATTATCTATTTGTTTTAAAGCTTTATCCGTAAATTTAATTTCTTTAATCATGTCTGAACACTGATATTACTAATATAATACTTAATTATTTAAATTAAAGGATGAAAAAAGACACTTTGTTAGGCGTATTTAAAAGTAAAGGCAGACTTAATAAAGAAGATAATTCAAAATACAGATCTCCTTTTCAACGTGACAGAGATCGTATAATTCATAGTGCATCATTTAGAAGATTAAAGCATAAAACCCAGGTATTTGTTAACACAGAAGGGGATCATTTTAGAACAAGGATCACTCATTCAATTGAAGTTGCTCAAATAGCAAGATCAATTGCAAAATATCTAAAATTAAATGAAGATTTAGCTGAAACCTTAAGTCTTGCTCATGATTTAGGTCATACACCATTTGGCCATGCAGGAGAGGATGCTCTAGATGAATGTATGGAAAACTATGGAGGTTTCGATCATAATCTTCAGACACTAAGAATCGTAATGTTTTTAGAGAATAAATATTTCAAATTTGATGGACTAAATTTAACTCTTGAAACTTTAGAAGGACTTTTAAAACATAATGGACCAGTAGACGACCTAAGTATGATCAACAAACTAATTGGATCAAAAGTTTTCAAAAATAAAATTAAATTTAATACTTATCCATCATTAGAAGCTCAAATATCAGCCATATCAGATGATATTGCATATAATAATCACGATATTCAGGATGGCATTAAAGCCAACTTATTTAAACTTGAGGAATTAATTGAATTAGATTTTTTTAAAGACATTTACCAAAAATATAAAAAAAAAATTAATAAAAAAAATTATAAAATTGCTATTTATCAAATTATCAGAGATTCAATAGATACTATGATTAGAGATTTACTAATTAGTACAAAAAAAAATATTAAAAAATTTAAAATTAAGTCATTAAAAGATGTGTCAAAATCAAATCAATTAATAGTTTCTTTTTCAGACAAAATACAAAATTCAGAACAAGAAATCAGATCATTTTTAAGGCATAGAATGTATGACAATAAATCGGTACTTAATAAGAATCAAAGAGGTAAAATGATAATTAATAAATTATTTAAAATAATTAAATCAAATCCTAGAAAATTTCTTACTAAAGAGCAATTGACTAAAGACAAATATAGAGCTATTTCAGATTTTATATCTGGTATGACCGATAGATACGCGATTAACCTTTATAACGATAATAAATGAATATTTTTGAATTATATTTAGATAAAATTAAATCAATTATTATTGAGTTAAGTAAAAAAAATCAACTTATCGTTCCAGAAAGTTTCAATGGTATTAGTGCGGAAATACCACCACCAAAATTTGATTGTGATATTTCAACTAATGTTGCAATGGTTTTATCAAAACTGAACAAAACTTCTCCAATTGAATTGGCAGAAAAACTTGCACTAGAAATAAAAAATATTGATAATCAAATAGAAAATATATCTGTTGCTAAACCTGGTTTCATTAATATTAAATTTAAACAATCTTTCTGGTCAAACTTTATTAAAGAAATCATTGATAACGCTGAAGAATTTGGGATTAATGATAAGGAGAAAAAAAATAGTTATTTAGTTGAATTCGTATCAGCTAACCCCACAGGACCCCTACATGTTGGTCATTGTCGAGGAGCTATTTTAGGTGATGTCATATCCAATGTTTTAATATTTAATAAGCACAAGGTTACAAAAGAGTATTATGTAAATGATTATGGTAATCAAATTATAAATTTTACAAAATCTGTATATTTTAGAATTAGAGAAGTAAAGTTTAACGAAACTTTTCCTCAAGATAATCCTGATTTGTATCCAGGAGATTATTTAATCGATTTTGCGAAAAATATAGTTTCAGATAATTCAGATCTAAATTTTGATAATTATGATCAAATAAGCGATAAGTTAACAGCTTTATCTATAGAACAAGCTCTGCTTTTAATTAAAAAAAACCTTAAGAGCCTAGGAATTAACCATGACAATTTTGTTAGTGAAAAAAGCATTGTTTTAAACAAAGAAGTAGAAAGTGTAATAAAATTTTTAGAAAAAAATAAATTTGTATATAAAGGAAAAATTAAAGCTCCAGCTGGAGAAGACGACAAAAACTGGGTTGAACGAGAACAGTTACTTTTTAAATCTACTGATTTTGGTGACGATAAAGATAGAGCATTGCAAAAGTCAGATGGAGCATGGACTTATTTTGCAAGCGATGTTGCTTATCATAAAAACAAAGTTGATCGTAAGTTTGATTATTTAATAAATATTCTTGGTGCAGATCATGCTGGTTACATCAAAAGAATTTCATCTTCAGTTGAAGCTTTATCAGGAAAAAAAGATAAATTGATCTGCAAAATAAGTCAGCTTGTAAAATTAATTAAAGATAACAAACCATTTAAGATGTCTAAAAGAAAGGGTGACTACATTACTGTTGATGATTTAATTGATGAAGTTGGAAAAGATGCAACTAGATTTATCATGCTCAATAGAAGTAGTGATGTAGAATTAGATTTTGATTTTGATGCTGTTAAAGAAAAATCAAAAGATAATCCATTATATTATGTACAATATTGTTATGCTAGAATTTCATCTGTTTTTAGACATATTGGTAAGGATTTAAATTCAAATATTAAAATAGATGATTTTAGTTTTGAATACTCAAATGATGAGATCAAAATTTTAAAGAAAATTTCAGAATGGCCTAAATGTATTGATGCAGCAAGTTCAAAATTAGAGCCACATAGAATACCTGTTTATTTATATGATCTAGCTTCAGAATTTCACTCATATTGGAATCTCGGAAAACAAAACCCAGAAAAAAGATTTATTAATGATCAAAAAACAGTTTCTTCAGATAAACTAATTTTTTTAAAAGCAATATCTAACGTTGTAAAATCAGGAATGGATATAGTTGGTGTTGATACACCAGACAAAATGTAATGCTAAAAGAAATTAAGTACTTAATCTTTATTATTGTAATTGCTTTATTTATTTTTTTGACTGGTAGATATTATTTTTCAGATGAAAATAAGAAGAAATCATACAGATCTTTTAAAAATAACGATGAAAAAATCAAATTATATTCAAAAAATTTACCAGTTTTGGAAAACGATACACAAAATGTAATAGAATACGTTAATCAAACAAATAAAAAAAAGAAGAAAAAGTTTAATTTTTGGAAACTTTTAGATAATGATAAAGAATAGGAGAGCTTTTATTGTTGGTTTAAAATCATCAACATTATCAAATAAAGAAATAGCTTTTTTAAAAAAATATAAGCCATGGGGTATTATTTTATTTTCAAGAAACATAAGTTCAATTGAACAAACTAAAAAATTAACCGATAAAATAAAAAAGATTTTTAAAGATAAAAAATACCCTATATTAATTGATCAAGAAGGTGGAAGAGTAAATCGATTAAGTAAAATTATATCTTTTGATAATATTACTTCTGAATATTTTGGTAATTTATTTATAAAAGATAAGAAAAAATTTAATATCATTTATAAATTATTTATTGATAAGACTTCATATTTACTTAAATCAATCGGTGTTAATATAAACACAGTTCCTGTTTTAGATCTTCGAGTTAAAGGAGCTAGCAACATTATTGGTGATAGATCTTTTTCAAAAAATAAAAAAGATATCTCTAAAATTGGAGATATTTGTATCAATTATTTTCATCAAAATTCCATTGGAACTGTGATGAAACATATACCAGGACATGGATTAGCTAAGGTAGATAGTCATAAATTTACACCTATAGTTACAAAAAACTTAAATTATTTGGTTAAAAATGATTTTTTTACGTTCAAGAAAAAACAAAGTTATTTTGCAATGACAGCGCATGTAATATATCGATGTATCGATAAGTTAAATACAGCAACACACTCTAAAAAAATTATAAATTTAATTAGAAAGAAAATTGGCTTTAAAAATATTTTGATTTCAGATGATTTATCAATGAAAAGTTTAAAAGATGATTTAAAAACTAATACAATTAAAACATTTAGTGCAGGTTGTAATCTTGCTCTTCATTGTAATGGTAAATTGTCTGAAATGAAGTTAGTTGGTGATAATTCACCAAAGGTAAGTAATTTTATCATAAAAAAAACATCGCTATTTTATAAAATTTTAAGTTAATATCTGAGTATGACTATTTCTGATTCCACATTATTTAATGTTGATATAAATAATTATAATGGCCCTCTAGATGTCCTTTTAGATTTGGCAAAAGCTCAAAAGGTAGATCTTGAAGAGATATCAATTACAAAATTAGCAGATCAATTTCACGATTATATTACAAAAGAAAAAGATTTAAATTTAGAAATTGCTTCTGAATATTTATTGATGGCAACTTGGTTAGCTTATTTAAAATCTAAATTATTACTTCCAGGTACACCAGAAGAAGAATTTAAAGTTCAAGAAGTAGCTGAAAAATTAAAATTACAACTTAAAAAATTAGAATTAATAAGATTGCTTTCCGAACAAATGCTTAAAAGAAAAAGATTGGGAAGAGAAATTCGATCAAGAGGAATGAAAGGAAATATAAGATCTATTTATAGCACAGAATATAATTTAAGTTTATTTGAACTACTCAAGTCATATTCAACAATTATTATGACCAAAGACTTTCAAAAAATGAATATTCCTAAATTACCCGTATTTACTGCTGAGGATGGAATTAAAACGATAAGAGAATTTTTTGGAAAATTAATTGATTGGAAAAAACTAGATGATTTAATTCCTCAAAATTTTAAAAATGGATCAAAACATAAACGTACTGGTAAAGCAGGAATATTTGCTGGTTCATTAGAATTAGTTAAAGAAGGAAACCTTACCATAAAACAAGATAAATTATTTGATGATATTTATGTTAAGGAAAATAATGATTAAAAAAGAAAAAATTTCAAAAGGTAATATTGTTAAATTTCCTACTAAGTTAACGGATTTGGAAAAAGAGATTGAAGCAGTTATTTTTGCTGCTGCTGAACCATTAGATGTTGATACAATTGAAAGTAAAATTACAAAAAAAGGTAATGTTGCTAAATCTTTAGAGAAACTTCAGCAAGAATATAGCCAACGAGGCATTAATCTTGTTTGTATAAAAGAGAAGTGGTCTTTCAGAACCTCTCCTAACTTATCTAATATCATGTCACAAGAAAAAATGATTGAAAAGAAACTTTCTAGAGCTGCTGTGGAGACCTTGGCTATAATTGTTTATCATCAACCTGTCACTAGAGCAGAGATTGAGGAGATAAGAGGTGTTGCATTTGGAACGAATACTCTTGAAATATTGATGGAACTCAACTGGGTGAAACCAGGTGGTCGTAAAGATGTACCAGGTAGACCAATTCAGTATGTTACGACAGATGACTTTTTAAGTCATTTCAATCTTCAAAAATTATCTGATTTACCAACAATTGATGAATTAGGTGCCGCAGGATTAATTGATAGTTCTAGTATCGATAATGCAATTTTTGGAACTGGTAAATTCTTCAAAGAAAAACAACAAGAAAAAAAAGAGGATATTTATTCCAATATTGATGAAATGCTAAACAGTACTCTTGATACAGAAGAGAAAGATTAACAAAAAAGTAACTTTTAAATTAATCATAAAAAGGTTATAAGTTTTTCATGAGCATAGGAATTTGGCAAATAGCAATCGTAGTTATATTAGTAGTCTTATTATTTGGACGAGGTAAAATCTCTAGTCTGATGGGTGATGTAGCTAAGGGAATTAAAAGTTTCAAAAAAGGAATGGCGTCAGATGTCACTGACGACTCAGAGCCAAAAAATATATCCGACGAAAACAAAGACTCAGAAAACAAAGATTAAATCACATGCCTACTATTGGTTGGTTTGAGATATTAATTGTTGTTGGTATTGCAATTGTTGTTCTTGGTCCAAAAGATTTTCCAATCATGTTAAAGAAAGTTGGGTCTTGGATAGGGACTGCAAAAAGATATGTAAGCAACATTCAAAATGAAGTTTCTAATTTAGAAATTGATGAAGAAATAACTGATAATGAAATAAAAAAAGAAATTAAAAAAGATGAGCAATGAAGAAAATGAAGGTGGATTTGTTAGCCATCTAACAGAACTAAGAAAAAGGTTAATACATAGTTTTATATTTCTAATAATCTTTTTTGTTATCTGTTATATATTTGCAGAACATATTTACGGGTTTTTAGTTGATCCATTTGCTCAAGCAGTAAAAGATGATGGATCTGACAGAAGGCTTATTTTTACAGCCTTACAAGAAACTTTTTTAACATATATTAAGGTATCTTTTTTCACAGCTTTTTTTGTAACATGTCCATTTATTCTAATGCAATTATGGAAATTTATTGCACCGGGATTATATAAACACGAGAAAGTTGCTATAATTCCATACCTTATATTAACACCCATCCTATTCTTTTTGGGAGGTATGCTTGTTTACTATTTGATAATGCCCCTAGCTATTAAATTCTTTTTATCATTTGAAAGCACAGGAATTTCTACAAGTCTACCAATTCAATTAGAAGCCAAAGTAAATGAATACTTGTCACTTGTTATGAAATTAATTTTTGCATTTGGAATAAGTTTTCAATTACCTATAGTCTTAAGTTTATTAGCAAGAATAGGTGTCGTTGATAGTCAATTTTTAAAAGAAAGAAGAAAGTACGTTATTGTAATTATATTTGCTGCTGCTGCATTACTTACGCCACCTGATCCAATTACTCAAATAGGTTTAGCTATTCCATTATTAATTTTATATGAATTATCAATATTTTCAGTAAAATTTATAGAAAACAAAAATTTAGAAAAAACTGATGCATAATTTAAAAGAAATAAGAAAAGATTTTTCAAAATTTGAAAAAGATCTTGAAAAACGTTCAGTTAAAATTGATTTTAATAATTTAAAAAAACTTGATGAGTTAAATAGAGATTTAATACAAAAGAAAGAAAATTTAGAAAAAGAAAAAAAAGATATTTCTAAATCTAAAGATAAAAGTTTATTCAAAAAATCTAAAGAAATATCTACAGAATTAGATAAGATTTCTGAGCAACAAAAAAATACTAAAAATGAATTAGATAATATTTTATCAAGTATACCAAACATACCTCATCAAGATGTTCCAAATGGTAAAGATGAAAATGATAATGTAGAAGTTTTAAAAGCTGGTAAAGTTCCAGAGTTTGATTTTAAACCCAAATCACATTATGATCTTGGTGAAAATTTGGGTATGCTCGATTTTGATCTTGCAACAAAAACAACAGGGTCAAGGTTTGTATTTGTTAAAAAAGAGCTAGCGTTATTAGAAAGAGCATTATCTAACTTTATGTTAGATACTCATATTGTTCAAAATGATTATCAGGAAATCTCACCTCCATTGATAGCTTCTGACAATACAATGTATGGAACTGGCCAATTACCAAAATTTGAAAACGATCAATTTGAAATTAAATTTGACGAAGGATCTGATAGAAAATTTTTAATTCCAACTGCTGAAGTAATTTTAACAAACATCGTTAAAGATAAAATTGTTGATCAAAAAGATTTACCTATGAGATTTGTTGCTTCAACCCCATGTTTTAGAAAAGAAGCAGGCAGTTATGGAAAAGATACAAAAGGAATGATTAGGCAACACCAATTTTATAAAGTTGAGATGGTCAGTATTGTTGAAAAAGAAAATTGTCTTGAAGAATTAGAGCGAATGACGAACTGTGCAACAGATATCCTTGATAAGCTAGAGTTACCTTATAGAAAAGTAATTTTATGTTCGGGTGATATGGGTTTCAGTGCAGAAAAAACCTATGATATTGAGGTTTGGTTGCCATCAGAAAACAAGTATCGTGAAATATCATCATGCTCTTCTTGTTCAACATTTCAGGCACAAAGAATGAAATCAAGATATAAAAATAAAAACAAGGAAACTGTTTTTGTTGGAACATTAAATGGAAGTGGTTTAGCAGTGGGCAGAACTCTAATTGCTGTACTAGAAAACTATCAACAAATAGATGGTTCGATTATTGTTCCTAAGGTATTGCGATCGTATATGAATAATTTGGAATTGATTTCAGCTAAATAAAGTTGTTTTAATTACATAGATAGTATAAATATTCACATAATTTATAAGGAGATTTATGGAAGGCTCAGGAATAGGACAATTTATACCGTTAATTTTAATTTTTGTTATTTTTTATTTTTTCTTAATCAGACCACAGCAAAAAAAAGTTAAAGAGCACAAAGCAATGGTTGAAAGTCTTAAAAGAGGTGACAAGGTTGTTACTTCTGGTGGAATTACAGGTACAGTGGAAAGACTAATAGACAACGATAAAGTTGAAGTAGAAATTGCTGAAAACGTAAAGGTTGAGATAGTTAAATCAACCGGTATTCAAAGTCTTGTTAATACAAATACTCAAGAAGTTAAAAAATAATTATTTTTAGTTAAGTGCTTTATTTCTCTAAGTTAAGAATTTTATTTATAACTCTTTTTTCAGTTTTATTTATTTTAATAGCTTCATCAAATCTTTTTAAATTTGATGATAATTTTTTTGATAAAAAAATTAATCTAGGATTAGACCTTCAGGGAGGATCATATTTATTACTTGAAATTGATAATGAACCTGTAATTGAACAAAAGCTACAAAACTTAACAACAACTTTAAGAAATTACTTCAAAGAAAAAAATATTAAGATCAATAATATAAAGATAGATAATCAAAATATTTTTTTTAATGTAATAGAAAATGACAAGCAATCTGTCTTAGATGTATTTCAGGATGAAAATAGTGATCTTAATCCTTATTATCCAAGATTTAAATCACATCAGTTAGAAATTGAAGATACAGGATTAAATTTTAAAGTTAATTTTTCAAGACAGGGTTTAATTAAACTTAAAACATCTTCTCAAGATCAAGCTATAGAAATAGTTAGAAGAAGGGTAGACGAGGTTGGAACTAATGAACCCAACATACTTAAAAGAGGAAATAACCGAATTTTAGTAGAGCTACCTGGATTAGATGATCCAATGCGGATTAAATCATTACTTGGTCAAACTGCAAACCTTACATTCAGATTTGTAACAAATGATGAAGGTGATCGTTTTGGTGTTGAAAAATTAAAATTTGAGAACGGTCTTGACGAAGCAATTGTTAGTAAAAGAATTATAATTAGTGGTGAAAATTTACTAGATGCACAGCCAAAAATGGATACACAAACAAATCAAACTATTGTTTCTTTTACATTAGATAGAGTGGGTGCAAAAAGGTTTGGGAAGGCAACCTCAACAGGTATTGGAAAACAATTGGCAATTATTTTAGATGGTAAAATTATTAGTGCACCTGTTGTAAGAGATACGATCGCAAGTGGATCTGGTCAGATAAGCGGTGGCTTTACATTTCAGACTGCTACTGATCTAGCTTTATTATTAAGATCAGGAGCATTACCAGCTCCATTAGAAATTATTGAAGAGAGAACAGTAGGGCCAGATCTTGGGCAAGATTCAATTAATGCAGGAATGATTGCTTTAGCAATAGGTTTTATGTTGGTGATTATTTTTATGTTTATAAAATATAAAATTTTTGGACTAATAACCAATGTAACTCTAATAGTTAATTTATTTATTCTATTAGGTGTTCTAACTTTATTTGAAGCCACTTTAACTTTACCAGGTATTGCGGGGATTATTCTAACTGTAGGTATGGCAGTTGATGCTAATGTATTAATTTTTGAAAGAATTAAAGAAGAACTAAAAGAAGAATCTAACAATATAATAGCTTTTGATGGTGGTTATACTAAATCAAGAACAGCTATTTTAGATGCCAATATTACTACTTTATTAGCTGCAATTATTTTATTTTTTATGGGTTCTGGCCCAGTAAAAGGATTTGCAGTAACTTTGGGTGTTGGAATATTTACAACACTATTTTCTGTTTACTTTATAGCAAGGTTATTCACTAGTATTTATGTAGCTAGAAACAAAGGTAAGGAAAAATTAATTTAATGATTTCTTTTAACAAATATTACAATCATTTTAATTTACTATCTTCAATTTTAATAATTGTTTCATTATTATTACTTATTTTTAAAGGTTTAAATTTTGGAATTGATTTTAAAGGAGGAACTTTAATTGAATTAAGAGCCACCGACTCCAAAATTAACGTAAGCTCACTTAGAGATAGATTTAACCAAATGGATTTAGGAGATGTTTCTGTTAAGAAATTTGGAAATGATACAGATTTTTTGGTAAAATTTGAGAATAAAGATAATAAAAAGAACATAATTGAAGAAATAAAATTAAATCTAGATAATTCTTTTGGTAATACATATGATTTTAGAAGGGTAGAGAATGTTGGTCCAAAAGTAAGTGCTGAATTATTGAAATCAGGTGTTATTGCAATAACTATGTCGTTGGCTTTAATGTTGATATATATTTGGATAAGATTTGAATGGCAATTTAGTTTAGGTGCTATATTAGCTTTATTTCACGACGTTATTGTGACTCTTGGAGTATTTTCTTTATTTAGCTTAGAGATAAATTTATCTATAATTGCTGCAGTATTAACGATAGTTGGATACTCTATGAACGATACAGTAGTAATTTTTGATCGTGTCAGAGAAAACTTAAGGAAATATTCTGATATAAAAATTTTTGAATTAACAAATATTTCAATAAATGAAACCTTATCAAGAACAATTATTACTTCTGCAACAACTTTATTAGCATTATTAGCAATTTTTTTCTTTGGGGGTGAGATCTTAAAAGGATTTTCTCTTGCAATGATACTTGGCGTTATTTTTGGTACATATTCTTCAATATATATAGCTAATACTGTTCTAGTTAGACTAAGGGTTTCACAAAAAACTATATTAAAAGATGATGATCAGAAATAAATTTAATTCTTTGAATTAATAACTAAAATATATATAAAGATTTGTATTATACAAAAATTTATGTCACATGAACTACCAAAACTAGATTATCCCAAAAATGCCTTAGCACCGATTATGTCTGAGGAAACTTTAGATTTGCACCATGGTAAACATCACCAAACATACATTACGAATTTAAACAATTTTATAAAAGATACGGATATGGAGACTATGTCTTTAGAGGATGTAATAATGAGTAGTTCTAAGGATAATTCAAAAGCTGGTATTTTTAATAATGCTAGTCAACATTGGAATCATAATCTTTTTTGGAAATGCATGAAGCCGAATGGAGGAGGAAATATTCCATCAAAATTAGAAAAAAGACTTATTTCAGATTTTGGAAGTGTGGAAAAATTCAAAACAGATTTTAAGCAGGCTGGAATTACTCAATTTGGATCTGGATGGTGTTGGCTATCAATCAGCGAAGGAAAATTAGTTGTAACAAAAACAGCAAATGCTGCTAATCCACTAATTGATAATATGAAACCAATTCTTGGTTGTGATGTTTGGGAGCATTCTTATTATATTGATTATAGAAATAGAAGACCAGAGTATTTAGATAAATTTGTAGATAATCTTGTCAACTGGGAATATGTTGAATCTCTTTTGGATTAATAGATCTAATTATTATTCTTCCTAGCAAAGATAAATGACTTTATACATTGATGCACGAAGTATCCACCAGTAGTTAATAATATCAATTTTGAAATATCAGCCCAAATATTTTGAAATACTGTTCCACTTAGAATAGATCTAAAAAAATCCAAACCTCCCAGAAATGCAACTAAACCAAAAAGTACAACAATATGCATAAATATTTTTTTCTTATTTGTAAATTTAATAGATAAATTTGAAAAAATTAATATTGGTAAACCAATAAAAGATGGAATAAATGAGGTTAAAGAATTACTTCCACTTATAAAACTCACTAAAAGTCCCCATAAAATTAAAAAAGACCCATAAAAAACTGAAAGAGTTTCAATCTTAAGACCAAAAACTTTAAATTCTAAATTTTCAACTTGTTGTTTATTCATGCGCTAGTTAAAATTAATTAAATTAAATCCAGCAAAAAGAAATATCCCTAGCCAAATTAAACCTTTAATAAAAAAAAAAGTAAAGCTTCCTAATATTAAATATTTACTCTTTTTATTTTTTAAAAAATATTTATTAAATTTTTTTAGTAAATAAATCATCTGAAATTTTAAAATCAATTATTTAAATGAAAGTTTAATTTTATCAACTGTTTACTTTATCATGAATTAGATTGATTTTCCTTTAAAGTAAGGGTTTTAAAAACTGTCCAGTATAACTTTCTTTTACTTTAGTAATATCTTCTGGCTTTCCTTCTGCAACGATATTACCCCCTTTAATACCTCCCTCAGGACCCATATCAACAATATAGTCTGCAGTTTTAATAACATCTAAATTATGCTCTATAACGACTACAGTATTTCCAAGTTTTACAAATGTATGAAGTATTTCTAAGAGTTTTTTTATATCATGTTGATGTAGTCCTGTCGTAGGTTCATCTAAAATATACATTGTTCTACCAGTAGATCTTTTAGATAGCTCTTTTGCAAGTTTGATTCTTTGAGCTTCTCCACCAGATAGTGTTGTTGCTTGCTGACCAATTTTAATATAACCCAATCCGACTTTTTTTAAGGTTAACAATTTTGTTTTTATGTTAGATATATTCTCAAAATAATCACACCCTTCATCAACTGACATGTCTAAAACATCAGCAATACTTTTGCCTTTAAATTTAATTTCTAATGTTTCTCTATTGTATCTAGTTCCTTTACATTCATCACATTGTATATATACGTCTGGCAAAAAGTGCATTTCATATGTGATTACACCGTCTCCCTCACAAGCTTCACATCTACCTCCTTTAACGTTGAAAGAAAATCTTCCTGGTTTATACCCTCTAGTTTTAGATTCTGGCAAACTTGTAAACCAATCCCTGATAGGGCCAAACGCGCCAGTATATGTTGCTGGATTTGATCTAGGTGTTCTACCAATAGGAGATTGGTCAATATCAATTATTTTATCAATTAATTCTACACCTTTATAACCTTTAAATGATTTAGGAGTTTTTCTTGCCTTATTATTTAAAGTTAAATTTAATGCATGAAATAATGTTTGTAATATTAATGTTGATTTTCCACTTCCAGAGACACCAGTAACACAGGTAAATGTTCCAGTTGGAATTTTAAGATTAACATTATTTAAATTATTTCCACTTGCTCCATTGATTTCAACAAATCTACCATTTTTAGCTAAACGTCTAGTTTTAGGAATTTCAATTGTTTTTTTATTTGCTAGATATTGACCTGTAATACTATTTTTATCTTTTTTAATTTCTTCATATGATCCTTGTGCAGTTACTTCTCCGCCATTACTTCCAGCTTCAGGACCTAAATCAATAATATGATCAGCATTTTCCATTGTTTCGGTGTCATGCTCAACAACAATAACGGTATTACCAAGATCTCGTAATCTTTTTAGTGCGTTAATGAGCTTTACATTATCCTTTTGATGCAATCCAATTGAAGGTTCGTCCAAAACATATAAGACACCAGTTAGTCCAGATCCAATTTGTGAAGCTAACCTTATTCTTTGGGCTTCACCGCCTGATAAAGTTCCAGACTCCCTAGATAATGTTAAATAATCTAAACCAACATTTAGAAGAAAATTTAATCTTTCATTTATTTCTTTTAAAACATGTTCAGCAATTTTAAACTGTCTTTTATCAAGGTTATTTTCTAAATTTTTAAACCATTCAGCAGCATCTAAAATAGATTTTTTTGTAACTTCACTTATATTTAGGTCATTGATTTTAACACATAAAGCCTCTTCTTTTAATCTGTCACCGTTACATGCTTCGCATGCGGTATCGGATTGATATTCTGCAATAGCTTCTCTTTTCCATTCACTATCAGATTCTAAAAATCTTCTCTCAAGATTATTAATTACACCTTCAAAAGTTTTTTTGTAAGAATATTTCTCGTAACCATCATCATAATTAAATTTAATTTCATCTTCATCTGAACCATAAAGGATAATATCTTTAATTTTTTTGGGCAATTTTTTCCATTTTTCATCTAAAGAAAAATCATAATGTTTTGCTAAAGAAGCTAAAGTTTGAGCATAATATAATGTGGTTGATTTTGACCAAGGTTCAATTGCACCATCAGCTAAACTTTTTCTATCATCAGGCACAACTAAATTAGGATCAACATTTAATTTCATGCCAATGCCCTCACATTCTTCACAAGCTCCATAGGGACTGTTAAATGAAAAAAGTCTTGGTTCAATTTCCTCAATTGTAAAACCACTCTCAGGGCAAGCAAACTTTGTTGAGTATATTAATTTTTCAATTTTTCTAAATTTTTGGGGAATAGTTTCATCTTCATATTCCACAAACACTAAACCGTTAGCTAAATTTATTGCTGTTTCAATACTTTCAGCTAATCTATTCCCAAGTTTTGAATTTAAAACTACTCTATCGACTAAGACTGAAATATCATGTTTAAGTTTTTTATCTAGATTAGGTGATTTTTCAATATCATATAAAACATTATCAATTTTAATTTTTCTAAATCCTCTTCTTTTGTAATTTAAAATATCTTTTTTATATTCACCTTTACGACCTCTTACCACTGGAGCGTAAATATAAATTGTTGACCTTTTTGGAAATTTTTTAACTAAATCAACTATTTGTGTAATTGTTTGAGAGGTTATTGGTTTACCTGTAAATGGTGAATAGGGAATTCCTGCTCTAGCGTATAATACCCTCATGTAATCATAAATTTCTGTTACTGTTGCAACAGTAGATCTAGGGTTTTTTGAAGTATTTTTTTGTTCAATTGCAATGGCTGGACTTAATCCTTCTATTAAATCAACATTTGGTTTTTTCATTTTATCTAAAAATTGACGTGCATAAGCAGACAAACTTTCTACATACCTTCTCTGACCTTCTGCGTAGATAGTATCAAAAGCTAAAGATGATTTTCCTGACCCAGATAGACCCGTTATGACCACAAATTTGTCTTTTGGAATCTCTACAGTAACATTCTTCAAATTATGTTCTTTAGCGCCCTTAATAACTATCTTTTTCATCATAATTTTAGTTGCTTTGAGTTAATAAAATTAATATTCAGAAGAATTGTGATATAATTCTAATTAACTAATTTAACAAATATTAAATATTATGGCTGGAAGTTTAAATAAAGTACTATTAATTGGTCGTTTGGGCGCAGATCCCGAAATTAAGCAAATGGTAAATGGCAAAAGTGTAGCGAGATTAAGCCTTGCAACAAGTCAATCCTGGAAAGATAAAAACACTGGTGAAAGAAAAGATAAAACTGAATGGCACCGTGTAGTTGTATTTAACGAAGGTTTAGTAAATGTTGTTCAACAATATTTAAAAAAAGGTGCTCAAGTATATGTAGAGGGACAACTTACGACAAGAAAATGGAAAGATGAGCAATCGGGACAAGATAAATATTCAACTGAAATAGTTATACAAGGATATAATTCTTCGCTTACAATGTTAGGTGGAGGTAATTCAGGTGGTGGAATTCAAAATGACACAACTCAACAAAATAACATTGAGGATTCTTCACAAGTGTCAGATATGGATGATGAAATTCCTTTTTAATTTCTATGAAAAATACTGAAGAGTTTAAAGATAAAAATATAAAATTAATCTCAATGCATGATGAGATGAGCTCATCATATCTTTCTTATGCAATGAGTGTAATTGTAAGTCGTGCACTTCCCGATGTGAGAGACGGTTTAAAACCTGTTCACAGAAGAATTTTATATGCAATGTACAAAGGTGGATATGATTGGTCTAAACAATTTAGAAAATCTGCAAGAATAGTTGGAGATGTTATTGGTAAATATCATCCTCATGGTGATCAGTCTGTTTATGATGCGTTAGTTAGAATGGTGCAAGATTTCTCTATGAGTCTCCCTTTAATTCAGGGCCAAGGAAATTTTGGTTCTATAGACGGTGATCCTGCAGCAGCAATGAGGTATACCGAAACTCGATTGTCAAAAGTTTCTCAATATTTAATTGATGATATTGAAAAAAATACAATTTCATTCAAAAGTAACTATGATGAAACAGAAAAGGAACCTAGTGTTTTACCAGCACAATTTCCAAATTTATTAGTGAATGGAGCTGGTGGTATTGCTGTTGGTATGGCAACAAGTATACCTCCACATAATTTAGGTGAAATTATAGATGGTACTTTAGCCTTAATTGACAATAAAGATATTAAGATTAGAGAATTGATGAAACATATACCTGGTCCAGATTTTCCAACTGGTGGTGTAATTATAGGTAAAGATATAATTAAACAAGGTTACAACAATGGGAGAGGATCCTTTAAGATTAGGGGTGAAATTTCAATTGAACAACAAAAAAATGGACGTGAAAGACTAGTAATAACTTCTATACCTTATCAAGTTAATAAGTCTGTTTTAAACGAAAGGATTGCTCAATTAGTTAGAGAAAAAAAGATTGAAGGAATAAGAGATATTAGAGACGAGTCTAATAGAGAAGGTATTAGAGTATCAATAGATTTAAGAAACGGCGTAGAGCCAGAAACTATAAAGAGACAATTATATAAAAATACTCAAATTGAGAGTTCATTTGGATTTAATACTTTAGCTATTGTTGAAGGAAAACCTCAAACTTGCACACTAAAAGATTTTTTATCTAATTTTTTAACCTTTAGAGAAGATGTAGTTATTAAGAAAACTAAATTTGATCTTCAAAAATCTGAGGAACGTGCTCATATATTAATAGGATTATCAGTTTCAGTTGAAAATTTAGATAAAATAATAAAAATTATTCGATCATCTAAAACACCTGATGATGCTAAAATATCAATTCTAAAAATTAAATGGAAAATAAATAAATCACAAAAATTAATTTCTTTAGTGGAGGGAAAAGGGGGTAAAAACCTTTATTCTTTATCTGAACCACAAGTTTTAGCTATTTTAGAATTAAGACTTCAAAAGTTAACAGCATTAGGAATAAATGAAATCGAAGTCGAAATCAAAAAATTAGCTGAACTAATCACCAAATATAAAAAGATTATTTCATCAAAAAAAGAACTTTTAAAAGTTATCAGTGAAGAGTTAAAAAATATTAAAGAGAAATTTGCTATACCAAGAAGAACTAAAATTATAGATGCTGTTTTAAATTACGATATTGAGGAAACCATCCAAAAACAATCAGTAATAATTACAGTTACATTGCAAGGATACATAAAAAGAGGTTCTTTAGACGGAGTAAAAAAACAAAAAAGAGGTGGTAAGGGAAAATCAGGCATAACAACTAGAGATCAAGACTCTGTTGTTCAAACATTATCCGTAAATACCCATACTTCAGTTCTCTTCTTTTCTACTGAGGGTCTAGTTTACAAGATCAAAGCATGGAAAATCCCAGAGGGTTCATCATCATCTAAAGGTAAGTCTTTATTTAATATTTTACCTTTAAAAAGTCACCAAGCAATAAGCTCAATTATGCCAATGCCTGAAGATGAAATAGATTTAAAAAATTATCAAATAATTTTTGCTACAGCGCAGGGAAAGGTTCGAAAAAATAGTTTAGAAGATTTTTCATCAATTAATGCATCTGGAAAAATTGCAATGAAATTAGATAATAATGACAAAATCGTAGGCGTTAAGATTTGCAAAGATGACCAAGATGTAATTTTAAGTACAAAATTTGGAAAATGTATTAGATTTGAGGCTAAAAATTTAAGAGTTTTTAAAGGTAGGTCTTCTAAAGGAATTAAAGGAATAGAGTTAGCATCAAATGATCAAATAGTATCTTTATCAGTTATTGATAATGATAAAATTAATAAAAATGGAAAAAAATCAAAAGATGAAAAATCTGAATTAAAAGCTAGAGAGAAATTTGTTTTATCAATAAGTGAGAATGGTTATGGCAAAAAGACATCACATACAGATTACAGAGTTACTAACAGAGGTGGAAAAGGTATTATAGGAATAGCTAATTCGCCAAGAAATGGAAATATTACTTCATCGTTTCCTGTTTTTGAAGGTGATGAAATTTTAATATCTACGAATAAAGGTAGGGTTATAAGGGTTGCCGTTAAAGAAATTAGAACTGCAGGCAGAAATACTCAAGGAGTTAGAATAATTAAGTTATCAGGAGAAGAAAAAGTTGTTTCAGCTATTAAAATTGATGATAATTTAATTTAATGAGTAAAATTGCGATTTATCCTGGAACATTTGATCCAATTACTTTTGGACATATAGATGTAATAAAAAAATCATTAAAATTATTTGATAAAATAGTTGTAGGTGTTTCTGATGAAAGTAATAAAAATTATCTATTCAGCTCTGATGAAAGAATAGAAATAGTGAATAAAGCTTTATTTAAAGATTTAAAGTTAAATAGAAATAGAATAAAAGTAGTTTCTTTTGGCTCTTTAACTACTGATTTATGTAAAAAATATAAATCAAACATTATTTTAAGAGGATTAAGAGCAGTATCTGATTTTGAATATGAGTTTCAATTAGCTGGCATGAATAGAAAATTAAACCAAAATATTGAAACAATTTTTTTAATGTCTGATGTAGAAAATCAAATCATCTCATCAAGATTTGTTAAAGAGATTGTTAAATTAAATGGTGACATAAAAAAATTTACTACAAAAAGTACAATTAAATCATTAAAAGATAAGTATGAATAAAATTTTTATTAAAATACTGATTTTGTTTTTTTTAATTACTAATCAATCAATAGCTGAGGAGAATATAATGATATTAAAATTAAAAGATGGTGAAGTTAAAATTGAATTATTTGAAGATGTAGCGCCTAATCATGTTAAAAGAATTAAGGAATTAGCAAACAGTGGTAAGTACGATAATGTTGTTTTCCACAGAGTTATTGATGGATTTATGGCTCAAACAGGTGATGTAAAATTTGGAAACTCAGAATCTAAAGAGTTTGATCTTAGAAGAGCTGGAATGGGTGGATCTGATTTTCCAGATTTAAAGCAAGAATTTAATAGTCTGCCTCATGAGAGAGGAACTTTATCAATGGCAAGAGCACAAGATCCAGATAGCGCAAACAGTCAATTTTTTATTTGTTTTCAACCAGCTCCATTTTTAGATCGACAATACACAGTTTTCGGAAAAGTAATCGAGGGAATGGAATTTGTTGATAAAATAAAAAGAGGTGATCAAAATAATAATGGTGCTGTAACTGATCCAGATAAGATTATAAGTTTCAAATCCCAATAAATTTTTTAATGGCATTAAAAAAATTTGCCTTTAACGTTTTAAAAAAAGATAAATTTGCTAGGTGTGGTTTAATCGAAACACATCGTGGTAATATAAATACACCCGCTTTTATGCCTGTTGGAACTCAAGCTACGGTAAAGGCTTGCACAATAGATGATATTAAAAAAACAGGTTCAGAAATAATACTTTCAAATACATATCATTTAATGATACGCCCCGGTGTTGAAAGGATCGAATCTGCTGGTGGACTTCATAATTTTATGAATTGTGATTTACCTATTTTAACTGACTCTGGTGGTTTTCAAGTAATGTCTCTTTCAAAATTGAATAAAATTGATAGGGAGAAGGGTGCTATATTTAACTCTCATGTTGATGGTAAAAAATTTTATTTAAGTCCTGAGGAGAGTATAAGAATACAGTTAGGTTTAAATTCAGATATTGTAATGATTATGGATGAATGCCCCAAGAAAACTAATGATTATAATCTTATAAAAAAATCTATGGATTTATCACTTTACTGGGCTGAAAGATCTAAAGTAGCATTTGGGACCAACCCTCATAAAGCTTTATTTGGAATTGTACAAGGAGGTTTATTTAAAGATTTAAGACTTAAATCACTTAAAGAATTAGTTAAAATTGGTTTTGAGGGTTACGCTATTGGAGGATTAGCTGTAGGTGAGACTCAAAATGAAATGTTTAATGTTTTAGATGATATCAAAGAATATTTACCTGGAGAAAAACCTCACTATTTAATGGGTGTTGGAACACCATCAGATATTTTAGGTGCCGTTAAAAGAGGTATAGATATGTTTGATTGTGTATTACCTACCAGATCTGGGAGGACAGGATTAGCATTTACATGGAATGGAAGAATAAATATTAAAAATAATAAGTATCAAAATGATAATACTCCACTTGATCCTAGTTGTGAAAATCTTAACTTAAACAAATATTCAAAAAATTATCTAAACCATTTATTTAATACTAATGAAATATTAGCTTCAATGCTTTTGACGCTTCATAATATTAATTTTTATCAAGAATTAATGTCACAAATTAGAAAAAATATTAATTCTGGAACATTCGATGATTTTCATAATAAATACATAGATAAGTTGTAGTTAGTGCAAGTGTGCCATTTTGTATGAATAATCGTGTCAGATTCCTTAATTTAACAACCTTAATTGATCAAAACTTTTATATACAACGAATTGAAAAATAAAAATTTATCTGTATACAAACAATATTCGTTTAAAAAAAATGAATCAATTTTGTGGGCCGTTAGCTCAGTTGGTAGAGCAATTCCCTTTTAAGGAATGGGTCGATGGTTCGAGTCCATCACGGCTCACCATTAATTGAATTAACTAATTTCAATTGGTGGATAATCTAAAATTACTCCGCCCATCTTTTCATTAAGATCTTTAATTCTATTATCTGATGATGGATGCGTACTCATAAATTCAGGTGGCTCTTTACCTTTATTAAGTTCTTTCATTCTTTCCCAAATTTTTACTGTTTCTCTGACATCATAACCTGACAATGATGAAAAAATCATACCCAAATAATCAGCTTCACTCTCCTGTTTTCTATTAAAAGGATTTAATAATCCAAGTTCTGTAATCAATCCAACTGTATTTATTCCAGTTGTTCTATTTACTTGAGATAATTTTCCCCCACTAAAAATATCTATTAATTGTGTTCCAGTATTTACTAATGTAGCTCTACTTGCTCTTTCAACTGAATGTTTTGCTACAGCATGAGCAATTTCGTGACCCATCACAGCAGCTAATCCATCAGTATTTTTTGTTACTTCAAGAATACCAGTGTATACAGCTATTTTACCACCAGGCATACACCATGCATTTCTAACTTTTTTACGATCAATTAGAATATATTCCCATTCGAAGTTAATTGTTGGGTCTTCAATTCCTGCTCTATAAAAATACTTAGAAATTGAGTTTTCCATTCTTTTTCCAATATCTTTAATCTCATTAAGAGTTTTTGTATCATCACTCATTTTTTCTTTTTCTTTTATTTTTTCATAAATCTGAGCAGCTTGAGCATTTAATTTAGCTTCAGAGACAATTTTTAATTGTTTTCTTTCAGTAATTGGTGCCGAAGTACAAGATGATAATAATAAACTACCACATCCACAGCCCATATATGATAAGAATTTTCTTCTATTCATAATTAAAAAATTTGATAATACTAGATTAACATGAATCTTAATAATAAAATATTAATAGTATTATTTATTATTACAATATTGTTTGTTATTTACGCAAGTTACAGTTAATTTTATGGCCAAAAAAAGTAGTAGAAAATCTTTATCTTTAACTCTTAGAAACTATTTTATTACAGGTGTTGTTGTTTTAATACCGATAGGTTTTACTTTATATTTAACTAAAATTTTAATTGGTATATCTTCAAACTTAATTCCAAAAAATATTAATCCAAATAGTTATTTACCTTTCAATATCCCTGGCGTTGAAATTGTAATTTCAATTTTACTTATTACTATCGTTGGTGGCCTGTCTTTATCTTTTTTTGGAAGAAGAATTTTAAAATTAATTGATGATTTGTTTAAAAGAATTCCTTTTTTAAGAACCGTTTATTCTGCAATTGTTCAAATGACAGAAACTTTTTCAAAAAAAGATGACGGTAAAAAGAGCGTTGTTTTGATTGAATATCCCAGAAAAGGGGTTTGGGCCGTTGGATTTGCTACAAAAGAAAATAAAGGAGAGATGGCAGAAAAAACAGGAAAAAATTTAATTAATGTGTTCGTTCCAACCACACCAAACCCAACAAGTGGTTTCCTATTAATGTTCCCAGTAGAGGATGTTATATATTTAAATATGTCTTTTGAAGAAGCTTCTAAATTTATAGTTTCAGCGGGCACCTCAACAAAAAAATCTTAAGCGATATCGTTTATTATATCAGCTCTATCATATAGCTTTATCAAAGGTTTAAATTTCCCTATCTCTTCATTAGATTTTTCTATTCTTTTTATTTCCTTTTCAGCTAAAATGAAAAGATCAGAATTATGAATTGGATCTGCTAATTTAAAATTTTTAATTCCACTTTGCTTAAAACCCAAAATATCACCGAAACCTCTCAATTTCATGTCTTCTTCAGATATTAGAAAACCATCATTTGAATTTTTTAAAATTTCAATTCTTTTTTTTGCGTTATCACTTAGATTAGATTTAAACATTAGAATACATGTGGAGTCTTTATTACCTCGACCAACTCTACCCCTTAGTTGATGTAGTTGAGAAAGTCCAAATTTATTCGCGTTTTCTATTATTATTACGTTTGCATTAGGAAAATCAATTCCTACCTCAATTATTGTTGTTGAAACTAAAATCTTAAATTTATTATTTAAAAAATTATTAAGAATTATATTTTTTTCCTCTAAATCTGTTTTGCCATGAAGTAAAGAAACTTGGTTAGGAAATTTTTTTTTTAAATATTCAAATTTTATTACAGCGGAAGAGTGATCTAACTTTTTTGATTCTTCAATTAAAGGACATACCCAAAAAATTTGATTACCTAATTTAATTTCTTTATTGATAAATTTTAAAACATCATCGATTTTTTCTTCTAATTTACTGTAAGTTTTTATTGGTTTTCTATTTTTTGGTTTTTCACGTATTATAGAAATATCCATATCACCGTAGATTGTCATTGTTAATGTTCTTGGTATTGGTGTAGCCGTCATTAAAAGAACATCGCAATCTATTCCACCTTTATCAGACAACTTCTTTCTCTGGTTTACACCAAATTTATGCTGTTCATCTATAATTATTAATCCCAATTTTTTAAATATAACTTTTTTTTGAAAAATTGCATGTGTTCCAAAAATAAAATCAATTTTATTATTTTCCAAATTTTTAAGTATTTCTTTTTTTATTTTGTGCTCTGATTTTCCTGAAATTAACTCTAAATTAATATTTTTAGGAAATATTTTTTTTGCTAGATTAAAATGTTGTCTCGCAAGAATTTCTGTAGGTGCCATAAGTGCAACTTGAAAACCAGAATTAATAGTATTAAGTGCAGCTAATAAAGAAACGATTGTTTTTCCAGTACCTACGTCTCCTTGTAAAAGTCTAAACATTTTGTTTGATGAGCTCAAATCTTTATTAATTTCATTTAAAGATTTGTTCTGGTCATTTGTTAAGATAAAATCTAAATTTTTTATTAAAGAATTCTGTTTACTTATATTTATTATTTTATTTTTTTTCTTAAATCTCTTTATTTTTTTTCTTATTTCTGAATTTACTAGAAATGTTGAAAATATTTCATCATAAGCGAGCCTTTGATAAAAATTTGATTTATAATTTCCAATATTTTCAGGTTTATGTAATTCTTTAATTGATTTATTCCAACTTATATTTTGAAATTTTGACATAATATCTTTAGAATGCCACTCACTAAAATCTGGCAAATTGCTTATGATTTGATTTAAAATTTTATTATATATTTTTTCAGAAACACCATCAGTTAAAGAGTATTTGTTATGTACTTGTTTAATTAAAGCTGAGTTTTCAGATATGTATTTTGGATTTGTAATTTGGTATTTATTTCTAAAATATCCTATTTTACCACTTACAGTTATTTCTTTTCCTAATGGAAGAATCTTTTTAATATATCCTTCGTAACTATTAAAAAAAACACAATCTATTTCGCCTGTCTCATCAGTACATATAACCCTGTTAGGCAATTTTCTTACTCTTGGGAAGCTATATTTTTGAGGAATTATTGTAACTGTTTGTGTTTCACCAACTTTTAAATCATGAATTTTTGATGACATACTTCTATCTGTATAAGATTTCGGAAGTTTCCAAAGTAAATCAAATAAATTATTAATACTTTTCTTTTTTAATAAATTTTTTGTTTTAGATCCTACACCTTTTAAAGAACTTAAATCTGACAATAAATATTCATAATTTGTTTTATTATTCATTAACAACTAATATATTCTAATTATTATGATCAACATAGATGAATTAAAAAAAAAGATTATATACCGATCTAATTATAGAGGTACAAAAGAAATGGATAATCTTTTAGGTGCATTTACAAAAAAATATATAAATAATTTAAAAGAAAATGATCTTCTTGATTTAGAGAAACTGCTGAATATTGATGACACGAATTTGTATAATTTTTACAATGGTTTTAAAACCGATTTTGAATTTGAAAATAATAATATTAATCTATTATATAAAAATTTTGATTATACTCAAAAATGATGGCGGAGAGACTGGGATTCGAACCCAGGAAAGAGTTGCCCCTTTGCCGGTTTTCAAGACCGGTGCTTTCAACCGCTCAGCCATCTCTCCGTGAGCAAGGTTTTATAATTATAATTATTTAATTCAACCATAAAATAGTCTAATAAACTTATAAATTGTGAGCATCATGGTTTCCTATGAACAAAGAATTTAATAAAGGCTTATTACTTGCTGGATTTGGATCTTTTTGGTGGGGATTTTTTGGCGTAATTTATTTTAAATATATTTCTTATATCGGACATATCGAATTAGTAGTTCATAGATGTTTATGGACAGCCTTCACTTTAATTCTTACTACTTTTTTATTCTCTAAATGGAGTATTTTTTTTAAAATTGTAAAAAATAAATCGAATTTATTTTATTTATTTATCTCAGGTTTTTTAATTTTTATAAATTGGGGTGTATGGATATATGCTATAGCAACAAACAGAATTATAGATGCAAGTTTTGGGTATTTTATTATGCCTATTTTAAGCGTAATGCTCGGTTATCTTTTTTTTAAAGAGAAACTTAACAAAAAAAGAGTCTTTTCAATTCTATTAGTTATTCTATCTATCCTTTTTTTAATAATTGTAAGTATAAGATCATTGCCTTGGGTTGGTTTAATTGTTGCTTTAAGTTGGGGTTTTTATAATCTCGTTAGAAAAAAGATTAACGTTGATACTGATGTAGGCCTTCTTATCGAGAGTTTATTTATATTACCGTTTGCATTGGTAGCTTTTTATTTGATAGCAAGTAATGGATATAATGATTTTCAATTATCAGATCCATCATTGATGCTATTTATTTATCTTGCTGGACCTATGACTGTTATACCTTTATTTTTATATGTTAGAGGTGTTGAACTATGTGGTTTAGGACCAACTGGTATGATATTTTATATAACTCCTACATTTCAGTTTTTATTAGGCTATTTTTATTATAACGAGCCTTTTTCAATAACAAAATTAGTTAGTTTTATTTTTATTTGGATTGCTGTAATTATATATTTGAAAGACTTACATGAAACTAATTAATTTTTTTTTATTTTTTATTTTAATTTTTATTAATTATTCATTTGCTGATATTAATAAAGAATTTGAAAATTGGAAATTAGATTTTAAAAAAATAGCTTTAGAAAATAACATTTCAGAAAATACGTTTGATAGGGTTATAACTAATACTAAATTTTTATCAGATGTAATAAAATATGACAGATATCAACCTGAATTTTATGAGGATACTAAAACTTATATTTCAAAAAGAACATCCTCAAAAAAAGTTTCCTTAGGAAAAAAATTCTATGAAAAAAATTCAAAATTAATAAACGCTGTTGAAAACAAATTTAGTATAGATAGAGAGCTACTATTAGCTTTAATGGGAATAGAAACTAATTTCGGAACTTATGTTGGTAAAATGGATATTTTGTCTTCTTTAGCAACTTTAAGTTTTGATAAAAGAAGATCAGAATTTTTTACAAATGAATTATTAATACTTTTACGATTAATAGAAGACGAACAAATAGATTATAAAACATTATATGGATCTTGGGCAGGTGCTTTTGGATTTTTTCAATTTATGCCATCTACAATGAAAAATTATGCAATTGACTATGATGGAAACGGATATATAGATTTAAAAAACAATAATGATGCTTATGCTTCAGCATCAAATTATTTAAATAAAATAGGTTGGAAAAGTGAAACTCCTTGTTTTTATAGAATTGATTTATTAGACAATATACCAAGTAAATATCTAAACATCTCTGCAAAAAAACTTCATGATAAAAAAAAGTTGAAATATTTTAGAAAATATATCAAAAATAATGATCAAATAGATAGCAAGTATAACTCTTTAAAGGTAGCGATTATAACACCAGATAAAGATATTATACCAGATGCCGAAACTTTAAATCCAGCTTACATTGTGTTTGATAACTATGAGATAATATTAAAATGGAATAGGTCTTTGCGATTTGCTTTAGCTGTTTGTACATTGAAAGATAAATTTAAAAATGAACTTTAAGAAAATAGTATTAATTATTTCTATATTTTTTTTACATGCCTGTAATCAATTTGATCAAAATAATAAATCCTTAGCTTATATTAGTGATCAAAAGTACAGTAATACTGGATTTGCTTTAATTTACGATGATCAATTAAAAAAAGGGAAAAAAATATCTAAAAAAATTGATAATAGATCTCTTTTAATTTTCCATAATAAAATAAAAAAAAATTCGTTTGTTAAAATTACCAATCCTGTAAATAATAAATCAATTATAGCAGAAGTAATCTCTAATAATGTTAAATTCTCCTCTTTTTATAACTCTGTAATTACGCAACGTATTGCTGAGGAGATTTCTCTTGACCCTAAAGAACCGTATGTTGATCTTATTTTAATCTCAAAAAATTCAACATTCGTAGCTAAAAAAGCAAAGACTTTTGATGAAGAAAAAAACGTAGCTGAAAAAGCTCCTGTTGACGGAATTACCATAGATAATCTAGGTAAAGAAAAAGATAAAAAAGTTAAAGTAAAAAAACATAAATTTTTATATTCAATTAAGATTGCAGATTTTTATTACAAAGACTCAGCAGAAAATATGGTTAATAGAATAAAAGAAGAGACAAATATAAAAAAATCTGTAATTAAGAAATTATCTAAAACTAAATATAGGGTATTATTGGGTCCATTTAATGATATAAAAAAACTAGAAAAATCATTTAATGAAATAAAAGTATTAAATTTTGAAAATATAGAAATATTAAAGAATGTTTAGGGTATTATTAATTGTAATTGTTTTTAGTTTTTCATTTGAAAATATTTCAAAAGCTAATTTTGATGTAAAGGCAAGAACCGCAATATTACAAGATTATCATTCTGGGGAAATTCTTTATGAAAAGGAGCCAGACATTTCTATTTATCCAGCTTCTATGACAAAAATAATGACAGCAATTATTGCTTTTGATCTAATAAAATCAGGTGATCTTGGTTTAGATGAAAAATTTATAATATCTGAGAGAGCATGGAGATTATCCACATCTGGATATTCATCGATGTTTATAATGGTAGGTGATGAGGTTTCTGTAGAAAATTTATTGAGAGGCATTATTATTGCTTCTGGTAATGATGCATGTGTTGCATTAGCTGAAGGTATAGCTGGTACTGAAGAAGAATTTGCAATTTTAATGACTGCTAAGGCGAAAGAATTAGGGATGGAAAATACAAATTTTTCAAATTCATCAGGAATAAATGACCCCGATAATTACTCAACTGTTAGAGATATTTTAAAAATGTCTAAATACTTAATTAAAGAACATCCTAAATTTTACAAAATGTTTGCTGAAAAAGAATTTACATGGGACAGAACAGGAGGTGACCCAATAACTCAAGGAAATAGAAATCCTTTGCTTTATAAAAATCTTGGAGCAGATGGAATAAAAACTGGTTATTTAGCTGTAGAAAAATATTCTTTAGCATCATCAATTGATAGAAATGGAAGAAGATTAATTGCAGTTGGAAGTGGTTTTAATTCAAAAAATGCTAGATCTAAAGAAAGTACAAAATTACTTACATTCGGTCTTACCAACTATGATCTTGTTGAAATAGCTAAAGCCAATAAACCATTTCATAAAATTGATGTTTGGTTAGGAAAAGAGAACTATGTTGAAGCATACACAAATGAAGATATTTATAAAACAATAAAAAAAGCAAAAAAAAAACTTTTAAAAGTTGTTGTTAAGTATGATGGTCCAGTTGAAGCACCAATTAAAAAAGACCAAAAAATAGCAACTCTAAGAGTTGTTTATGATCAAGAGCTAGTAGGAGAGTATGATTTGCTTTCATCTAAAGAAATTAAAAAAGTTAATTTTTTTACGAGGTTAATAAAATCAATTAATTACTTAATTTGGGGTGATGTCTAAAAAACCGATTATTGTCTTTGAAGGTATAGAGGGCAGTGGTAAAAGCCACCATATTAATAAAATATCTAAATATTTAGATAAGAAAAAAGTTAGTTATATAAAGATAAGAGAACCTGGCGGAAGTCTTAACTCAGAAAAAATAAGAAGATTAATTTTAAATAAAAAATCTAATTTTAATATTCATACCGATTTACTTTTGTATTTAGCTGCACGTAGTGAAAACATAAATCTAATAAAAAAATTTTATAAAAAAAAGATTATTTTAATAGATAGATTCACAGACTCAACCATTGCATATCAGCACTATGGTATGGGTGTTGATTTAAAAATTATAAATATCATCAATAAATTTTTATTAAAAAAAATTAAAGTAAATTTTACTTTTCTCAACATAGTAAATAAAAAAAATCTTTTTCAAAGATTAAAAAAAAGAAAATCTCTAAATCGATATGACCAATTTGATATTAATTTTTATAATAAAGTTCAAAAAGGTTTTTTAAAATTAGCTAAATCTTACAAAAAATCTTACAAAATAATTGATTCAAATTTAGATATTAAAAAAAATGAAGATTTAATTTTAAATCAACTTAAAAAATTAATTAAATGAATTTAAATCCCTCAACTCAAATAAATTTATTTGAGCACAAAGAAATTTTCAATCGACTATATAAATTATATAAAAACGATAATTTGCCAAATAAAATTCTTTTATCTGGTGAAAAAGGTATTGGAAAATCAACATTAGCATATCATTTAATTAATTTAGTATTGTCAGAAAATGAAGAACACTCTTATGACTATGAAAATAATATAATTAACTCTGATAATAAATCATATAAGCTGATACAAAATAAATCTAACCCAAACTTTCACCTAATCGATGTTCTGGAAGACAAGAAAAATATTGATATAAATCAAATTAGAGAATTGATAATAAACCTAAATAAATCTTCATTTAATAAGAAAAAAAGATTTGTTTTAATTGATAATATTGAATTATTAAACTTAAACTCTATAAACGCTTTGTTAAAAATTTTGGAAGAACCTAATGAAAATGTAAATTTTATTTTAATAAATAATAATAAAAGATTAATACCAACTCTTAAATCGAGATGTTTGAATTTCAAAGTTTTTTTAACAAAAGATCAGTCTATTAGAATTGTTAATCAATTGCTAAACGATGACATAAATATTATTATAAATGATAAATTATTTGATTATTATTCTACTCCCGGAAAGTTGTTTAAATTAATTAAGTTATCACAAGAATATAATTTAGATCTTGTTAATTTTGATTTAAATACAACTCTAACAACTCTGATAAAAGATAAAATTTATAAAAAAGATAAATCAATAATTGAAATCATTTATTCTTTTATTGAACTTTATTTCAGAAATAATATATCTAGTAAAAATATTAGTTTACTAAAGTCATACCATTATTTTTTAGAGAAAATTAATAATACTAAAATTTATAATTTAGATGAGGAAACGTTATTTATGGAATTTGAGGATAAAATACTAAATGGATAAAACTTTTTACATCACCACACCTATATACTACCCCTCAGCTAAACCACATATGGGTCATGCATATTCAAGTATTATCGCAGATTTTTTTGCAAGATTTAAAATAATTGATGATTATCAAGTTCATTTTCTTACAGGTACAGACGAGCATGGTTTAAAAATTCAAAGATCTGCAGAAAAAGCAGGGAAGGAGCCTCAAATATTTTGTGATCAAATTAGCCAAACCTTTAGAGATCTTTCTGATACTTTGAATTTATCAAATACTGATTTTATAAGAACTACAGAAGCTAGACATAAAAAAACAGTTCAACATCTTTGGAAAGAACTTGAGAAAAACGATGATATATACCTATCAAATTATTCAGGATGGTATTCAGTCTCAGATGAAGCCTTTTATAATGAAGACGAAATTGAGGAAGTAGATGGAAAAAAAATATCTATATCCTCAAAATCTCCTGTTGAATGGATTGAAGAGGAATCCTACTTTTTTAGACTTTCAAAATGGGAAAAACCGTTATTAGCCCATTATGAAACTAATCCAGATTTCATTTCTCCACAATCTAGAAAAAATGAGGTTATTAGCTTTGTAAAGAGTGGTTTAAAGGACCTTTCTGTAAGTAGAAAAAGTTTTTCATGGGGTATACCTGTTCCAAATAATAAAAACCATGTGATATATGTTTGGCTCGATGCTTTAACAAATTATTTAAGTGCATTAAATTATCCAAATAAAGATGATGATTTGTTTAAAAAATTTTGGCCAGCATCGATGCATTTAATCGGAAAAGATATACTTAGATTTCATGCTGTTTATTGGCCTGCTTTTTTATTAGCAGCAAAAATTGATTTACCAAATAGAGTTTATGGGCATGGATGGATATTATCAGGGGAAGAAAAAATGTCTAAATCTAAAGGAAATATTCTTGATCCACTTGAAATAATTAAGGAGTATGGTCTAGATCCTTTAAGATACTATTTAATTAAAGAAGTTTCTTTTGGCAATGATGGAAATATTTCTCAAGAAAGACTAGAAGATTGTATTAATAGTGATCTAGCCAACAATTATGGAAATTTATGTCAGCGTGTAACTGCTTTTGCAATAAAAAATTGTGAAGGAAAAATTCCATTAGAAGTTAAATTTAATGATGAGGATTTATTAATATTAAATAAGTATAAAGATAATCTAGATAATATTAGGTCTCAAATTGACAATCAAAATATTAATTTTTATATCGATTATATTGTTAATTCACTTTTTGAAGCTAACAAATATTTTAATGATCAAGAACCATGGAAAAAGAAAGACGATATAATTAGATTAAATACTATTGTTTATACTACATTGGAAATTGTCAGAAAAATAAGTTTTTTATTATATCCGATTATTCCTGAATCCTCTCTAAAGGCATTAAGGATTTTTAATATTAAAGAAAAAGATATAAAGTTATACACTGTATCTAATAATGATTATTTAAAAAAAGGTAATGATATAAATAAAATAGACATACTTTTTAAAAAAATAGAAAAAAACAATGATTGATTCACACTGCCATCTAGATCATGAACCATTATTAAGTGACTTATCTAACGTAATAAAAAGATCAAAAGAAGTAGGTATAGAAAAATTATTAACTATCTCAACCTCGCTTGAAAGTTTTTCTAGAGTAAAAGAATTAATTAATAAAGATGAAATGATCTATGGTACTATTGGTATTCATCCTCATGAAAGCTCCAAAAATATCGTTACCTCAAAACAAATAATTGAAAGTCTGAATGAAAATTCTAAAATTATTGGTATTGGAGAAACTGGTTTAGATTTTTATTACAATAATAGTGAAAAAGACAAGCAGATAGCAAGTTTTAGAGAGCATATAGATGCATCTATAAAAACCAATATTCCGTTAATTGTGCATTCAAGAGAGGCTGAAAAAGAGACTTTTGAGATTTTAAATGAATATAAAAGTGAAAACCTTAAAATTTTGATGCATTGTTTTACTGGATCAAAAGAATTTTCAAAAAAATTAATGAATTTAAATTCATTCTTTTCAGCAAGTGGCATCATTACTTTTAAAAATTCAATAGATTTGCAAAATACTTTCAAATCTATTCCAATTGATAATATCCTAATTGAGACAGATAGTCCTTTTTTAGCGCCTGTTCCCAAAAGAGGAAAAAAAAATGAACCATCATTTATTGATTTTACTGCTGCAAAATTAGCTGAAATTAAAAATTTATCTAAAGAAGATCTTATTAAAATAACTACAGAAAACTTTAATAAACTTTTTTTTAATTGAAATTAATGAAATTTATTATTTTAGGATGTGGAAGTTCAATGGGTGTACCAAGACCAGACGGTTTTTTTGGAAATTGTGATCCTAATAATAAAAAGAATTATAGAACAAGATGTTCAGCTTTAATAAAAACTACTAATGAAAATATTCTTATAGATACATCTCCTGATTTACGACAACAACTTTTAAGACATAAAATAAAAAAAATTAACAAAGTATTATATTCTCATATGCATGGTGACCAGACACATGGCATTAACGATTTAAGATCATTTTATATCAATAGTAGAAAACAAGTTGATGTTTATGCCGATAAATATACATCTAATTATCTTAAAAATACATTTTCCTATATATTTAAAAGCTATTCAAAAGAATATCCAGCGACTCTAAAATTACATAAGTTGCCAAAATATATAATTACAGAAAATAATAAGAAAAAAATTCATATTCAATCAATTAAGGTTGATCATGGAAAAGTTAAATCAAATTGCTTTATTATTAGTAAAAAACTCGCTTACATAAGTGATGTGAGTAAAATTTATAATAAAGATTACAAATATTTTAAAAATCTCGAATATTTAATTATTGATTGCTTGTGGTATAATTTCCATCCCTCACATTTCAATTTAGAAACTTCTTTAGATTTAATTAAACAGTTTAAACCAAAAAAAGCTATCCTTACAAATTTATCACCAGTATTGGATTATAAAGTACTAAAAAAAATGTTGCCTAAAAATGTTACTCCAGCACATGATGGATTAACTGTAAATTTATAAAATATCTTCTATAGTTTTAATTAACTTTTTTGAAGTTGGTTTTGTAATTGATGCAAAGGTGTCTTCTATCTTGCCTTCCTTATTAATTAAAATTTTATGAAAATTCCACTTTGGAACAGCTGATTTTCCATGATTTTCTTTTGCCCATTTAAAAACTTCATGAGCATTTTTACCTTTAACTTCTGTTATAGTTGCTAGTGGAAAGTCAATATTAAAATTTATTTCACAGAATTCTTTTATATCTGCATTATTGTTTTTTTCTTGATTAAATGAATTAGATGGGACACCAAGAACAATTAAACCTTTTTCTTTGTATAAATCCCATAACTCCTGTAATTCATTATATTGTTTTGTGAACCCGCAATAACTTGCTGTATTCACAACCAAAATAACTTTATTTTTGTAATCTTTAAAATTTATTATCTCACCAGTTATACTTTCTATACTGAAATCATAAAATTTTTTTTCATAGTTTGCAGATGTTGATGTTTTAAAAAAAAACATAATTAAGGATAATAATAATATTCCTTTTTTCATTTGCTAGGTTTGTTTGGGGTTAGCAATATCAAAAAATAACCAAATAAAGTTGACAATAGTGACCCAGTTAGCACACCTATTTTTACACCATCCATATATTGCATGTTTTCAGCAAAAGCTAAGTTTCCTACGAATAAACTCATTGTGAAACCAATTCCAGTAAGAACTCCTACACCATAAAAATTATACCAACTTGTATCGCTTGGCATTTGAGCTACCTTCAATTTTATTGATATATAAGAGAACACAAAAACACCTAATTGTTTACCCATGAATAGTCCTAGCACGATGCCTAGAGGAACCTTATCTAGTAACGAAGTAAATGATAAACCTTCTAAAGATACTCCGGCATTTGCAAATGCAAATAAAGGCATTATTCCAAAGGCAACATATGGACTAATCGCATGTTCAATTTTTATTAACAAAGAAAAATCTTTTTCTTTTTTTCTATGAGGAATTGTCATAGCCAACAAAACTCCAGCAATAGTAGCATGAATACCTGAGTTATGCGTAAAATCCCAGAGGAAAAGTCCTACTACCAAATAAGGTAGAAATTTTTTTATATTAAATTTGTTAATTAATATCAAAACAATAAAAGCTAATAACATTAGAGTTAAATATTTAATGCTCAAATCTCCGGAGTAGAATAGAGCGATAATTAATATTGCTCCTAAATCATCAATTATAGCTAGTGCAGTTAAAAATACTTTTAAAGATAAAGGAACTCTTTTACCCAACAAAGATAAAACTCCTAAAGAAAAAGCAATATCAGTAGCTGAGGGAATAGCCCATCCATTTAAAGTTTCACTATCACCCAAGTTTATGAAAACATAAAATAATGCTGGAACTAACATTCCTCCAACAGCAGCTATTATTGGTAATAAAGCTTGCTTAATATTTGAAAGCTCACCTTGTAAAAATTCTCTTTTAATTTCTAAAGTAACAAAGAAAAAGAAAATTGCCATCAAGGCATCATTGATCCAGTGTAATACTGATAATTTTAATCCAAAATTATTAATACCTATAAATAAATATTTGTTTAGAGTAGCAAAATATAAATCTGCCAGCTCAGAATTACTTATAAATAATGCAATTATTGCAGCAAATAAAAGTACAAGACCACTTGCAGCTTCTAATTTGAAAAACCATCTAAAAGGTTTAGATATATAATTAATCATAAAAAATTAAACTAGGTCTATAATAAAAAGTTTAATATCATGCAATGTTTCAAATAAGTTAAATAATATAATTTCTAATCTAGGAAACACATTTATTAGCGGGATTTTAAGAGTATCAAGCAAGATAATTAATGCTACAAAAGATATAATAAATACTATTAAATAAGAAAAAAACTTAATCCCCTTATTTTCACCTTTTTTTTTAACTATTTCTTCTTGTTGTTTTTTTTCTTCTATTTTCTCCTTTTTATTTTCATTTTTAGCTTTTATTTCAATTTCTTCACTGGCAATTTCTTGTTTTAACTCTAATATTTCATTATTTTTTTCTTCGATTTTATAAAACCAAATATGACTACATGATCCACATTGCAAATCTCTTCCTTCATCTGGTATTAAAGAATTATCAATTTTGAATTGTTTGTTACAATTTGGACAAGTAATTATCATGCTTCGTTATATACCAGATTTTAATCAAATTTCTTTTAATTTTGGGCTCTTTATACATTGAAATTATCAATAACTGCTGTATTAGTACTCGGATCGGAGTGTAGCGCAGCCTGGTAGCGCATCTGGTTTGGGACCAGAGGGTCGCAGGTTCGAATCCTGCCACTCCGACCATCTTTTATGAAAAAAGCTGTTATTTACATTCCAAATAAAAATCCAATGCAATCTGGATTGGCAAAAAACGATAAATGGATTTTAGAATTTAAAACAAAAGATCCAACAAAAAACCCTTTAATGGGCTGGGAGAGTTCATCTGATACTTATACAGAGTTAAAATTAGAATTTTCTTCAAAAGAATTAGCAATTAATTATGCAAAAAAGAAGAAAATAGACTTTGAATTAATTGAACCTCGTAAAAGAAAAACAGTGAAGAAATCGTATGCTGACAATTTTTTAAAGTAAATAATGTTTAGATTTTTTACACAACGAAACTGGTTTTTATGGTCATGGTTTGGTTCGGCAATTATTTTATCATCACTTTGGATACAGGTTAAAATTGATGTTAAAATAAATGAGTGGTTTGGTGAATTTTACGACATGATTCAAAAAGCCTTAAGTGCTCCAAATTCAATTACTATAGAAGAGTATTGGGCAAGCCTGTTGTCATTCATTATATTGGCTGCAATGTATGTTGGTGTTGCTGTAATAGTCAGTTTTTTTACTTCACACTATTTGTTTAGATGGAGAACAGCTATGGTGGAATGGTATCATAGTGTTTATGATAAAGCTCGAAAAATTGAAGGAGCTGCCCAAAGAGTTCAAGAAGATACAATTAAATTTTCTAGAATAATGGAATCTTTAGGTACAAGTTTAATTGAAGCTTTAATGATACTTGTAGAATTTATGCCTATCTTATTTGGATTAAGTATCGGTATACCAATATTCTTTTTTGGTGATTGGGATTATGGATTAATAGTAGGTGCTTTAATTTGGTCGGTTGGAGGAACGATTTTTCTAATTTTACTTGGTTTAATCTTAAGATTAGTTGGTGTTGAATATGATCTACAAAAAAAGGAAGCGGCCTATAGAAAAATTCTAGTAATAGCAGAAGACGATGGAACAATAAGACCAAAAACTATCGAAGAATTGTTCGATGGAGTAAGAAATATTCATTTTTTAAGCTATATTAGATATTTGTATTTTAATATTGGAAGAATAGCCTATCTGCAGGCAAACGTTTTATCAGCATATGTTTTTTTAGCACCTGCTATAGTAGCTGGTGCAGTAACTCTTGGTGTAATGCAGCAAATAATAAGAGCATTTGGTAGAGTAGAAGGGTCAATGCAATACATATTAAAAGCATGGCCTACAATTATAGAACTTGCAAGTGTATATAAACGTCTAAGAGAATTTGAATCTAAGATAAATCAAGAAGATTTAATTGATGAACAAGTTTAATGACAATTGATAAAAAATTTATAGATCAATTTATTGATGTTACTAATAAAGCAGCTTTAGCGTCATCATATTTAGTTGGAAAAAAAGATAAAATTTCTGCTGATAAGGCTGCAGTTGACTCAATGAGAAGTGGTTTAAATAAAATTAATTTTCAAGGAGAAGTAGTAATAGGTGAGGGTGAATTAGATGAGGCGCCGATGCTATATATTGGAGAAAAATTAGGAACTAAAAAAGGTCCAGAATTTGATATAGCTGTTGACCCTTTAGAAGGTACCAATTTTGCTGCAAATAATTTACCAGGTGCATTATCAGTGATAGCTATTGCTGAAAAAAATAATTTGTTCAAAGCACCCGAAACTTATATGGAAAAAATTTCAACTAAGATTAAAGAAAAGAACATTATTGATTTAGATTTTACAGTAAAGCAAAATATTTCTAACCTTAGCGATTATTTAAATAAAAATCCAGAAAATTTAACTGCATGTATTCTTGACAGGCCAAGACATAAAAAAATTATAGAAGAACTAAAAAAATTAAAAGTTAATCTCAAATTAATTTCAGATGGTGACGTATCTGGAGCCTTACTAGTTACTGAGGAAAAATATAATGTTGATATTTTTTTGGGAATTGGTGGCGGGCCCGAGGGTGTGCTCGCAGCAGCTGCTTTGGATGCATTCAATTGTAGTTTTCAAGGTAGGTTTTTGTTTGAAACAGAAGAGGATAAAACAAGGGCAAAAAAAATGGGAATAAATGATTTAACAAAAAAATATGAGTTAAATGAAATAGTTACAGGTGATTCTATTTTTTGCGCAACAGGTATTACTTCCGGTGATTTAGTTGCAGGTATTGAAATTCAGGGCAATGAATTCATTTCAGAGACATTAGTAACACATAAAACATCTGGTCTTAAAAAAGTGATAAAACTAAAAAAAATTTGTAATGATAAGCTTGATTAATTCTTGAATTTACCATAAAAAACAGCAATTCGGTCCCTTCGTCTATCGGTTAGGACACGTGGTTTTCATCCTCGAAAGAGGGGTTCGATTCCCCTAGGGACCGCCAAAATAATGTATCACTATGTATATATCCTTAAAACAATAGACGGGTATATCAATAAAACATATGTTGGTTACACTACAAACGTAATTTCAAGATTAAAAAAGCACAATTCTTCAAAAGGAGCAAAAGCTACCAGAGGTTACAAATGGAAAATAATTTACAAAAAAAGATTTTTATCAAAATCTAAAGCATTATCGTTTGAATATTACCTGAAAAAAGATAGAAAAAAAAGGTTATCCATATTAAAAGAGTTAGAATAAGTTATATATGAAAATAGCAACTATACTTCCATATAAAGAAAATTATACTTATTCTAAAGCACAGGCAGCAGCAATATGGGTTTGTGATTTTTTTAAATATTCTAAATATCAAAATACAAATTATATCTTTGGTAATACTATTGGAAAAGATTATCTAACAAAAAATTATATAAATATTAATATAAGCAATCTTAAGTCTAAACTATCGAGTACAACCAAACAATATTGCAAAAATATAATACATAAGATTAAAGATGAAAATTTTGATATTATTGAAATACACAATAGACCATTAATATTTAATTTTTTAAAAAAAGAAGTAAATTCAAAATATATTTTATATTTCCATAATGATCCACTATCAATGAACGGATCAAAGACTTCAAATGAGAGATTAAATTTACTAATTGGTTTAGATAAGATAGTATTTGTGAGTAAATGGGTCCAAGATAGATTTTTTATAGATTTAGATAAAAAACTTTCAGATAAAACGGAAATTGTTTACCCAAGCATCCACAAAATAATAAAGAAAAATAAAAAAGACAAAAAAATTACATTTGTTGGTAAGCTAAACACCTCAAAAGGTTATGATATTTATAAAGATGCAATAACTAGAATACTAGATGAATTTGATGAATGGAAAGCCTATTCTATAGGAGACGAGGAAAGAAAAAGACCCGTTATCAATCATCTAAATCACAAAGAATTAGGTTTTCTTAAACATAAAGAAGTTTTAAATTTTTTAAATAAATCTGAAATTGCTGTTGTGCCGTCTAGGTGGGAAGAACCTTTTGGTAGAACTGCGCTCGAATCATCTTCAAGGGCATGCGCAACTATTATATCAAATAGAGGTGGGTTACCCGAAACTACAGATCACTGTATTATTTTAAAAAAATTAAATTCAAAGGAATTATATAAAGAAATAAAAAAATTAATTATAAATCCAAGTTTAAGAAAAAAAATACAAAATAACGGTTTTAAGAATATTAAGCATCTTGTTAAAAGTAATTCTGAATTTATTGATAGAATAAGAGATAGTTTAATTCAAAATTTTAGCCTTAATTATATAAGAAATAAATTAAGAATTATAAATATCTATAATACTGGACAAAAAAATTTTCATAGACTTTACAATATTTCTTTGGGAAAGAAATTTACAAATGGTTTTATTAGAAACGGACACGATGTTCTAGAAATTAGTGATCGCGATTTCATTAGGCAAAATAGAAATATATTTCAAGCAAAAAATATTGACAAATTTCAAAACTATTTAGTTAATACATCAAAAAATTACAATCCTGATTTAATTTTTTTTGGTCATACTCAAAATATATCAACTGAAACAATTAAAGAATTCAAAAATTTAAATGAGAACCTAATAATTTCTCAATGGAACGAAGATCCAGTTATGAAAAGCTTAAATTATTCAAAAAAAAATATAGAAAATATAAATAAATATTCAGAAATAGTAGATCATAATTTTGTTACAACTCACCCAAGTGTTTTAAAAAAACAAAAAATTAATATAAAAAATCTACATTTCTTATTTATTCCGGTTGATAAAAATATTGAGTGTTTTGATGTTTCAAAAAAAAATCCAATTAAAGACCTATTTTATGCAATGAGTCACGGTGTTAATAGAGCAACTCTAAAAAAAGGTAAAAATGACTCGAGAATACATTTTTTAAATAATCTCATAAAAAAATTAGAAAATATTGATTATGATTTTTATGGTTTTCACAATAAGGAACCTATATGGGGTAACGATTTTTATAAAGCATTAATTAATTCAAAAATGGGATTAAATTTAAGCAGAGGTCTTCCAACAAAACATTACTCAAGTAATAGAATTGCGTCTTTAATGGGCAATGGGTTGTTAACATTTGTCGATAAAAAAACAGAACTAAACGATATGTTTAGTAAAAATGAAATAGTAATGTACGAAAACATAAATGATCTAACAGATAAGATTAATTTTTATAAAAAAAATGATCGTTTAAGATCTAACATAGCTGCAGCAGGACGAAAAAAATATTTTAAATTATTCAACGAACTAAAAACTACAAAATATATTGTGGAAATATCGTTAGGTAAAGATGCATCCTTGTATTAATTTAATTCCAACTTATTTATGAAATTTGATGAAAAATTAAAAAATAAATTTTTATTATCAAAAGGATTAAATATTTTTAAATTATTTTATTTTTTTAATCAAAAAATAAGATCAATTAAAAAAGTTAAAAAATCATATTCAAGTAACTCTGTGGATTTAATTATAGATGAATTGTTTAAAAATAAAAAAAGTGGGATTTATATTGATGTAGGATGTAATCATCCATTTATAGGCAATAATACATATAAATTGTTTAAAAAAGGTTGGAAGGGTATAAATATTGATTTGGATTATACGTTTATTGAATCTTTTAATTTTTATAGACCTAATGATTATAATTTACAAATTGGTGTATCAGATAAAATAGGTGAGCAGGAGATGTATTATCATCATGAAAGATCAGCAATAAACACACTTGACGTTAAAAGAAGTAGTAAATCAATTTTAAAGAAAAATATAAAAACATCAACTTTAAATAAAATTATAGAAAATTCTAAATTTAATAATCAGCAAATAGACTATGTAAGTATTGATGTAGAAGGTTATGAATTGAATGTATTAAAAGGTTTTGATTTAAGTAAATATAAACCTAGAGCTTTAAGTATCGAATATATTGAACCTAAAATAATAAAAGAAGAATATTATCATCAAAATATAAATAATATTTTAAATTCGGATCTTTACAAATATATGTTGGATAAAGGGTATCATTTTGTGAACTGGCTACATTCTGATTTAATATTCGTATCAAGAGAAGTTTTTACTGATAAAATTAAGAATATAAATGTCTAACAAATTTTCTATAGTAATACCTACTTTTGAAAATACAGAATATTTAGAAACTTGTATTAATTCAATTTTAAAAAATTCTAATTTTTCACATCAAATAATAGTCCACATTAATGGTAATGACCTAAATACTGAAAGTGTTTTGTTAAAAAAAAATATTACATATACAAAAACAACTAAAAATGTAGGTTTATGCAGTGGTGTTAATATTGCTTCAAAAAAAGTAAACACGAATTATATATTGTATGCTCACGATGATATGTATTTTTTGCCAAATTGGGACTTAATTCTTGATGATGAGGTAAAAAATATTAATCACAAAAATTTTTATTTATCAATGACACACATATCTCATATGAGTGGTGTTAAAGGTGACACACAACATATTCAGTTTGATTGTGGATCAAATATTGCTGAATTTGATGAAAATAAGCTTTTGAATAATTTTAAAAATTTTAGTTTTAGAAACTTACAGGGCAGTCATTGGGCACCCCATTTAATTCACATTGAATTATGGAACAAAATAGGTGGTTTTAGTGAAGAATTTAATCCTGGTTTTGCATCAGATCCTGATCTTAACATGAAACTTTGGTTAGAAAATGTTAGAATTTTTAAAGGCGTGTCTTTGTCACGAGTTTATCATTTTGGATCTTTAACAACGCGTAAAAATAAAAAAATAACTCCAAATAAAGGAAAAAAAACCTTTTTATTAAAATGGAAATTTACAGTTGAGTTCTTTAATAAACATTATTTAAAAAGAGGCACTACATATAATGGTCCATTGAATGATCCAATTAAAAATTTTACGTACTTTAAAGATTTGTTAATCAGTAAAATAAAATATTATTTAACTAGAATATTTTGATGAAAAAGAAACTTATTGTAGAAATAGCAGAAGGTTTAGGAAATCAGTTATTTATGTATGCTCATGCATACTCTATGTCTAAAAAACTTAATTATGAACTTTTTATTGATAACAAGAGTGCTTATTCTTTTAAAAAAAATACTTTAAGAAAACATCAAATATATGCCCTAGACTCATTCAATATTATTCAAAATTATGCTCCAAATAAATTTATTTACGATAAATTACATAAAAGAATAAAAAGAAACTTATTTATGTTTATTGATACATTTACAAATAAACAATTTTTTTTTAGAGAGAAATGGATAAAAAAAAATAATTCAAAAATAGTACAAAATTATACTAATCTTTTAGCAAAAGATTTTTATGATAATATTTATGTTAAAGGAAATTTTGAAAATTACGAATATTTCAAAGAATACAAAAATGAATTATCAAACTTTTTTATAATTAAAAATGAATTAATTGATCACAAAGACTCTATAGTAAAACAATTAAGTAATAATAATTCAATTTCTATTCATATAAGAAGAAATAGATTTTCAGACCAAATTGATTTTACAGACACTGTTAAAAATAAAGAAAAATCTGACTTTTTTACTAACCAAATTATTGATTATATAAATAGATCTACAAACTTTATTGAAAAAAAAGTTCAAAATCCACAGTATTTTATTTGGACAAATGATTACAAAGATTTTGATCAAATATCAAACAAGTTAATTATAAAAAAATATCGTCTAATTAATGAAAATGTAATAAATGATTTCGATTTATTTCAATATGCTAAACATTTTATTGTAGGGCCTTCTTCGTTCCATTGGTGGGGAGCATGGTTAAACAAAAATTCAGATAAAATTTGTATTAGACCTTCTAATTTAAACCCATCAAATAATGAAAATTTTTGGCCTAAAGATTGGATATCTATTTAGATTTTGATTTTATTCAAAGCATTATTTTTAAATATATTTGCTTCTCTAATATATCTTCTTACCATTTGCGTTGTTTTATGACCTGTCATGGCCATTATACTTCGTTCATCGGCACCAGACTCAGCAGCTACTGTTGCAAAACCTGACCTCAAACTATGACCTGCAAAATTTTTATTTTCTATACCAGCTAAGTTCAAATATTCTTTAATTAATAAAACTACAGATTGATCAGTTAATCTTTGATTAGTTAATGATAAGCCTTTAGAAAATCTTCTAAATATTGGTCCTGAATTAATTTTAGAAATTTTTAACCATTTTTTTAAATTAGTAACGGGACAGTAAATATCATCAGTGAAGTAGGGTAGTCCTTTAACCATTCCTTCTCCAAATTGATCAGTTTTTGATTTTTTGATAATGATTTTGAGACCTTCATTCACAAATTCTAAATCCTCATAATCAATAGAAACCAGTTCGGTTCTTCTAAAACCACCTCCAAAACCAATTAAGATTAATGATTTATCTCTAAGTTTTTTTATTTCATCAGTTCTTTGTTCATTTATTACATTAATAATTAATTTTAAATGATTGATTAATATAGGTTTTTTACCTATTTGAATACTGCCCTTAACTCTTTTTATTCCCATTAAATTTTCAACTATAATTGGATGTTTAGTGTCTAGATAATGCCCTTTTAACTTATGAACCATACTTATTGAAACTAATCTTCGTCTTAAAGTACTTACTTTTGAGTTTTTTGAGAGATGAGTTAGATATAAAGAGACTATTTTTGGCTCTGTTGGTAATGAATCTAATCCATGTTTTGCACAAAAAGCTCCAAAATCTTTAAAGTCAGATTTATAAGCTCTTAGAGTGTTGTTAGCTTTAGAGCTTTTGAGGTTATTTAAAGTTGCCTCATGAAGTGATTTTAGGTCTGTAGTTAGTTCAGTCATATTATTACTATTGATAACAATTAATTATCACTAGTAATATATCAAGAGTTTTCTAATGTCAAATTAAAAATTAATTATTAGCAAGGACAATTAAAGACGTTGCGAGCTAAAAAAGTATGAAATATAATTAAAAAATGGGCATAGATGGAGTAATTGAACCAATATACTTTCTAATAACTTCGATTGGTTTTGTAATTTTGAGCTTTATTCAGTATAAAAAAACAGGAAAAACTTTAGAAACGATCTATCTCTCTATTTTAGCTATTTTTTTTATAGTTTGCTTTATTATTTTAAATTTTTATTAATGAAAGGTACAAAATTTCAATTAAAAGTCTGGAAATACCTTAAAACTATACCAAAAGGTACTGTAAAAACGTATAAAGATGTAGCTATTGCTATAAAAAATCCTAAATCATCCCGTGCTGTAGCTAACGCATGTGGAAAAAACCCATATGCACCTAAAATACCATGTCATAGAGTAATTCGATCTGATGGAGATGCAGGTGGATACTCTGGTAGAGGTGGAATTAAGACAAAGCTACGTTTATTGAGATCTGAAAAAGTTGATATTTAGATGTATTTTAGAGCTATTTTATGTTCAAAAACACCAGTAAAATCAACAATTTTTAGATATTTAAGCCTATATTAGAGGAAATAGTGTTTTGCACCCTTCAGTTGTACTATATATCATAACAAACCAAAATAAAGTACCTCTATGGCCGTTTAAAACATATATTCTATAACTGCATTGCTCTACTTTTCAATAATATCATGGCTCATTTAAGACTTAAATTTCAAAGGAATTTTATGAATTTTTATTCCCCTACTCACTTATCCAAATATAAATTTTGAATTTGTGTGATTATACAGCTTAAAAAACCATTGATATTAAATGCTTTTAACTATTATTGTTAATTTTCTATAAAATTTTCTAATTTTGCCTTTATCTATTTTAAATAATAGTTATTAACTACTAATTTTTATATAATTAGCAAACCTTATACTAATTTGTCAAATTATATAAAATAAAATAATACAATAATTACAATAGTTTAATAGCATATATTAAAGTAATACTTTATATATTAGTTACTATTTGTTTACTATTAATTAGAATGAGTTAGTAAATATTCTCTTCTAGAAATATAAAGGCCACTAAGAACGATAATAAATAAACCTAAATAAGTCCAATTATCAGGCAATTCATGAAAGAAAAAGTAACTAATAAGTATATTTGTAATTATCTCTGTATAGCCCAAAGGAGCTAACTTAGATGCATCAGCGTATGTAAGAGATAATATGAGAAAAAGATGCGTTACAGAGGCTATGAGACCGATTAAAGCCATTAAAATCCATTGATTTGATGTAGGATTGACCCAGATAGAAGGCACAAATAAGCTTAATATTATAGTTCCTATCAAACCTGATAATAAAAGTGTTAAGAGTGGATTATCTGAGCTACTCAATTTCCTAGTAATTATAAGATAAAAACCATAACAAATACCACAACCTAAAGCGGCCATTGTTGCGAAATTAAGCTCGATAAAACCCGGTCTTATTACTATCATTGTTCCAATAAATCCTAACAATACAGCTGTCCACCTTTTCACCCCTACTTTCTCATTTAAAAATAATGGGGATAAAGCTGTAACACAAATTGGAGCAACAAAAGCTAATGTCAATGCTTTAGGAAGAGATATTTCTGATATTGCATAAAAGAATAAATAAGTAGAAGAAACAAAAATTAACCCTCTAATTAATTGTAGCGCTGGTTTTTTTGTCCATACAAATGATTGTCTATAAAAGATAATCATTAAAGATAATGTAAAAACTACAGTAAAAAAATATCTGGCCCATGTAATTTGAAGAACATCCATTGAAAAACTTAAATACTTAGCAAATGCATCCATTACTGGAACAATCATCCAAGCAGACGCATTCAAAATTATAGCCTTCATAAAAGAAGGGTATATCTTAATAGAAGTATTTTAAAGCAAAGAATAAGGTAATTGGAATAGTAAATAATGACATGATTGTAGATATTACAATTGTGCTAGATATATTATCTACAATTTCTTTTGGAGAATACATATGCGCAATCAAATAACATAAGATTGCACTAGGCATACATGACTGAATTAACAGAACACCAGCAGGTATACCAGATAAATTAAAAAATTTAATCACAGCAAATCCAATAATAGGTCCAATTATTACTCTTCCAAAGGAAGTTATTAATGCATCTTTAAAAGAAAATACTTTCATTTGCGTAAGAGCTACACCTAATGACATAAGTATCATTACAATCATACCGTAAGCTAAAAGCATTACAGTATTTAATACGAATTGAGGAAACGGCATTTCAAAATATAAAAAGAGTACAGTTATTAAAATTGCATAAAAAGATGGACTTTTTAATATAGTTTTAAAATCAAAAGCGCGTTTTGCTAAAAATATATTAAGTGTAAAATGCAGTAAAACAATTAAAGAGGATATTGCAGCAGCTATACCCATACCTAATTCACCATAAGCAAATAAGCATATAGGTATACCCATATTTCCAGTATTTGGTAAAATAAAAGTGGGTAATTCTCGAATATAGTCTTTTTTCATGAGTACTAGGAATATTAGCCCAACAACACCAAACAAACTTAATAAAATAATTGAATAACCAAAATACTCCTTAAATACGTCAAAAGTAACACCACCTGCTGTGATAGCAAAAATAACAAGAGCTGGTGTTCCAAAATTACCAGCATATGTTGTTATAAATGATGTATCAAAATCAGGATTTTTTTTACCCAAATGATATCCAAGTCCAACTATTAGGAAGACTGGAAATAAAACTTCAAAAAGTTTTAAATAAATTTCCATTAACCAAGCAATCTTATTAATGTTGGTGTTTTTAAAATATTTTTATTTTTTTTAAAAATAGACAAGCAATTATGAATATTATTTTCAGTTGTTTTGTGAGTAATAATAACAATTGTTGCCTTATTGTTTTTCTTATCAGGTGTCTGAATTAGTCTCTTAACTGAAATTTTGTATTTAGCTAAACGATTAGTTATTTCAGATAATACACCAGGCTTATCTTTTACCTCGAACCTTAAATATAAAGAATTTATATAGTTTTTTACATTATAAGGTTTTAAAGATTTAAGCTTTGAAACACTAACACCAAAAGGTTTCTTTATATTTCCACGCAAAATAGATAATAAATCAGAAAGTAATGATGAAGACGTAGGTCCAGGTCCAGCCCCCTCCCCTTGTAATATACTTTCACCAACAGGTTTTCCTTGAAGAATAACTGCATTCATTACACCGTTAACATTACCAATATAAGATTTTTTACTAACTAAACACGGGTGAACAGTTTCAAAAAGTTGATTATTTTTTAACTCGGATATACCTAGAAGCTTTATTCTTAAATCTAATTGGTTCGAAATTTTAATATCTTTTAATTCAATTTTTTCTATTCCTTCCATTAGACATTCATGTTTTGAAATTTTACTACTAAAAGCTAAAGCAGATAAAATTCTAACTTTAGCAAATGCATCAAAACCATTTAGGTCTAATTTGGGATTACCAGGTTCAGCATAACCAAGCATCTGCGCTTTTTTTAAAACATTTACAAAAGTTTCATTTGAATTTTCCATTTCTGATAAAATGTAATTTGAAGTACCGTTCAAAATTCCATAAACTTTTGATAATTTATTTGTCGCTAATCCTTCCTTAATAGATCTTAATATTGGAATACCACCAGCAACTGATGCTTCAAATTCTAAATTAACTTTATTCTTTTCTGCAAGTTTTGCTAGCTCATTGCCGTGTTTTGAGATTAAAGCTTTATTAGGTGTAATAACATGGATTTTATTTTTTAAAGCAGTTTCTACAACTTTTTTAGAGACGCCATCTGACAAACCTATTGCTTCAAATAATATATCAATTTTATTATTCTTAAAAATTTTTAAAGGATTTTTGTAAAATATTTTTTTATTAACTTTAAATTTTCTTTTTTTATTAACATTTCGAGCAGAAACCGCTACCACATTAATTTTCTTACCTGTCTTAAGTTCAATATCCTTCTTTTTTGTATTTAGTTCATTTAGCAAATAATTACCAACTTGACCAAGTCCTACTACTGCAATATTTATTAATTTACTCATTTACTTTTACCCAGATATTTACTTTTTTTTTGATTAATTATCATAAATTTTTTCATAATAATCCTGTCTTTTCAGGAAGATTAAATTTATTATTTAAATTTTGTACAGCCTGGCCTGCTCCACCCTTAATTAAATTATCTATAGCAGATAAAATGATAATTTTATTGCTATATTTAGATTTGCACACAGAAATATAGCAATTATTAGTATTTATTACATCATTGGTACTCAACAACGTGTCAGACTTTAATATTTTTACAAAACTCTCTTTTTTATAAAAACTATTTAATGTTTTTAGCACTTGTGTTTGTGAAATATTATTTTCTAAGTCAACATATATTGTACTTAGAATACCTCTGAACATTGGTGATAAATGAGGAGTGAAACTAAATTGAAATTTTTTCTTAGTAAATTTTCTTAACATTTGATCTATTTCAGAATTGTGACGATGAAAACCTACTCCGTAAGCACTCAAAGACTCGTATAGGTTTTTATTTTTATATTTTTTGTGAACTCCTCTACCAGCACCAGAATAACCAGATTTTGAGTCAATTATAATATTATTAAATTTAATTAAATTTTTCTTAAATAAAGGAAATAGGGGTAGCAATATTGATGTCGGATAACATCCTGGGCATGAAATAATATTATAATTTTTAATCTTTTCTCTATTTATCTCAGGCAGCAAATAAATACTTTTTTTAATTAAATTAGTTGCTCGATGTTTTTGTTTATACCACTTCAAATAATCAGAAGCTTTTTCTAGTCTAAAATCAGCAGCGAGATCAATTAGGGTTTGATTGCTACTTAAATTTTTTGATATATCATGTGCTTCTCCATTTGGGAGTGCTGTAAAAATAATATGAATATTATTTAATAGTTTCTTATTAAACTTAACAATTTTTGGTAATTTATGTTTAGATAGAGATTTTTCATATAGTGAAATATTTTTACCTACTGAAGAATTACCACAAAGATGTTTAATATTAACATACTTGTGTTTAACTAATAATTTAATTAATTGAACACCAATATATCCTGTTGATCCAGCAACTAATGCATTAAGCTTAGGCATTTTTTATTATAACAGTTAAAAATTAAAAAAAAATTATCTTTTAGAGAATTGGAAGCTTCTTCTAGCTTTCCTTCTACCAGGTTTTTTTCTTTCAACTGCCCTAGAGTCTCTGGTAGTCAGTTTCTCTGTTTTTAAGGTGGCTTTTAAATTTTCATCAAATAATATTAAAGCTTTTGAAATACCATGCACCATAGCACCTGCTTGACCTGTAGGCCCTCCACCCTTTACACTGCATCTAACATCGTAGTCTGTGGCCTGATTAATAATTTCAAAAGGTCTCGTAATTTGCATTTTATGAGTTTCGTCAGCAAAATAATCACTAAATAATTTACCATTTACATAAATTTTACCAGATCCTTTTTTTAACCAAACTTTTGCAATTGAAGTTTTTCTTCTTCCAGTTGCGTATTTACTATCCTTAAAGTCTAGTTTTAACTTAGGAGATTTTGAAGCTGTTTGAGTATTTTCCATATTAATTTCTAGCTATATTTTTACTATTAAGTTTATCTAACTCGATAACTTTAGGATTTTGAGCACTGTGTGGGTGATCATTTCCTGAATAAATTTTTAATTTTGTTAGTTGCTTTCTTCCTAAAACTCCACCTGGCAACATTCTTTTAACTGCCATTTTTAAAGTTTCTCCAGGTTTTTTTTCATGGAGTTTTTCTGGTGTAGTAACTTTAATTCCTCCAGGGTGACCAGTATGTCTGTAATATTTTTTATCTTGAAATTTTTTTCCAGTAAATTTTGCTTGTTCAATATTTTTAACTACAACAAAATCACCATCATCCATATGTGGAGTATATGTGGTTTTATTTTTTCCTCTGATAATATTAGATACAACAGTTGCTAATCTTCCAACTACAGCATTTTTTGCATCTATTTCATACCAAGATGAATTTAATTGGTCTTTTTTAGTGAATTTTGTCATTGTGCGAGGATTAATACTATTAATAATTACAAAGTCAATTTTATATTTAGCTTGAATAATATAGCTTATATGCTAAAAAGTGTCTGCCGATTTGATCCTATTGCGGGCATATAACTGCTAAAAAGGAATTATTCACAACATAGCAAATCGGTAGGCATTTGAACTGTATTGTGCGCCTTACATAAAGTTAAAGCACTAAAAAAGGAGTAAAATGAGTAAAAAAAGAAATAATCCAGAAACCATAGCTATACATGGTGGTGACTACAGGTGCGATCCAGCGACGAATGCTGTTGCTGTTCCAATTTATAGAACAACTTCCTACCAATTTAATAATACAGAGCATGCTGCAAATCTCTTCGCTCTAAAAGAGTTTGGAAATATTTATACTCGTATTATGAATCCAACAAATGATGTGCTGGAAAAAAGAGTAGCAGCACTAGAGGGTGGACTTGCTTGCCTAACAGTATCATCAGGACAAACAGCTTCAACTTTTGCTGTGCTAAACGTTGCTCAAGCTGGTGATAATATAGTCAGCTCCACTGATCTTTATGGAGGAACAGTATCTTTATTCACACATACACTTAGTAAACTCGGTGTAGAAATAAGATATGCAGATCCAAGCAATCCAGAAAATTTTGAAAAGTTAATAGATGACAAAACTAGAGCTTTTTATGGTGAAACTCTTCCAAATCCATATCTAAGAGTGTTTCCAATACAGGAGGTTTCTGACATTGGAAGAAAATATAATATACCATTAATAATGGATAACACTGCAGCACCTGTTATTTGCAAACCAATTGAACATGGAGCAGCTGTAGTAATACATTCACTTACTAAATATATCGGTGGACATGGGACAGCGGTAGCAGGAAGTATCGTTGATAGTGGTAATTTTGATTGGACAGCAGACCCAAAAAGACAACCACTTTTTAATGAACCAGATGCAAGTTATAACAATGTAATTTGGGGAAAAGCTGTACCGGAACTAACTGGTGCAAATGTACCATTTGCAGTTAGAGCAAGAGTCTGCTTATTAAGAGACTTAGGATCAGCTCTGGCACCAGATAATGCTTTTGCAATAATTCAAGGACTTGAAACAGTTGCCTTAAGAATGAAACAACATTGTTCTAATGCTGAGCAGGTACTTAATTTTTTAAAAAAGCACAAAGAAGTTACAAAAGTTATTTATTCTACAGAACACAACACACAGTTTGCAGATAGAGCAAAAAAATACCTTAAAGGTGGAAATGGACCAATGATTGGTATTGAGCTTAAAGGTGGAATTGAGGCTGGAAAAAAATTCATTGAGTCTTTAAGAATGTTTTATCATGTTGCAAATATTGGTGATGTTAGAAGTTTAGCGATTCATCCTGCAAGCACAACTCATAGTCAATTAAATGAAAAAGAACTAGCTGCATCAGGTGTTACCCAAAGTTATGTAAGACTTTGTATCGGAATTGAACATATTGATGATATTATTGAGGATCTAGATCAAGCATTGAATAAATCTTCGAAGGGTAACTTAAAAGCTGTTAGTTAATTTGAAATTTTAGTGTCTACAAATAGAACTTAACCAATATTTTCTTTTTTATATCTCACGATATAAAGAAAATACAAAGTTGAAAGAATTATTAAAATAGAATTTATCTGGTGTAGAGATGCATAAAACATTTTTACCCCAGATAAAATTGTAAGAACTCCTAAAAAAATTTGAAATAATAATGCAATTCCAATAATAAAAATTGGGATTCTTAAATTTTTATTTCCATTTTTTAAGACAAAATAAAGTATGTAAAAATATATTATGACAATTAAATATGCTAAATTTCTATGAATAAATTGAACAAGTGATTGATCATCAAAAACTGTGAGATTAAAAAAATCTGTTATCAAGCTGTCATCAGGAAAATATGATGAACCCATTAAAGGCCAAGTATTATAAATTTTCCCTGCATCCATTCCTGAAACAAATGCTCCAATTATTAATTGTAAAAATAATAATAAAAGAAAAAATTTAACTAAGTTTAATCTAATATTAATTTGATTAATTTTTATATCAGTTAGATTTAAATATTTCCAAAAAACTATAGATAAAATTATAAAAGCAGTAACCAAATGTAATGATAATCTATAATGACTAACATCAACTCTATCAATCAAACCACTTGAAACCATATACCATCCAACAAATCCTTGAAAACACACTAAAAAAAAAATAATTGAATATTCTCTTAAAATCCAAAAACCATTTTTAATTGTAAAATAGATCATAGGTAAAAAAACAGTTAAACCAATTAATCTACCCAATTGACGATGTGCCCATTCCCACCAAAAAATAATCTTAAATTCATTTAGAGTCATATTAAAATTTTGCTCTTTATATTCAGGTATTGTTTTATAAAGATCAAAATACTCTATCCATTTATCATTTGTTAGTGGAGGCATAGTGCCAATAAATAATTCCCAAGTGGTAATAGACAATCCGGAGTCAGTTAATCTGGTTAGACCACCCACGAGAATAATAAGCACAATCATTACTAATAAAGTGATCATCCATATTTTTAATTTAGAATTTAAAGAATAATTCTGACTGTACATGAATAGATAAATATAATAATTATTAATTAAACCAATAAATTAAATGTCGCCTAAAAACAAAAAAAAATTAAAAATAATAAGATCTAAATTAGATAAGTTAGATAATAAGCTATTATCACTAATTAAATATAGAACAAATCTTGTAAATGAAGTTTTAAAACTTAAAGAGTTTAAAAAAGAAATAGTAGATAAAAAGCGTATTAATTTTATTCTTAAGAAAATTCAATCAAAATCTAAAAAACTTAAGATAGATCCTAAAATTACTAATCGTATATGGAAAAATATGATCTTATCTTATATTGATTACGAAAAGAGAAATTTCAAAAAAAAATAACTACTTGCTGTGTGGTGGAAGCTTCTTTTCTACAAACATTTCATGTTTTCTGGTATCAGGATTATATTTTTTTGCTGAAAGCTTAACTTTAGCCTTCTCACCTCCAGCAGGTTTTTTTACATAGTAGAAATAAGGACTATCAGGTTTAGCTTCTGGAACCATTCTTACTTTAACGTGCGTTTTTTTTGCCATTTTTTAATTCTTTTAATTTATTTGAAATATTTAATAACTTGTTTTTCAAATTTTCAGCTCTTATAGATTTATCTGCAATTTCGTCAAGCTTTAAAGAGTCTTCATTATTTAATATTTTTTTTACACCATTTATTGTCATGCCCTGTTCTTTAAGTAAAAATTTAACCTTTTTAAGAAGGTTTATTGTTTTTTCATCATAATAGCGTCTATTTGAACTTAATATTTTTGGTTTAATTTGTTTAAATTGAGTCTCCCAAAATCTAATTACATGTGTTGATAAAATACCTTTGTTATTTGATTTAAGATTTAATATTTTAGCAACTTCGCCAATAGTTTTGTAAGCACTATCTAATTTACCCATTATCCTTTAAATTTATAAATTCTCTAAATTCCTTAGAGGGCTTGAACAACACTACTTCTCTACTAGAAATAATCTTTATTTCTTTTGTTTTAGGGTTTCTTCCAATTCTAGATTTTTTTTGTCTTATAGAAAAGGTACCAAATCTTGATAATTTTAATTTTTTTTCATATTTAATATTAGACACAATAGTAGATAAAAAATCATCAATTAAATTTTCTGAGATTTGTTTTGAAAATCCTAATCGCATATAGACTAAATTAACTAAGTCCTTTTTAGTTAAATTAATTCTCATATTAAATATTTTGCTTAATCTTTTCTATCAAATTACCTTTAACAATTCTATGACAAACATCTAAAGAATTCGAAAAACCAATATAGTCTGTTCCACCATGACTTTTAACAACTGGTGAGTCTAATCCAATAAAGATAGCTCCATTATATAGTCTAGGATCTAGTCTTTTCTTAAATTTCTTTAAGTTTGATAGATTTAACAGAGATGAAATTTTACCTATTAAATTACCAGTCATAGCATTTTTTAATTCACTAGTTATAAAATTTGCAGTACCTTCTGCTGTTTTCAATGCAACATTGCCAGTAAATCCATCGGAAACTACCACATTAACCTTACCATCCATTAGATGATTCCCCTCAATGTATCCATCAAAATTATAATTATCTGATTTTTTTTCGTTTAATAATTGATAAGTTTCTTTAATAACTTCATTGCCTTTCAATTCTTCAGAACCAATATTTAATAAAGCTACATTTGGTTTTTCTTCGGGATAAAGTGAAGTGAAAAGTGATGCACCCATAATAGAAAAATCTAATAAATTTTTTGAGCTACATTCAATGTTAGCACCTAAATCCAAAACAACACTCATTCCTTTTTTGTTTGGCCACAAGGCAGAAAGTGCTGGCTTATCTATGTTATCAATCATTTTTAAATTTAACTTAGATACAACTAATAATGCTCCAGTGTTTCCCGCAGATATAACTATATCACTCTGTTTATCTTTAACACTTTGGATTGCAAGCCACATGCTTGTGTTTTTGCCTCTTTTAGCACCTTCTAGAGGACTATCTGTGCTTTCTATTTTCTTTTCAGTGTGAATTATCTCAAAATATTCTGTTGGAATTTTTCCATTGATTAATGGGTATATTTTATTTTTATCACCAAAAATATTGAAAAAATTATTTTTGTTTGATTTATTATTTAAAATAATTCCATCAATTATTTTCTTTGGTGAGCCATCACCACCCATTGCATCAACTGCAATTTTAATCATATCTGACATTATAATTGTTAATTACTCTTTTGGGTCTAAAACTTGTCTACCCTTGTACATACCAGTTTTTAAATCAAGATGATGTGAAAGTCTGTATTCACCTGACTTTTTATCCTCAACTATATTTTTAGTTGAAAATTTCATTGTTTGAGCCCTTCTCATTCCTGTTCTGGATGGAGTTTGTTTTCGTTTAGGTACAGCCATAATTATGCGTTACTTACACTTTTTAAATAAGAATTCAAAGTTTTTTTTGATAATTTTTGGTTAAAATCCTCAAAATAATCAACTAAATATTCAATATTTTCTATATCAACCAAAAAATTAGAAATTTTTTTTGATTTTTCTGTTTTTGTTAAAGTTTCCCAAAAATGTATATCGGAAACCATGCCATGAAAAACATTAATATATACCTTCATTTTTTTATTTATTGATTGATCACCATAACCTATTTCTCTTATGCTCAACTCTAATTGCCTAAAGTTAAAATCATAAATCTCTTGTAAAATTGAACTATTATTTTGATTCTTAAAATTTTTCAAAAAAAAAGCAAAATGTAACAAAAAAAAAATTAAACGTTCTGAAAAAGTATCTTGCTTTTTAAAGTTTATATAAAGATCTTTATTAGTAGCTAATTTAATAAGATTATTATAAAGATTAAGGTAATTATTTTTCATGAAAAAAATATTTTTAATATTAATCATAATACTTACATCAAACTGTTCATTAAATAAAGTGGTACAACATCATGGTGTTCATAACCTTGAAAAAAAACAAGAAAAACTAAAAATTAATCAATCAAATAAAAATGATATTTTAATGATTATAGGTCCTCCTTCTACAAAAAGTACATTTGATAATGACGTATATATTTATATAGAAAGAAAAACTAGCAGTTCAAAACTTAGAAAACTTGGAAAAAAAGTTTTATTAGTAAATAATGTGCTAATACTAGATATAAATCAAAAAGGTTTGTTGGTAAAAAAAGAGTTTTATAATAAGAATGATATGAACAAAATAAATTTTGATGATCAAGAGACAAGTGCAGATTATTCAAAAAAATCTTTTATATACAATTTCTTTTCAACCCTGAGACAAAGAATTGATGATCCCAGGGGTATAAAAAGAACAAAAAATTAACCAGCAATCACTGCTAGCAAGAGTAAAGCAACAATATTTGTAATTTTAATCATTGGGTTTACAGCTGGACCAGCTGTATCTTTATAAGGGTCTCCAACTGTATCACCTGTTACAGCAGCTTTGTGAGCCTCAGATCCTTTGCCACCATGATTACCGTCTTCAATATATTTTTTAGCATTATCCCACGCACCACCGCCAGCAGTCATAGAAACAGCAACAAATAACCCTGTAATAATTACACCTAACAACATCGCACCTACAGAAGCTAATGCAGCAACTTGACCACCGATAGACAGAATAATAAAATAAAGAACCACAGGTGAAAGTACAGGTAACAAAGAAGGAATAATCATTTCTTTAATTGCAGCCACTGTTAATAAATCAACCAATTTGGCGTAATCAGGTTTTTGTTTTCTTTTCATAATACCTGGGAATTTTTTAAACTGTCTTCTTACTTCTACAACAACAGCACCTCCTGCTCTACCTACCGCTTGCATACCCATTGATCCAAAGAGATAAGGCAACATTCCACCAATCAATAAACCAACAACTACATAAGGGTTAGATAGATCGAAAGTAACTACAATACCTTCCAATGCAGATCCTGCCTCTTTTGAAAAATGTTTAATGTCCTCAGTATAAGCTGCGAATAAAACTAATGCACCCAATCCAGCTGAACCTATTGCATAACCTTTTGTGACAGCTTTTGTAGTATTGCCTACAGCATCCAAGGCATCAGTTGTTTTTCTTACTTTTTTATCAAGGTTAGACATTTCAGCTATACCGCCAGCATTATCTGTAACTGGGCCGTATGCATCTAAAGCAACAACCATACCTGCTAGTGCAAGCATAGTAGTTACAGCAATTGCAATTCCAAAAAGACCAGCAATAGAATTTGTAATAAGAATACCAGCTACAATTATCAGTGCAGGTATAGCAGTTGCCTCCATAGAAACAGCTAAACCTTGAATAACATTAGTACCATGACCAGTTGTAGATGATAATGCAACAGATTTAACTGGTCTATAACTTGTTCCTGTATAATATTCAGTAATCCAGATCAATAATCCAGTAATAACTAAACCTATAACACCACAATAATATAGATCCATTCCGTTAAAAGTTTTATCATTTACTGTATATTCATTTGTAAAACCAATTACATAATCTGTAACAGGCCACAAAATTGCTAAAGATGCTACTGCAGAAACAACAAATCCTTTATACAAGGCATTCATAACATTCTTACTTTTTCCAAGTTTAACAAAAAATGTCCCAACAATAGATGTTAACAAACATGCAGCACCAATAGATAAAGGGTAGATCATCATATTTAAATCACCTATAAAGAAAATTGAGGATAAAACCATTGTTGCAACAATAGTAACAGCATAAGTTTCAAATAAATCAGCAGCCATACCAGCACAATCACCTACGTTGTCACCAACGTTATCTGCAATCACAGCAGGGTTTCTAGGATCATCTTCTGGAATTCCAGCTTCAACTTTTCCAACTAAATCTGCACCAACGTCAGCACCTTTTGTAAAAATTCCACCACCCAATCTTGCAAAAATTGAAATTAATGATGCCCCAAATCCTAATGCAACTAAAGCATTTACAATTTCTCTTTCATCTACATTAGATTTTAACAATATATAATAATAAACAGCTATAGATAACAATGCTAGACCAGCAACCAACATTCCAGTAACAGCACCAGATTTAAATGCAACAGAAAGACCTTGAGCTAAGCCTTTTCTAGATGCTTCTGCAGTTCTAACGTTTGCTTCAACAGAAACTAACATTCCAACATATCCTGCAATACCTGACAAAGCAGCACCTATTAAATATCCAAGACCCACTAGCGGACTAAATGCAATACTTACAATTACTAAAACTACAGCCCCAACAATAGCAATAGTTTTATATTGTCTTGCTAAGTATGCTTTTGCACCAATTTGAATCGCGGAAGCAATGTCTTGCATTTTTGCATTACCCGCACTTGAATTAAGAATATTTTTACCAGTTAAAAATCCATAAACGATAGATAATAAACCAGCTCCAATTGTGTATAATAATATTGTTTCGACTGTTCCGCTCATATTAACCTTAAGTTGTTGGTTGATAAATTTTTAAGCCCGCACAATACAAAAAAAGATAGAAAAGACAACGATTAACTTCTAAAACCGATGAATATAACCTTTAGATTTAGCTAGTATTTGCTTACCTTTTTGATCAAAAATTAAAGACCTATTTTTACCAGATACAATTTTACCAATTTTAGTTATTTTTATTCCAGTTGTTTTAGATGCGTTTTGAATGATTCTGGCTTTGTTTATACCTGCAGTAAATAACACCTGATAATCATCTCCATTTGAAATTAGATCTATTTTATTTAATTTTTTATTTTTAATAAAATTATCAAGTTTTTTTGAAACAGGTATTTTTTTTTCAAATAAGTGAAATGATAAATTTTGTCTATTAATCATTTTTGATAGATCATCAATTAATCCATCCGAAACATCAATAGAGCTATTAGCAAATTTTAATAAATATTTTGTTATATTTATAGGTAGCTCTGGTTTGTAATATTTATCTATAAAGAATAATTTATCTTTATTATTAAATTTAGACTTATTACTTAATGCTTTGAGACCTAAATAACTATCTCCTAAATTTCCAGTAACATAAATATCATCATTTAATTTAGCTTTATTACGATAAATTAATTTATTCGAATAGCCCACTGAAGTAATTGTGAAACTTAGTTTATTTGAAAAGGTTGTATCACCACCACATAAATCTATGTTAAATTTATTTTGTTCTGATTTGAGAGACTTTGAGATTTTATTTAAATTATTATTTGTAAATGTTTTTTTGTTTCCAGAACCAGAAATAAAATAAAATTTTGGTTTAATACCTTTGCAAATTAAATCAGAAATAGATGATCTTAATACTTTTTTAATTACAAGATCGGGTGATTTAAAATTCAAAAAATGAGTACCAATATTGTATGTATCAACAGATATAACGACTCCCTTTTTTTTATCAAAAAAAACATCATCATTTAAATTAAGAGCAAATTTATTCTTTTTAGCTATTTTTGAAAAATAATTATTTATTAACTCAAATTCATGCATTGTTAGATCTTAATTTTTTTCCCACATTATCTAATAAAGCATTAAGATATTTTGTTTGTGAATCTACAAGGAAAAAATTAGATGAATTTAAGTATTCTTTAATTATTATGTTAATTGATAAATTTGGTTTATACATAAACTCATAAGTTGCTGCTTTTAAAATTGTTTGAAAAACTTTATCTAATTTTTCAAATACAAATTCATCTCCTAATTTATTATTTAATTCATCTAAAATAAGATCATTTCTTTCTATTGTTCCTAAAACTATATCCTTAATAAATTTTTTAAATCTATGTTTTGGAAAATCTAAATCATCATCTTCATTATAAAATTTCCCATATAATTTCTGAATAATTATAACTCGAGGGTTATTTTTGGGATTGTAATGAGTTCTCATTTTTGAGACAAAACTGAAATTACAGCTTCTGCAGCTTCAGCTCCTTTTTTTCGTCTGGCTTTTGCTTGAGCCATATTTAAACAAGTAATTATTCCATTTCCAACAGGTTTCTTACTATCTATAGACAATTTCATTATGGCATCCGTTGTTGCTTGAGAAATAAAATCAAAGTGAGGAGTTTGACCCTTAATTACGCATCCTAAAGCTAAAAAACCATCATATTTTTTTAAATTTTTTGAGATTGTAACTGGAATTTCAAAAGCACCAGGTACTTTAATAATTTTTATTATATTTTTTTTGGGAATTATTTTTAAAGCGCTTCCTATTAAACCATCAGCGATATCTTTATAATAATCTGCCACAACAATTAGATATTTTTTTTTCATCAAATTAATTCCTGTTTCGTAATTTTTATACCATAACCATCAAGACCAATAACTTTTTTTGGTGATTTGGTGATTAATATCATGTTTTTAATTTTTAAGTCTTTAATAATTTGAGCTCCAATACCATAATTTCTTATTAACTTGTCATTTCCCTTTTTATAGAAGTCTTTGTTTTTATAATCTTTTAAGGTCTGAGTTACTGATTTTAAATTTGAGTCTTTGATAAATACTAAAACACAATTTTGATATTTTTTAAAATAATTTAAGGTCTTATTAAATGAATTTGGTAATGATTGATTTATTAGATAGTTTTGGACGACATTAGACGAAATTACCCTCACTCTTGGAGTAATACCTTTTTTTATTTTACCTTTTATTAATGCAAAATGTTCTGAGCCATCTAAAAGATTCTCATAAATTCTAATATTATATTTTTGATTTTTTACATCAATCTTGCTTTGCTTTTTAAGTCTAATAAGTTTTTCTTTTTTTAATCTATACGCGATCAGATCTTCTATTTTTCCAATTTTTAATTTATGTTTTTTTGCAAAATTGAATAAATCCTGACCTTTAGCCATTGTTCCGTCTTCATTCATAATTTCACAAATTACAGCAGAGTTATTTTTTTTTGCTAATTTAGATATATCAACTGAAGCTTCTGTATGTCCTGCTCTAACGAGAACCCCACCATCTTTAGCAATAATTGGAAATACGTGGCCAGGTGAAACAATTTCGTTTTTATTTGCATTTTTTTTTGAAGCAATTTTTATTGTTGTAGCTCTGTCTTTGGCAGATATACCTGTTGATATTCCTTTTTTTGCCTCAATAGAAATTGTGAAAGCCGTTTTGTTTCTTGATTGATTCACTGGTGACATTAAAGATAAATTTAATTTTTTTGCCTGAAGAGTATCAAGAGCTAAACAAATTAAACCTCGTCCGTATTTTGCCATAAAGTTAATATTTTTCGCATTTGTGTCTGACGTAGAAATAACTAAATCTCCCTCGTTTTCTCTTTTTTCATCATCTACCAAAATAAACATGCCCCCTTTTTTAGCTACACTTAAAATTGACTCGATTGATGCAAAATTATTTTTTCCCATTAAAATAATTCCTAACGTATTTAGACAAGATATCTATCTCTATGTTAACTAAACTAGATTTTTTTAAAGTTGATAAATTCGTTTCCTTATAAGTATGTGGGATAATCCAGATTTGGAAACCTTTTTTAGTTACTTTTGAAATTGTAAGAGAAATACCATTTACACAAATTGACGCTTTTTCTATTAAGTGTTTTCTCTCTTTTTTAGGTAAATCAAAGTCAAAAAGAAATGATTTATCTATTTTTTTAACACTTAAAACTTTACCTACAGTATCAACATGTCCTTGACAAATATGTCCCGAAATTTTTGTCCCATATTTTAAAGGTAATTCTAAATTTATTTTATCTTTTAGTTTTAAAAATTTAAATTTTGAACGAATTATAGTCTCTTTTGAAAGGTAAAATTCCATAATTTTAGATTTATATGAAATTAAAGTTAGACAAACACCATCACAGGCAACAGACAAACCCATGTCTTTATTGGATACTTTAATGTTACTTTTTACAAAAATATTAAGACCTTTGGGTCTTTTAATAATTTTAATTATAATACCTTGATTGTAAATTATTCCATTAAACATAATTATTATCTATATAGTATTATTCTGTCTTTTCGCAAATTCAGATTTAAATTAATCTTTGTCTTATACTTTTGATTTAAGGTTTTCATGCCACTAAATTTTAAATATTCTGAGCTTTTAGAAAGATTTTTAGGGCTTTTAAGTAAATAAAATTTATTAAAAATTTTCTTTTTAATTAAAGTATTAGTTAGATTGTTACCACCCTCTATAAGTAAATTTCTGCAACCATAATTAAATAATTTTTTCAAAACTTCTCTAATATTCATCTTTCTATTTCTATCGATTTTAGATTTAATTAACACAATTCCTTTTTTTTTAAATTTAGAAATTTTTGACTTATCAGCTCTATTATAAAAAATTAAAGTATTTTTATTTTTTGACGTTTTAATTATATAACTATTTATTTTACTTTTTAGTTCACTGTCTAAAATAATTCTTTTTGGTGAAAAATTTTCTAGACCTTTTAAGCGACAATTTAATCTTGGATTATCTTTGTTTAATGTCTTGTAAGTAATCATCAAACTATCATTTTGATATCTCAAAAGATGAGTAAACTGATCTGAATAAATATTTGTAATTTTTTTTTGTGACTTACTGTAAATAATATTATTTTTTGAAATAGCTATTTTACCTGTAACATATGGAAGCTTTTTTGTTCTATTAAAAAAATAAGGAAAATAAAAATTTTCAATTGTATTTTTTAATAACCCTTTTTTTACAATTATTTGTTTAGAATTTAAAATTTTAAAACTTTTATTTCTTACTCTTTTGTCTATATCTGTGACAGCATATATAACCTCTGAAATTTTCGACTTTATAATTATGTCTGTACATGGTGGTGTTAATCCATGATGACAACAAGGTTCTAAAGTAATATACATTTTTGAGCCTTCTAAATCTTCATAACAGCTTTTAATTGCATTAAATTCTGCATGTGGTCTTCCGTTAAAAGAAGTTTGCCCTATAGAAATTATTTTATCATTTTTAACGATAACACAACCTACTGATGGATTTGACCCAGTAAGTCCATGACGAGATCTAGCCAAGTCTAAGGCTATTTCCATATAAAATTTATCTTTTATTGTAAATTTATCTTTTTTTGTAGACATCTAGCTTGTCCACGAATTGTACAAAATCTTTTTCTTCTCTAAAGTTTCTATATACAGATGCAAATCTTACATATCCAACTGGATCTAAATCTTTTAAACCTTCCATTACCATAGTACCAATTGTATTGGTAGATATCTCACTTTGACCAAGCTCCTCCAAAGATCTTGAAATCTGACTTATAAATTTTTCTATTGTTTCAGTGTCTATAGGTCTTTTCTTAAGAGCAATGTAAATAGATTTGGATAGTTTATCTCTATCAAATGTAGATTTTCTTCCATTTTTTTTTACAACCATTAATTCTCTAAATTGTACTCTTTCAAAAGTTGTAAAACGAGCTCCACAAACACAAAGTCTTCGTCTTCTTATAGCTGTTCCATCTTCTGTAGGTCTAGAGTCGACAACAGAGGTCTCCCCTTTTTTACATATTGAGCAAATCATTTACTAAAGGTTCTTATATATCGGAAATGATGAAGTTAAAGAAATAACTTCATTTTTTACTTCTTCTTCTATTTTGCTATTATCAGAAGGATTTTCGGACAATCCTTTAAGTGTTTTTGTAATTAATTCTCCAACAGTTTTAAATTCATTCAATCCAAAACCTCGTGTAGTAGCTGCTTGAGTACCTAGCCTAATACCTGATGTAATCATAGGTTTTTCTGTATCAAATGGAATGCCATTTTTATTACACGTAATATTTGCTCTAGATAAACTTTCAGCTGCAAGATTACCTTTTACATTGTAAGGTCTTAAATCTACCAGCATCAAGTGAGTGTCTGTTCCATCCGAATAAATTTTAAATCCATTGTTTTTTAAAGTTTCTGCGAGCATCTTAGCGTTAGCTAAAACAGACTTAATATAATTTTGAAATTCTGGTTGTAAGGCCTCCAAAAATCCAGCAGCCTTAGCTGCAATAATATGCATCAAAGGCCCGCCCTGATAACCAGGAAAAACTGCTGTATTAAATTTTTTAGCAAGATCCTCGTGATTAGTTAAAATTATACCGCCTCTTGCACTTCTAAATACTTTATGTGTCGTTGATGTAACTACATGTGCATAATCACAAGGATTAGGATAACCTTTACCTGCAACCAAACCAGAGAAGTGTGCCATATCAACCATTAAATACGCACCAACTTTATCTGCTATGTCTCTAAATCTCTTGAAGTCAATTACTCTTGAATAAGCGCTTCCACCAGCTATTATTAGTTTAGGTTTATGCTCTAAAGCAAGTTTTTCAACATTATCATAGTCAATTAATTCTGACTCTTTATCAACATCATACCCTATTGCATTAAACCATTTACCTGACATTGAAATTTTTAATCCATGAGTAATATGACCACCCGAATTTAAACTCATACCCATGAATGTATCTCCAGGGCTTAACAAAGCTAAAAACACTGCACCATTCGCTTGAGCACCTGAATGTGGCTGTGCGTTAGCAAATTTACAATTAAATAATTTTTTTAATCTTTCAATTGCAAGATTTTCTGCAACATCAACATGCTCACAACCATTGTAATATCTTTTACCAGGATAACCTTCTGCATATTTATTTGTTAAAACTGAACCTTGAGCCTCTAATACTGCTTGAGAAACTATATTTTCAGAAGCGATTAGCTCTATATGTTGCTGTTGTCTTATTAATTCATCTTTAATAGCTTTAAAAAGTTCTGGATCTTTTACTGACAAACTATCTTCAAAGAAACTTTTATAACTATCGTTTAAATAATTTTTCTCACTAGACATAATTATATCTTTTTTACTCTCCTTAAGTGTCTTCCACCATCAAATTTAGTATTTAAAAAAACACCAATAAATCTTAAAGCATTTTTTTTAGATATCAATCTTGAACCTAATGTAATGATATTTGCATCATTATGCAATCTGGATAATTTTGTTGATTTTAGATTAAAACATTGGGCAGCACGTACATTTTTATGCTTATTTGCCGCAATATTCATGCCCGTACCAGATCCACACACTAAAATACCAACATTACTTTTATTAAGCTTAACTTTTTTAGCTACTTTATGAGCATAGTCTGGATAATCAACGCTACTATCATTTTTTGGTCCAAGATCCTCAAATCTCATTTTTTTTTTTATTAGATAAATTTTAATTATCTCTTTTAATTTGTATCCAGCATGATCTGATGAAATAAAAATTTTTTTCAAATTAATTAAATTTGTAATCTAAAACACAAGCAACTAAATGAATTCTGTTCTCTTCACCTCCATTAAATGCATTGTGATACTTCGTATTATTCGTGATCCAAACAGAACCATCAGCAGGCATGTGCTTTGCAACATTATCAATAACCATGATACAGCCAGGGTTAGTAATTATAGGTATATGTAATCTTGGTTCAGGATCTCTATGCCAACTTAAAGTTGATCTTGGTTCTTTTAAAAGAATTCTTATTCTTCCAAGTTTATATCTAGATGATAGGGCATCATAGACTTCTTTGAAATAAGTGTTTTCATAATCTTTTATAAATTCTGAATATTGTGACTCATCAAGAGACTCGTCCCGAACAACCTCTTTTCCTGATTTGTCGGGTTTTGTCCAATATACACCTCTAGCCTTATTACCTTTAATTGAATCTGGATCACCAGGTATTTGGGTTAATGATATGGCACCAAAGTGAGTTACACCAGCATCCTCAAATTTTCTAATTTTAACTATTTGGTGATAAGCCTCTTGTAATTTTTCTATATCAAACTTGATTTCTTGCTTTTGAAAATCACTGAAGTCTAAAACTCTATCTTCTTTTTTGATATTTAAATCTATTACTTTTGAATTTTCCATTGTCATCTTGATTGCTTTCTACCCTTTTTTTTGTATATGTGTATATTACATTTGTCGCAATTTAAAAGTAAATTAAAACATGATTATTGGTAAATATCCGAGTCTTAGACTTAGAAGAAATAGAAAAGAATCTTGGTCAAGAAGACTGATTCAAGAAAATACCTTAAGTCCAAATGACTTTATATTACCTATTTTTTTAATTGAAGGATCAAATAAACGGCAAGAGATTTCATCGATGCCGGGTGTATACAGATATACTATTAATCGATTGAGTCAAATAGTGGATAGAGCCATAAAAAAAAATATACCGATGGTTGCACTTTTTCCAAAAACCCAAAATTCATATAAAGATGAATTGGGAACAGAATCACTTAATGAAAAAAATTTAGTTTGTAGAGCAATTAAAGAAATTAAAAAAAGATACAAAAATCAAATAGGTATAATGTGTGACGTTGCATTAGATCCCTACACATCACATGGTCATGACGGTTTAATTAAATCTAACACTATTCTAAACGACGAGACTGTAGAGGTACTGATTAATCAATCATTACTTCAAGCAGAGATGGGATGTGATGTAATTGCCCCATCAGACATGATGGATGGCAGAATAGGAAAAATAAGAAAAGCTTTAGATAAAAATAAATTCCAAAACGTTCAAATATTATCGTACGCTGCAAAATATGCTTCAAGCTTTTATGGACCTTTTAGAGATGCAGTAGGTTCTAAAGGTTCGTTAAAAGGAGACAAAAAAACTTATCAGATGGATTATAGAAATTCTGATGAAGCTTTAAGAGAAGTTGCTTTAGATATTAAAGAAGGAGCAGATATGGTTATGGTTAAACCAGGCATGCCCTACTTAGACATAATAAAATCAATAAAAGAAAAATTTAAATTACCTGTATTTGCCTATCAAGTATCAGGTGAATACAGCTTAATTGAAACAGCTATAGCGAAAAAATTAATTAATAAAGATGCTATATATGAAAGCTTAGTTGCTTTTAAGAGAGCTGGTGCCAATGCTATAGTAAGTTATTACGCTGATAGAATTGATAAAATAATAAAATAGTTATTTTAACGTATTTAAAAATAGTAATCTGCTATTTGGATAATTTAAATTATTAGGTCTTAATATAGTTTTATCCAAATAATCACCTACTAATTTCAAACCGCTCAATAAAGTGTCGAGATCATTAACTTCTATATCTTTTTCAATCAAAAAATTAGGTACATATTTTTTTTCATTTAAAGAACTTACGTGATATACAGTTTTGTTACCTTCTAAATCTTTTTCAACTAAATTTTCAAGTGCTAGGTCATATCCTAATATTTTAAGTAACTCTAATTCCCAAAAAATATATTTTTTTAACCAATTTTTTTCTTTTAAAATTAAAAATAAATTTTGAATTATAAAAAAAACTTTATCATTAGATTGGGAATCTGCAGTTAATATTTTAATCAAGTTCATTGCAGATGTAATACAAGACAACTTTTGCTTGTGATCAAAATATAATGGAGTATAGGCATTTAAAATTTCAATTTTAAAATAACCTATTCTATTTTCATTTTTAGAATTGTAATTAACATGGAGTTTGTTGCCAACTTGAAGATAATTTTTGATTTTTTTTGAAGTACCGCCAAATATAATTCCAGATATCTTTCCTTTTTCTTTGGTAAATAATTCAGCAATTAATGAATTTTCATTATATCTAGTTTTGCTTATTAAAAATCCCTCGTCTGACCAATTCATTTTTTATTTGTATTTTTCAAACATTCTATTGCAGCATTTTGTTCAGCCTCTTTCTTTGATTTTCCAGTAGCTATAAAATATTTTGTATGGGGTAATTTTACTCCAACTTTAAATATAGGTTTATGTCTTGGACCAGTATTTGAAATCAATTTATACTTAGGCAATTTTTTAAAGTTTTTTAAAGTTAATTCCTGTAGCTTTGTTTTTGCATCTATTTCTGTAACTACACTTTTTTTAATATGATCTTGCCACAAGTTTAAGATTGTTTTTTCTGCAATTGTAAAACCTTTATCAAGATAAATAGCACCGATTAATGCTTCACAGCTATCAGATATAATTTTGTCCTCAATTTTTATTTTTTTATTGTTAGGATTAAATGTTTTAATATAACTAGATAAATTAATTTTTTTTGCTATATCCAAACAGGTTTTTTTGTTCACTAACGATGCAAATTTTTTATCAAGAATACCTTCTTTTTCCTCAGGATAAATTTCTAAAAGCTTTTTTGCTATCACCAAGCCAAGAACTCTATCACCAAGAAACTCTATTTTTTCATTGTTTTCATTTGGATTAAAGCTTTTATGTGTGAGTGCTTGAATAAGTAGATCTTTATTTTTAAATTTTAAATCAATTTTTTTTTCTAAACTCAGATAGTTAATTTTCATTAATTAATTTTATTAAATGTTCTAATAAATCTTATTGACTTATGCCATTTCCAAAATTCTATAAAACTTCCTATTTTTTTATCAGAAGAAAAAAATATAAATTGAGCTTTTCCTACTAAATTATCTTTATGCACATATCCTACACTTGTTAAATATCTGCTATCTTTAGAACAATCTCTGTTGTCGCCTAAAAAGAAATAATGATCTTTTGGTACAGTAAAAACATCAGAATTTTGATAGGTATAATCTTTTAGATAAACAGTATGAAACTTTTTTCCATTTGAAAGTTTTTCCTCAAACCTATAAACATCAATTCTTTTGTCTCCACAGAAAATAGTAGTTTTATTATTAATTCTAGATTTAAGAATTTCAGAATTATTTAAATATAAATTGGAGTCTATGAACTGAATTTTATCACCAGGCAAACCAATTAATCTTTTAATGTAGTCTGTTCTATTATCTGCGGGAGTTTTAAATACAATTACATCACCCCTTTCTGGAGCGCTAAACATAATTCTTTTGTTTAATATTGGAGGACTAAAAGGAAATGAATGCTTACTATAACCATAGGTATATTTTGTTACAAACAATCTATCACCTACTAACAAAGTAGGTTCCATGGATGAGGATGGAATATAAAATGGTTGTAGTAAAAGTGATCTAATTATAACTGCAATTATTAATGCATAAATTAAAGTTTTTATATTTTCTGAAAAAAAATTTTTATCTATTTTCATGATGTTTGAATAATTGCAAATGCAGTTGAGTAATTTTTTTCATCTGAAATTGACAGAAAACACTTAAAATTTTTGATTTTAAAATTTTTTTGTATGGTTTTTGTAATTTTTTTATTTTTAACATAATAAGGCTTTCCCATTTTATCATTAACAACTTCTATATCTTTAAAATTTAAATTCATACGAAAACCTGTACCTAAAGCTTTAGAAAATGCTTCTTTTGCAGCAAATCTCTTCGAAAAATAAGCCACTTTATTGTTTACAGCATTAGATTGTTTCAATTCTTTAAATGAGTAAATTCTTTTTTTAAATAAAGGATTTTTAATTAATTTTTGAACTCTTTTATTTTCAACAATATCAACACCAATACCAAGAATTTTCATTTATTTTTTTATAATTTTTTTAAAGTTTTTAATTACTTTTGAAAGTCCATCAAATATTGACTCCCCAATTATAAAATGTCCAATGTTATACTCCTCAATATCTATTATTTTTGTTAACATTTTGGTGGTTTTATAGTCTAAACCATGACCAGCATGAACTTCTATATTTAAACTTGATGCTAATTTTGTACTTTTTTTAATTCTGTTTAACTCACTAGAATAATTTTTTTTTAATTTAACTAGGTTTGCTAATTTTCCAGTATGTATCTCAATACAATCAGCATTTAATTTTTTAGCAAGTCTAATATCATTTGGAGAAGGATTAATGAATAAACTTGTTCTTATCTTTGCTTTTTTAAATTTTTTAATTATATTCTCTAATTTATTAAGATTTTTTTTTATATTTAAGCCCCCCTCAGTAGTAATTTCTTTTCTATTTTCCGGAACTAAACAAATAAAATTTGGTTTAATCTTAAGTGCTTTATTAACAATTTCTTTATTCATAGAAATTTCAAGGTTTACAAGTACATTTTTTAAAAGACATATTTTTTTGGCATCGATATCATTTATATGTCTTCTATCTTCTCTTAAATGAATTGTTACAGAATCAGCTCCATAACTAATAACTTTTTTTGCTGCGTATAATGGATCTGGATGTTTCTCTCCACGAGCGTTTCGTAAAGTTGCAATATGATCTATATTTACACCTAACCTTTTCACTTAATAAATCTGCTTCCTGGGGTTCTTATTGGTATTGTTTTAAGTTCTGGTGGTAATTTATTTGCTTTAAAAGTTTGAACATCTATTTTTAGATGAGATGTTATTCCAGTTTTTATTTTTAAAGATTGTTTGGTTGATCGATCAATTATAGATGCGAATCCAATTAATTTTGCTTTTGATTTTTTAATTAACTTTACACACTCTAAACTTGATTTTCCTGTAGTGATTACATCTTCTATAATTAACACTTTTGCACCTTTTTTAATATTAAATCCTCGTCTGAGAGTAAATTTGCCATTTACCCTTTCACAAAAAATTGTTTCTTTTTTAAGCAATTTGCCTATTTCATATCCTATAATTACTCCTCCCATTGCAGGAGCTAGTATTAAATCAATTTTTTTAAATTTTTTTTTAATTTTATTTGCTAGAGATTTGCAAATTTTATCGGCTAGACTTGGGAAACTTAAGAGTTTTGCGCACTGGATATATTTTGAGGAATGTAGACCTGAAGATAGAACAAAATGACCTTCTAATAATGCATTAGTTTTTTTTAAAATATTTAAGGATTTTTTGTGTGAAAGCATTTCTTTTTTCTTCGTGTCTAATTATCTTAAATTTTATACTCTTTTGTTTTAGCTCTGCAATAAAATTAGTAAAATTCTTTAGATTTCTAATAATTAATTTAAATTTAAAATTAATATAATTGGGATTTTTACCAACCATTTCTAAACTAGATATATTTAATTTATGACTTCCAATCAGTGAGCTTATATCTCCTAATTGTCCCGGCTTATCAGGTAATGACATCCATAGAGTAGTATTGTATTTTTTGGTTTTTTCCTCTTTTTGCTCTCCTTTATCATGCCAATATCTTCTTATTGCTGCTCTAGCTTTACCTGTTTTGGTTGTTGGTATCCAGTGAAGTGAGGGTGAATTATTTTTAGATGTTATTATATTAACTCGATCACCATTTCTTAAAATAGTTTGTAGTTCGTTTTTGTTTCCATTAATTTCACAACCAACTGCTGAATTACCAATTTTTGTATGAACTGCATATGCGAAATCTATAGCTGTTGCGTCTTTAGGTAATTTTATTACAGAACCTTTTGGTGTGAAGCAAAATACATTTTCTTGAAACATTTGTAGTTTTGTATACTCATATGAGTCTTCAGGATTTTCATTTTTTTCTACAATCTCAACAAGATCTTTTAGCCAATCATACTCCTTCCAGCTTAAAGAATTAAATTTTTCAGAAGATTTATATTGCCAATGAGATGCAACACCCCTTTCTGCAAATTCGTGCATATCGTGTGTTCTAATTTGAATTTCTATTGGTTTTTTATTTGAGCCAATTACAGAAGTATGAATAGATTTGTATCCATTGATTTTTGGGGACGAAATATAATCTTTAAATTTTCCGGGTATACAATTCCATTTTTTATGAAAAATACCAAGAGTTTTGTAACAATCGTCTACATTGTTTAAAATTATCCTAAATCCAATAATGTCTGTTATTTGTTCAAGTGAAACTCTTTTTTTTTGAACTTTTCTCCAAATTGAAAAAGGTGTTTTTTCTCTACCATGTATCACAGCATTAATTTCATTATCATTCAGAATTTCACTTAACTTAAAAGATTGTTCTTCGAATAAATCTTTTCTATCCAATTTTATTTCATCTAGTCTTTTTTTTATTAATTTTCTTGCGTCGTTATTTAAAATTTCAAAAGACAAATCCTCAAGTTCGTCTCTAATCCTGTGCATTCCCATTCTATCAGCTAATGGTGCATAAATTTCCATAGTTTCTTGAGCTATTCTTTTTCTTTTATCCTCTTTTTTAATCGCTTTAATGGTCCTCATATTATGAAGTCGATCAGCAATTTTGACTAACAGAACTCTGATGTCTTTTGATGTTGCCAAAATTAATTTTCTGAAATTTTCAACTTTAGAATTTGCTCCAGCTGAATTTTCAAATGCTGAAATTTTCGTTACACCGTCAACTAAATCAGCAACCTCATCTCCAAATTCTTGTTTTATAGTTTCATAAGTTGCAAAAGTATCTTCTATAGTGTCATGCAATAAACCTGTTGTAATAGTAGCACTATCTAATTTTAATTCTGTTAAAATATTTGCAACCTCAATTGGATGAACCGAATAAGGATCACCAGAAGCTCTTTTTTGACTCTTATGTGCTTTAACAGCAAAGTTATATGCTTTATCCAATCTTTCTGGATTTAGAAATTTATTATAATTCTTAACTTTATTTATAAGTTCATTTGAATTAAGCATAATAAATATTATACCACTAAATCAAATTTGTTTAATAGATCTAATGTCTCTATCAGGGAGTAGAGAAATCAAGGTTTTAACATCAATTTGTTTATAAGGATGAACCCAATTCTTTTGGATTTCAAATAATGGAAATAATACGAAACTTCTTTTATGCATCATTTTATGGGGTAAATTAATTTTAGCATTTTTTTTTGATACTAATTTGTTGAAATCGATTATGTCTAAATCACATGTTCGAGGAGCATTTTTTTTTGCTTTTTTTCTACCTAATTTAAATTCTATAGATTTACATATTGTTAATAGTTCTTGAGGGTTGCAATAGCATTTTAATTTTAAAATTATATTTAAAAACTTAGGTTTCTTTGGGTCTGGCCAGGAAGGAGTTTCATAATAACTAGACACTGAAAGAAAATCTAAATTATACTCAGCTAATAAAAATTTTGCCTTTTCTATATTTGTTTTTCTTAAACCTAAATTTGAACCTATTCCTAAAAAAACAATTTTAGCTTGATTTTCTAATATATCTTGCCTTTTCACGGTTCCAATCTCTGCTTTTTTTTGTTGCTCTTTTATCATATTGTTTTTTTCCTTTAGCAACAGCCAATTCTATTTTGGCCTTTCCTTTTTTAAAATACATTTTTATTGGAACTAAAGTTAAACCATCTCTCTGCATTTTACCTATTAATTTATTTATTTCTTTTTTATTAAGTAGTAATTTTCTATCATCAGTTGGATTGTGATTGGAGTAACTGGCTTGCTTGTATGGAGATATGTGTGAATTAATTAAAACAATTTCTCCACCCTTTTCAACAGCATAAGACTCAGCGATATTCACCTTACCATCTCTTACTGATTTAATCTCAGATCCCTTTAGAACAATTCCAGCTTCAAAAATATCTTCAAAAAAATAATTAAAACTAGCTTTTCTATTTAAACAAATTATTTTTAAACCAGGATTGGTTTTTTTGTTCATTAAATTAATTTAGCAGACTGAAGAGATTTTTTTACAATTTCTTTTGTTTTCTCTGTTACTTTTACAAGAGGAAGTCTTACACTGTCATCACAAAGGCCCAAAAGTTTTGCAGCATATTTTACAGGACTAGGGTTGCTTTCGACAAACAATGAGTGATGAACTGGTTGTAATATTTTATCCAATCTTTCTGCTTCTTTTATTTCGTTATCAGTGTCTGATTTTGATAATCTTTGAAAATCAGAACAAAGTTTAGGTGCAATGTTTGCAGTGACACTAATAGTGCCCACCCCACCACGTTTATTAAATTCAAAAACATTGTCGTCATTACCAGTTAATTGAATAAAATCTTTACCTAATTTTTCAAGAGTTTGATTAACTCTATTTAAATCACCTGTAGCGTCTTTAACACCAACTATGTTTTTTAATTCATAAAGTCTAGCCATTGTGTCTACTGACATGTCAATCACAGATCTACCAGGAATATTATAAATTATAATTGGAATGCCGCACGTGTCATTTATTGCTTTGTAATGTTGATACAAGCCTTCTTGTGTTGGCTTATTGTAATAAGGTGTTACTATCAAAGCTCCACTAGCTCCTACTTTTTCTGCATGAGTAGTTAATGAAATAGCCTCCTCTGTTGAGTTGGATCCTGTGCCTGCAATAACTGGAATTTTTCCATTACTTTCTTTTATACATAAATCTATTACTCTTTGATGCTCATCATGGCTTAACGTAGGGGATTCACCAGTTGTACCGGCCGGAACAAGTCCATTGGTTCCATTATCGATCTGAAAATGAATTAATTTTATATATGCTTCCTCATCTAGACCATTATTTTTAAATGGTGTAATTAAAGCAACATTTGATCCTTTAAACATAAATACTTATAACATAGTTTATAGATTCATATACTAAAAGATTATGCTCAAAAAAATATTATTTTTAGGTTTCACTGTATCAACATTAATGTTTTCAAATAATCTCTTTGCTGAAATCAATTCAATTGTTCCATTAAAAAAACCTGTTTTAACTAATGAAGAAATTCAAAAAAAAATATCAATAAATATACTTAAACCTTTGAAGAAACCCTCAAAAAAAAAAGAGGTCAAAATTGAGGAAGTAGTTGTTAAAAAAGAGTTAGTTTTAAAAGAAAAAAAGTTAAGTTTTAAAATACCAAAGAAAAAACCAACTGTTGCTGGTCTTAGTACTAGCATGAATATAAAAATATCAAAATATTACAATAAAAGAGATTATGGAATAGCTAAAAAAGCCATTTCTGAAATGCAAAAAAGTAAATGGTCCTCTGCACTTAAAATATCAAAAAAAGCAAAAGACAAATCAATTTATAATTTTATACAATGGAGACATCTTTTAACGTCTGGTAATCAAGCATCCTTTTACGAATATCAAGTTTTTTTAAATAAGAATTCAGATTATCCAAGAATAGATAGAATTAGATATCTAGCAGAACACAAACTATCAACAAAAAGTGTATCTCCAAAAAAAATAATAGATTGGTTTGGAAAAAAAGGTCCGTTAAGCGGTTATGGTAAAATGATACTTGGAGAAAGTCACATTTTAATTGGAGACAAAAATAAGGGTACAAAACTAATTAAAGAAGGTTGGATAACAGCGGATTTGTCTAAAAATGAATTAAAATATTTTAGAAAAAAATATAAAAAATTCTTAAATGCAGAGGACTATATAAAACGTGCTGATTATTTAGCTTGGAACGGTGATCGTTGGGATTTACAAAGGTTAATAAGATATCTGCCAAAAGATTATGAACTCTTATATAACGCGAGATATCTTTTAATGAGTAAAGGTTATGGCGTTGACCAAGCAATAACAAATGTTCCTCAAAAATTTAAAAATGATGCTGGGTTAAATTATGATCGATTAAAATGGAGAAGAAAAAAAGGCCGTGTAGACTCTTCAGCAGAAATCTTATTGAAAATAAGAAATGATAAAGAATATTTAGTTAGACCTGATAAATGGTGGAAAGAAAGAGAAATTATTTCAAGAGCATTAATTTATAAAAAGAAATACGAAATTTCATATAAAATCTCAAGTAATCATGGAATGACTGAAGGATCTGAATATGCTGAAGCAGAATGGATGAGTGGTTGGATAGCATTCAGTTTTTTAAAAGATCCTATAACAGCTAAAAATCATTTCAAAAATTTTTATGAAAATGTTAGTTACCCAATAAGCTTGTCCAGGGGCGCTTATTGGCTTGGTAGAGCATATGAAGAAATAGGAGACAGAGAACAATCAAATAATTGGTACAAAGAATCATCAAAATATTTAACAACTTATTATGGTCAATTAGCTTTTTTAAAATTAAATCCGAATGGAAAATTTGAGTTAGATAAAGACATGGAAATCGATCCAAAATATAGAATTCAATTTTTTAATAAAGAGCTTGTAAAAATTTCTTATCTTTTAGATGAATTAAAGAAAGATAAATACACAAAATATATTTTAAGACATTTAGCAAACGATAATATAGCTAAAGGTAGTGAGCTTTTAGCTGCAGAATTGGCCACTAGTATAAGCAGATACGATTTTGCTATTCAAGTTTCAAAGATTGCTTCTTATCAAAAAAGGTTTCACAATAAATATAATTACCCAATAATTAGTACACCTAAATATATTAATAAAAGAAAAATTCCAGAAAGTGCTTTAATCCTATCTATAATTAGACAAGAAAGTGAATTTGATTTAGAGGCTAATAGTCATGCTGGTGCAAAAGGATTAATGCAATTGATGCCTTACACAGCAAAATTAGTTTCAAAACAAGCTAAACTTCCATATTCGAAATCAAGATTAACTACTGATCCAGAATATAATATTAATTTAGGCTCACACTATATTGCAGGTTTAATTTTACAGTATGATGGTGCTTACCCTTTTGCAGTAGCTGCATATAATGCTGGACCCAACAGAGTTAAATATTGGAAAAAAATAAATAAAGATCCACAAAAAAAACAAGTTGATTATGTTGATTGGGTTGAGTTAATAAAATTTAGGGAGACAAGAAATTACGTACAGCGAGTTATGGAAAATTATAATGTCTATAGATATATTTTGGAACAACGTCCTGTGGCTATGAAAAATTTTTTTAAAGATCAGCCTCTATTTTAGTGGCGGAAGAGGAGGGATTCGAACCCTCGGTACAAGTTTCCTCGCACGGTCATTTAGCAAACGACTGGTTTCAGCCTCTCACCCACTCTTCCGTATGACATTGTGTAATATGCGATTGTATTGAAAATTCAATATATATAAAGTAATTATTCAATTATTATGAGAAATAAATACTCAGTATTTTCATTAATCAAAAATGCTCTATCACATCATGAAAATTGGCAAAGAGCATGGAAAGACCCTGCACCAAAAAAAGAATACGATGCAGTTATTGTTGGTGGTGGTGGCCATGGCTTAGCAACAGCTTACTATTTAGCAAAAAAACACAATATGAATAATATTGCTGTCGTCGAGAAAGGTTGGATTGGTGGTGGAAATACTGGTCGTAATACTACAATTATTAGATCTAATTATTTATGGGATGCTAGTGCAGGATTATATGATCATGCATTAAAAATATGGGAAGGTTTATCTCAAGAATTAAACTATAATGTAATGTTTAGTCAAAGAGGTGTAATGAACCTAGCGCATAATTTGCAAGATGTTAGAGATTTAAAAAGACGAACACATGCAAATAGACTTAATGGAATTGATGCCGTCTATTTAAACACAGAAGAAGTCAAAAAGTTTTGTCCAATCATAAATACGTCGCCAGATATTAGATACCCAGTTTTAGGTGGAACTTTACAAAGAAGAGCTGGTACTGCAAGACATGATGCGGTTGCTTGGGGATATGCAAGAGGTGCTGATGCAATGGGAGTAGATATTATTCAAAATTGTGAAGTAAAAGGAATAAAAAGAAATGGAGATAGTGTTGAAGGAATAGAAACAACAAAAGGATTTATTAAAACTAAAAAAGTTGGAGTTGTTGCAGCTGGTCACTCAAGTGTAATAGCCAATATGGCAGGTATAAGGCTTCCACTCGAAAGTAAACCATTGCAAGCTTTAGTTTCTGAACCTGTAAAACCAATTATAGACACTGTTGTAATGTCTAATGCAGTACATGCCTATGTAAGTCAATCTGATAAAGGAGAATTGGTAATAGGTGCTGGGACAGACGATTATGTTTCTTATTCTCAAAAAGGAAGCCATCAAATTGTTGAAGGAACATTAAATGCAATTTTAGAATTATATCCAATTTTTAGTAGAATGAGAATGTTAAGACAATGGGGAGGAATTGTAGATATTTGTCCTGACGCTAGTCCAATTTTAAGCAAAACTTCAATTAAAGGATTATACTTTAATTGTGGTTGGGGTACAGGTGGATTTAAAGCTACACCTGGATCTGGAGATTTATTTGCTCATACAATAGCAAACGATGAACCTCACAAACTTAATGCTGCATTTAATTTAAATAGATTTGTAAGTGGAGACCTTGTTGATGAACACGGTGCCGCAGCGGTTGCACATTAATGTTCTTAATAAATTGTCCATACTGCGGTGAACGTGATCAACAAGAATTTAAAGCTGGTGGTGAAGCTCATATTGAAAGACCTAAGCAACCAACAGAATTAAGTGATGATGAGTGGGCAGAATATTTGTTTATGAGAAAAAATATTAAAGGTGTTCAATTTGAAAGGTGGAACCACGCACATGGTTGTCGTAAATGGTTTAATATGGTGAGAGATACATCTAATGATGAAATAAAAGCAATTTACAAAATGGGTGAAAAACCACCTTCTCAATAAAATGACTAAAAATTTAAGAGTAAAATCCAGTGAGTATATAGATGAAACAAACAGAATTTCCTTTAAATTTAATGGCAAAAAATACCATGGTTTTAAAGGTGATACATTGGCGTCAGCATTACTTGCTAATGATATTCATTTGGTAGGAAGAAGTTTTAAATATCATAGACCGAGAGGAATTATGACATCTGGTTCCGAAGAGCCAAACGCCATAGTTCAAATAAACCCTGGTACCAATAGAACAGAGCCCAATGTTAGAGCAACTGAAGTGGAGATCTATGAAGGTTTGGAGGCATCAAGTCAAAATTGCTGGCCCAGTGTTGAATTTGATATTGGTGGAATAAACAATTTTCTCTCCCCTTTTCTTCCAGCAGGTTTTTATTACAAAACATTTATGTGGCCTGCCAGCTTCTGGGAAAAATATGAATTTTTTATTAGACACTCAGCCGGTTTAGGAAAATCGCCAACATCAAGCGACCCTGACATTTATGATCACCGAAATGTTCACTGTGATGTTTTAGTTATTGGGGCTGGTATATCAGGAATATTAGCGGCAAAAAATGCGGCTAAAAATAATTTCAAAACATTGTTAGTTGATGAAAAAAATGAACTTGGGGGATCAACTATTTTTGAAAATACAGACTTTAACAAAATTGATAACAAAACACCTTCTGAGTGGCTAAAAAAAGAAATAGAGGAACTCAAAAGTATTAAAAATCTTGAAATAAAAACTAGAACAAGTATAGCTGCTTACCATCAATATAATTATCTCTTAGCTAGAGAAAATTTAACAGATCATTTAGAAACAAAAAACAAAACAAATAAAGTCAGGCAAAGACTTCTTAAAATTAGAGCTAAGAAAGTTATTTTAGCGACAGGTGCATTAGAAAGACCTTTAATATTTAATAATAATGATAGACCAGGAATAATGCTTTCTTCTGCTGTAAAAAAGTACAGTGAATTTTATGGTGTTGCATGTGGTAACAAAAATGTATTTTTTACTAATAATGACAGTGCTTACGAAAGTGCTTTGTCACTATACAACAAGGGTATAACTGTTGCAGCAATTATTGATATTAGAGATCAATCTAAAAGTAAAATTGTTAAAAAAGTAGAAGAAGCAGGTATTAAAATATACTGGTCACATTCAATTGTTGATACAGCTGGATACAAAAGACTAAAAAAAGTTACAATCATGAAGCTATCAAATGATGGAACTTCAGTAACTGGAAGTAAAGTTTCAATTTCATGTGATTGCTTAGGAGTTGCCGGTGGTTGGACACCTGCTGTACATTTATATACACAATCAGGTAGTAAACTGAAGTTTGATGATGAAAAGAATGTTTTCTTGCCAAATCAAAATACACCTGAACAAATAAGTGTGGGATCTTGTAGTGGAGATTTTAAAATTGATGAAATCATTAAAAATTTAGACCAAAAACTTAAAGATACACTAAATATTAAAGAAACAGGTTTAGATAATATTAAAGTTGAGATTGATCAGGAAAGTTCAAAAAGAAATATTTGGTTGCTTCCGTCTGATAAACCATTGGGCAAAACTAAACCATTTGTAGATTATCAAAACGATGCAACCGCTAAAGATATCAAACTAGCATTAAGAGAAGGTTTTAGGTCTATAGAGCATGTAAAAAGATATACCACTACTGGTATGGGAACTGATCAAGGTAAACTAGGTAATATGCATGCATTAGGAATAATTGCAGATACAGCAGGCGTTAAAATGGGAGAATTAGGAACCACTACGTTTAGACCTCCATACACACCATTAACATTTGGAGCTATTGTAGGTCGAAATGTAGGAGAGTTTTTTGATGTTTTTAGAAGGACACCAATGAATGATTGGCATGTTCAAAATAAAGCTGAATTTGAAAATGTCGGTCAATGGAAGAGAGCGTGGTACTACCCTGTTAACGGTGAAACAATGCATCAAGCAGTCCAAAGAGAAAGTAAAGCTGCAAGAGAAAGTGCTGGTATATTAGATGCATCTACTCTTGGTAAGATTGATATTCAAGGAAGTGATGCCTCTGAATTTTTAAATAGAGTTTATACAAATGCTTGGTCAAAATTAGGTATAGGAAAATGTAGGTATGGGCTAATGCTAAATGAAGATGGAATGGTTTATGATGACGGAGTTACAACTAGATTGGGTGAAAATCATTATATCATGACCACAACAACTGGTGGTGCAGCAAATGTTTTGGGTAAACTTGAGGATTATCTTCAAACAGAATGGCCCGAACTTGATGTTTATTTAACTTCTGTAACAGATCATTATGCTACAGCAAGTTTGTGTGGTCCTAATAGTAAAAAAATTCTTAAAAAAATAATTCCTGATTTAGATTTATCAGATGAAAATTTTCCCCACATGTCTTTTAAAGAAGCGAATATCGGACATATACAATGCAGAATAATGAGAATTAGTTTTACAGGAGAACAAAGCTACGAAATAAATGTTCAAGCAAGTTATGGAAAAGATTTATGGGAAAAGTGTATTGAGGCAGGTCAAGAGTTTAACATTACACCTTATGGAACTGAAACAATGCACTTATTAAGAGCAGAAAAAGGTTTCATCATTGTAGGTCAAGATACAGATGGAACAATGACCCCAATCGATCTTCAAATGGATTGGATAGTAAGTAAAAAGAAATACGACTTCATAGGAAAAAGATCTCTTTATAGATCTGATACAATGAGAGAAGATAGAAAGCAATTAGTTGGATTGTTAACAGATGATCCTAAAATAGTTCTAGAAGAAGGAGCACAAATAGTTTCTGAGTTAAATCAAAGTCCAGTTGAAATGCTTGGACATGTTACTTCAAGTTATTTTAGTCCAAACCTAAACAAATCAATAGCCCTTGCAGTTGTTAGAGGTGGAAAAGACATGATGGGGAAAAAACTTTTTGTACCCATGGAAAATAAAAATATTAATGTCACTGTCGCAAATCCAGTTTTTTATGATGCAAAAAATGAGAGGTTGAATGCTTAACTATAATTCAGTTATTAAAAATGAAATCAATCAAGGAAGTATTTCTGTAAAAGAAATCTCTCCTGTAATAAAAATTAATTTAAGAGGTAAAAAAAGAGAGTTTTTAACAAATGTTGGTAAAAATCTTAATATGATCTTACCTACAGAAGCAAACACATCAACAACAAGTGATAAATTAACAGCAATATGGCTTAGCCCAGATGAATGGATGGTAGTTTCTAATGAGCTTGTAAGCAAAGACACCAACAAATACGAACTACAAGAAATGTTATTTAATAGTATTTCAAAAACCACTTTAGGTGCTGTTGTTGATGTAACAGATCAATTTGTTCAATTAGAACTTAAAGGAGAAAATATTTATGAAATCTTTTCAGCGGGATCTCCCTTTAATTTTAATGAATTTAAAGAAAAAAAAGGATCAACAACTCAGACAATTTTAAATCATGTAGATGTAATTCTGCACCATAAAGATGAAAATGTTGTAAACCTATTTGTCAGAAGATCATTTGCTGAACATCTTTGTTCTTGGATTGAAGACAGTGCGTCAAGATTATAGTCTCAATTATTATTTTTATAAGCTATTATAAAGAATGAAAAAAATATTACTTGTTGTGCTTTTTGCACTATTACCCTTCTCTCTTAATGCTGAGTCAAATTTAGATAAAATCTTATCATCAGGAATCCTTAAAGTAGGAACAACTGGAGATTGGGATCCAATGACTATGAAGGATCCTTCAACAAATAAATATAAAGGATTTGATATAGATGTAATGAATGAACTAGCTAAAGATATGGGGGTTAAAATTGAATTTGTACCTGCAGAATGGAAAACAATTGTTTCTGGCATTACTTCAGGAAGATATGATATCTCTACTAGTGTAACAAAAACACCAAAAAGAGCAGAAGTTGCAGGATTTACAGATACTTATTACAAATATGGAACTGTACCACTAGTTTTAAAAAAAAATTTAAAAAAGTTCTCAACTTGGGATTCACTAAATAGTTCTAATGTAACTATTGCTACTACTCTTGGAACTTCACAAGAAGAAAAGGCAAAAGAATTTTTTCCAAAATCAAAATTAAATTCTGTAGAGGCACCTGCTAGAGATTTTCAAGAAGTTTTAGCTGGAAGAGCAGATGGAAATATTACTAGTTCCACCGAAGCGAATAAATTAGTTATCAAATATCCTCAATTAGCTATAGTACCTGATGGAGAAAAAAATCCGGCATTTTTAGCAATGATGGTTTCAAAAGGTGATAACAAATGGAACGACTACGTTAACGACTGGATTAAAAAGAAAAAATCGTCAGGTTTTTTTACAGATTTATTGGCAAAATATAATTTAAAAAGCCTATAATCAATTAGTAATTAATTTTTAATTCTTTATAAGTCAGAAAGTGAAAAAAATTTTTTTTTTACTTTTATTACTACCTTTGAGCTCATGCGGTAAGAATGAGCTTAATTGGTTAATTTTATCTCCAAATAATATTGAAGGTTTAACAAACTTAAAGTTTTTATTAAGTGGTTTAACAACAACTATTTATATCTCATTAGTTTCAATTGTTATTTCAATGATTATAGGCTTGGTAGTTGCGATTCCTTCTTTAGCAAAAAATAAAATTCTAACCTATATTAATATTTTTTATGTAGAAATTGTTAGAGCAATCCCGTTATTAGTCTTAATCTTATGGATTTATTATGGTTTACCAATAATGACAGGTATAAGCTTTAGTCCATTTGTTTCTGGTATAATAGCATTAGCAATAAGTGAAAGCGCTTTTCAAGCTGAAATTTTTAGAGCAGGAATTAATTCAATTAAAAAAGCACAATGGGAAGCCGGTAGTTCATTAGGTTTAAATTTTTTTAAAAGATTAAGATTAGTAATTCTGCCCCAGGCAATAAAAAACATTTTACCAGCTATTGGAAACCAATTTGTTTATGTGCTAAAAATGTCATCTTTAGTTTCAATAATTGGTATCGGTGATTTAACCAGAAAAGCTAATGAATTGGTTGTTACTACTTATAGGCCTTTAGAAATCTATACTTTTTTAATTTTAGAATATTTAATATTAATATTAATTGTTTCTTACTTTGTTAGAAAATTAGAAAAAAAACTTAAAAAAGATTAAAAAATTGATTATAGGAAATATTTTAATAAAGTTATTCAATATATTAGTTCTTAAATTTAATACAAATTAGAACATCATCAAACAATATGTTATTAGGATATGTTTCGTTTATTTCTTTTATACCTTTGATAATTTCAACTTTACTTAGGTTAATAAGACAAGAAATATATCTTTCTTTCAACATTTGAATATATTTTTTTTTAGTTATTGAAACTTTGAATTTAAAATTGTCTATTCGATTATTTTTTAACATTTTAGAAGTATCTTTAATCATAATAGAGTCTCTTTTAAGCCCTCTTTTGAGTTTTTTTTTCATGATTCTAAAACAAGGAATTTCATTATTTGAAGTAATTAAGGAAAAAATTAATAATACTCCATTCTTTTTTAAATGTTCTTTGCAAATTTTTATTAATTTTTTTCTTTTAATTTTATTAAAAAAATGAAGTGTTTGTTTAATCATTATTAAATCATATTTATTATGATTAGATTTAAAGAATTCAAAAATATCTTCATTTATAAATTCTATTGACTTATCAACATCTTTGTGGGTTACTGGATCAATCCCGATTGGTTTATTAGATAATTTTAATTTTCTAGATAAAGATCCAAAGATTTTACCTCTTCCACAGCCTATATCCAAAATTTTTGATTTCTTATTTAATTTTTTTTTTTTAAGTAAAAATGAATTAAAAGAATCTATGTACTTTTTTGATGATAACCATGTTTTATTATCCCAGTTTTTTAATTCTCTCATTTTGATTTTCTTTTTTTTCTATAATCCCAAGGATATTCAAAATTCATAGACCACATGCCTAAATTGTTAATTCTGGCATAATCCTCTTCTTCAACAAATTTTTTTGAATATTTTCTATACGCAAAAGCATAGCCACTTTTGACTAGATAACTAGATAAACTTTCGTTGTTAACGAAACATTCTGCTAATATTCTTTTATATTGATCTTTTCCTTCACTAATACATTTAATCTTATTTTTTCCAATTTTTTCAGAAAGTAATGTTTTTGCTTTAATACCACAGAAATTTTCTAAACCATTTTTAATACACGTTTGTTTTAACTCGGGGGTATCAATTCCACTAAATCTAATTTTCTCACCATTTATCTTTATTGTATCTCCATCAATAACTTTGATTTTACTCGATTTTACATCTTCGTAAGTTAGAAAAAAAAATATTAGACAGATACTAATAGCTAAAAATAGATTTATTTTGTTTAAATACATTATTTAAAAAATAACCAATAAATATTAAAACAACAATCCCCATTACCCAATTTGTAGCCATTATTGTATAAAATATGTCTTCGTAATCACCACCTCTGATATTAATTACATACCATAAGCTTAGAAACGGAAATGCTGTTAATCTAAGGATGCTTAAATAAAGACTATATAGAGGTTTCTTAACTGCTTGAAATACAGCTGTGGTAATAAAGAATACTGGATAAATTGGTCCAATTAATGCTGCAACTTTTAAATAAATAGCACCACTGATAACTGCTTCCTGGTTATCAGTAAATAAAGAAACAAAAAATTCTGCACCAAAAAAAATTATTATTCCAGCAATAAACATAAAGGAAGCTCCAAATAATAGTGCCTTGGTATAGAGTTCTCTTATTCTATTATAAGCTTTAGCACCATAATTTTGACCACCAATTGAAAGTACAGCGGTATTTAATGCTATAACTGGAAGTAAGAAAACTTGTTCTACTCTTAAAGCTGCACCATAACCAGCAACAGCTAAATCACCAAACTGACCAATGAAATACAAGATGTTAAATATACCAACTCCAATAAATAACATACTAAACATTACTGGAACTGCCTGAAATGTTATATGCTTTAAATAATCAAATTTAGGGATAAAACATTTTGCTTTTAGATATTCTCTAATTTTACAATTATTGACTTTATAAGCTAAATAAATTGTTCCAATCAATTGTGAAATTACTGTAGCTATAGCAAGACCAGCTATACCGAAAGCAGGTATAAATCCATAGCCCCATATGAATAGAGGGTTTAAAAAAATATTAAGAAAAAAACTAAATATTAAAACATTCCTATAACTTTTAGTGTCACCTTGAGCATTTAATGTTCCATTTAATGAAATTTGGATTAATACAATAAAGGTTCCATAAAAAATAATATCTAAGTATTCTCTCGTTAATATAATACCATCAGTATCTGACCCCATTACCTCTAAAAGGTAGTTAGATACATTCAAACCAAATAGAGTTACTAATATTGAAATTACTAATGCAAAGATTAAGGATTGAGCGACATACATTGAGGCAATCCTCTCTTTTTTTTCACCTATTGAGTTACCAATTAAAGTATTTGTGGCTGCACCCAAACCAACACCAACAGCAATAATTGTAAAATATATTGGAAAAGATTTAGCTATCGCACCAATTGCTTCGGCTGAAATTTTACCAGCAAACCATGTGTCAACTAAATTATAAAAAGTTTGGAATAACGATCCAATACTCGCTGGTATTGTCACCTTTCTTAATAGAAACCAAATTGGATCTTTAGTTAATTTTATTGATTTAGACAAAACTTTCCTTATTTAAATTCTTTTTGAAAAATATGTTTTTTTCCAGATTGCTTTGCTTTGTATATCTGAGTTTGTCTCATTCTAAAACGTGATTTTTGATTTTCTGTTAGGTTATCGTGACAACTTGGACATGAAACGCCCTCTTCATATTTTTTTGATTTTTTATCCTTACGAGATATAGGTTTCCTACAACCACTGCAGATTGAAAAGGAACCAACTTTGAGACCATGTTTTAAACTGATCCTGTTATCAAAAACAAAGCATTCACCTTTCCATAAACTTTTTTTCTTATTAGTTTTTTTCAGATAATTTAAAATACCACCATTTAGCTGATAAATGTTATTAAAACCTTTTTTTTCTAAATATACAGATGCCTTTTCACAACGAATTCCACCAGTACAAAACATAGCTATAGGTTGATTTTTTTTTAATTTTTTTAGATATTTTGGAAAATCTCTAAAATTATTAACATCAGGATTGATTGCTCCCTTAAATGTTCCAACATCGTATTCAAATGGTTTTCTCGCATCTATTAAAACAGTTTCCTTTTCTTTAATTAGCTTATTCCATTTGCTTGGATCTACATGGCTATCTTTTTTCTTTATTCTTTTGTTTAAAGTTAAATTCATAGGAACGACCTCATTTTTAATTTTAACTTTAGGTTTGTGAAATGGTTGGAATGAGCTTTTAGAAAAATTGCTGCTGTTAAATTCTTTAAATTTAAGAGTTCTTTTTAAATTATTAATTGTGAATTTAATGTCTGAAGCTTTACCAGAAATAGTTCCATTCACCCCTTCTTTAGAGATAATTATCGTACCTCTAATGTTTTTCTTTTTTAAAATTTCTAATAAAACTTTTTGATTTTTCTTTAGATAAGAAATTTTAACAAATTTATAAAAACCAACTACTTCAAACATTATAATTTTCTACAAACAGTCATCCCATCACCAAGAGGAATTATTAATTTTTCAACCCTTGTATCCTTTGAAATATGATTATTAAACTCTTTAATATTTTTAGTAAATTTATCATTATTGTTTTCATTCACAACTTCTCCATACCATAAAACATTATCAATTATTACTAGACCATTTTTCTTTAATAATTGTAAAGAGCGTTCATAGTATTCAATATAATTCATTTTATCAGCATCGATAAAAACTAAATCAAATTTTTCATTTTTAATTTCATCTAAACTTTCTAAAGCAGGTTTAATTAATGTTTTTATTTTATGATCTTGATTAGCTTTTTTAAAAAAATTTATTGCAACTTTATTAGTTTCTTCATTTTTATCTAAAGCAATTATTTTGCCGTCATCTGATAATGCCAAAGCCATAGATAACGTACTTAATCCTGTAAATGTACCTATCTCTAAAACCTTTTTGATATTTGAAATTTTTATAATTAAATGTAGAAATTGACTTTGTGAAATTGATATTTGCATTCTTTTGATATCGCCAAGAGAAGTGTTGTAATCAATTATTTCTTTTTGGACTGGATGTAAATTAAATCCATGACTTAAAATATACTCTTGGAGTTCTTTAGTTATATTTAGGTCTGAACCCATAAATTCTAAAGTTTTTTCTTTAAAATCTCATTGACTAATTGAGGGTTTGCTTTTCCACCAGAAACTTTCATTACTTGGCCCACAAAGAATCCAAATAATTTAACTTTACCTGATTTATATTCGATAGCTTTGTCTCTGTTATCATCAATAACCTTATCTATCAGTGCCTCAAGTGCTTTTGGATCGCTCTCTTGTTTTAAACCTTTTTCTTCAACAATTTTCTTAGGATCTTTGTCACCTTCCATCATTTGTTCGAAAACTGTTTTTGCAATTTTTCCAGAAATTGTTCCATCTTTAATTAAATTGATTAATTTTGATAAGTTGCCTGCGCTTATGGGGCTTTCAGTGATTTCTAAATTTTTTTCATTTAACGCTGCAAATAATTCACCAATTATCCAATTTACTGCAAGTTTTACATCAGACTTCTTAATTACATTTTCAAAGTAATTTGATGTTTCAATATCAGAAACTAAAATGTTTGCATCGTAAGGTGATAATTTGAATTTTTCTATAAATCTTTTTTTCTTTTCATCTGGTAACTCTGGAATTTCTGATTTTAATTTTTCAATAAAATCATCTGATACTTCTAATGGCAGTAAGTCTGGATCTGGAAAATATCTATAATCATGAGCATCCTCTTTTGATCTCATTGATCTAGTTTCATTTTTTTTTGTATCAAAAAGCCTTGTTTCTTGATCAATTATTTGACCATCCTCAATTAAATCAACTTGTCTGTTGGCTTCGTATTCAATTGCCATCTGCATGAACTTAATTGAGTTAACATTTTTGATCTCACATCGGGTTCCAAACTCTTTTGAACCTTTTTTTCTAACAGATACATTTACATCGGCTCTTAAAGATCCTTCCTGCATGTTTCCATCACAGGTGCCTAAATATCTCATTATAGATCTTAATTTTTTAATATATGCATTTACTTCATCTGGGGATCTTAGGTCAGGTTTACTTACAATTTCCATTAAAGCCACACCTGATCTATTTAAATCTACAAAAGTATTTTTAGGATCTAAATCATGAATGCTTTTACCAGCATCTTGCTCCAAGTGTAATCTTTCTATACCTACCTCTTTTTGACCATCTGGCATATCAAGTATTACTTTTCCCTCACCTACAATTGGATCTTTGAATTGTGAGATTTGATACCCCTGAGGTAAGTCAGCATAAAAATAATTTTTTCTATCAAAGACAGATCTCTTATTGATTTTAGCTTTTAAACCAATTCCTGTTTTAATAGCTTGTTTTACACAATACTCGTTTATTACTGGCAACATTCCAGGAAATGCTGCATCAACTAGACTTACTTGAGTATTTGGCTCAGCTCCAAATTTGGTCGCTGATGTTGAGAATAATTTTGACTCCGATGTAACTTGTGCATGAACTTCTAAACCAATCACAACTTCATATTGATTATCATGTCTATTAATTAGATATTCAGATTTGTTCTTACTCACTTAATCCACCAATCATTAATATTGTTTTTAAAATTAATTTTTTCTTCCATAGCATATGCAATGTTTAAAATATTTTGTTCATCAAAAGCTTTGCCAATTATCTGTAATCCTAATGGATATCCTTTAGCATCATGGCCTGCCGGTATAGAAATTCCAGGTAAACCTGCTAAATTTACAGGAACAGTAAAAATATCATTTAAATACATTGAAACCGGATCATTTGTTTTTTCACCAATTTTAAACGCAGAACTAGGAGTGGATGGGGTTAGAATTGCATCAACTTTTTTATAAGCATCATCAAAATCATTTTTAATAAGTTTTCTTACCTTTTGTGCTTTAAGATAATAAGCATCATAATATCCTGAAGATAAAACATAAGTTCCAATCATTATTCTTCTTTGAACTTCAGCACCAAATCCTTCAGATCTAGTTTTTTCATACATATCAATAAGATTTTCTCCTTCAGCTCTAAAACCATATTTAACACCATCGTATCTAGCCAAATTAGATGAGGCCTCTGCTGGTGCTACTATGTAATAAGTTGGTAGCGCATAATTAGTATGGGGTAGAGATATATCGATAATCTCAGCACCACAATCTTTTGCGTATTCAATACCTTTTTTCCATAGGTCTTCAATTTCTTTAGGCATGCCATCTACTCTATATTCTTTAGGTATTCCTATTTTTTTTCCTTTAATATCTTTTGTTAATTCTTTGCTGTACTCGTTTCTTTTAAAGTCTATTGATGTAGAATCTTTTTCATCATAAGTACTAATAACTTCCTGTAACAATGCACAATCTTTAACATTTTGCGCCATTGGCCCAGCTTGATCTAGAGATGATGCAAATGCTACAACTCCATATCGAGAGCAACTACCATAAGTGGGTTTTAATCCAACAGTTCCTGTAAATGAAGCAGGCTGTCTTATAGATCCACCTGTATCTGTTCCAATAGTTATTGGTGTTAATTGAGCTGCTACAGCAGAAGACGATCCACCAGACGATCCTCCTGGGACTAAATTTTTATCAATTGGGTTTTGTACATTACCATAAAAACTTGTTTCATTAGATGAACCCATTGCAAATTCATCACAATTTAATTTACCCATCAGGATAGCTCCTTCATTCCAAATGTTTTGTGTAACTGTCGACTCATAAGTTGGAACGAAGTTATTTAAAATCTTACTACCTGCAGTGGTTCTTAAATCTTTTGTACAAAATAAATCTTTTACAGCCATTGGAATACCAGGCAATTTTAGATCAAGATTAGGTTTTTCATCAAACGTTTTTGCTTTATTTAAAGCATTTGCATAATCCTCAGTTATATATGCATTTAATTCTTTTGATTTTTCTGACCTTTCAACAAATGCTTTGGTAGCTTCACTTGAGGAAAGTTTTTTACTTTTTATATTTTCTACTAACTCAGATAATGATTGTTTAGTTATATCTGACATTATTCAATTACCTTTGGTACTACAAAATAATCTTCATTTTCCTTAGGAGAATTTTTTATTATTTGTTCTCTTAAGTTTTTACTTTTTACTTCGTCAGATCTTAATTTAAGAGTTGTTTCAGCAACAGAGGTTAATGGTTCAACATTGTCAGTTTTTAATTCGTTAAGTTTTTCAATAAAATCAAAAATTGAATTTAAATCTCCTGCAAGTTTCTCTGCTTTTTTCTCATGTACAGAAATTCTTGATAGTTTAGATATGTGCTTTATTGTTTTAAGATCGATGCTCATATGGTATTTAAATATGTCGCAAACTATCACTTAAGTTTAAAATATACAATATGATCACTATTGAAGAATTCAAAAAAAAACAGTCTGAAACCTCTAGATTGATTGGTTTAGATCTTGGTTCAAAAAGAATCGGTGTATCAATTTGTGATGAAAAACAGTCAATAGCCACACCCCTTAAAACGATCAATAAGACCAATAATAATGATCTAATCAACGAATTAAAAAAAATAATAGAGGAAAACAATATTAAAGGAATTGTTATTGGATATCCAATTAACATGGATGGTTCATTAGGTCCTTCCGCTCAATCAGTAAGTGATGTTTCAAAAAATATTGACCAAAATGTTGATGTAGATGTTTGCCTATGGGATGAAAGACTTTCAACCGTTGGTGCATTTAATCTATCCAGTCAGCTTGATGTTAATGTTTCTAAGCGTGAAAAAAACATAGATCAAAACGCTGCTGCATTTATTCTTCAAGGAGCTATAGATTATTTAAATAATTAATCCTTGCCATTTAGGGGCTTTATAGCTATAGAGTTAATTTTAATGGCAATTAAAACCAATAAAGCTATTAAAATCTCACAAAAACATCTGTTAGGTATCCAAGATTTATCAGTTAATGATATTAATTATATTCTGGATGAATCAGAAGCTTTCATAAAATTAAACCAGAGTAAAAATAAAAAAATTGATGTGTTAAGAGGCAAAACACAAATAAACTTATTCTTTGAGCCATCAACCAGAACACAAAGCTCATTTGAACTTGCTGGTAAAAGACTTGGTGCTGACGTCATGTCAATGAATATGGGCAACTCAGCTATCAAAAAAGGTGAAACTTTGATTGATACGGCAATGACCTTAAATGCAATGCATCCTGATATAATTGTAATCAGACATCAAGACTCTGGTGCTTGTAATCTATTATCTCAAAAAGTTAATTGCGTAGTTTTAAATGCTGGTGATGGTAGACGTGAGCACCCTACTCAAGCATTATTAGATGCATTAACAATTAGAAATCGAAAAAAAAAAATTCTAGGATTAAAAATAGCTATATGTGGAGATATACTTCATTCGAGAGTGGCTAGATCAAATATTTATCTTCTTACAATGTTAGGAGCAGAAGTTAATATAGTTGCACCATCAAATCTTATGCCAAAAGAAATTGAAAAATTTGGTGTAAACACTTTTACCGATATGAAAAAAGGTCTCAAAGATTGTGATATTGTAATGATGCTTAGATTGCAAAATGAAAGAATGACGAGTTCATATCTTTCATCAAATAGAGAATACTATGAATATTATGGATTAACACCAGATAAGCTTGATCATGCAAAGTCAGATGCTTTAATTATGCATCCTGGTCCGATGAATAGAGGAATTGAAATTGATACAAGATTAGCTGACGACATAAACAAGAGTGTAATTAAAGAACAAGTTGAATTAGGTGTTGCTGTAAGAATGGCATGTTTAAAAATATTTTGTGAATAAATGAAAAAACAATACTTTATAAATGCAAACATTATAGATCCTTATAATTCTATAAATGAGAATGGAGGATTAATAATTAGCGAAGAAGGAAAAATAGAAGCTATTGGAAAAAAAGTTAATGCAAATAATTTACCTACTAGGGAAAAACCTATAGATTTAAAAGGAAAATATATATTTCCAGGCATAGTAGATATGAGAGTTTTTGTAGGCGAACCAGGTTATGAATATAAAGAAAATTTTAGAACTTTGAGTAATGCTGCATTATCTGGTGGCGTAACCTCTGTAGTAACGATGCCTAATACTGACCCAATTATAGATAATGTATCAATTGTAGATTTTTTAAAAAGAAGAGGACGTGATAAGTCTAAAATAAATATCTTTCCTTGCGCTTCATTAACTCAAAACACTGATGGTACCAATATGACCGAATTTGGGTTGCTAGCCAAAAAAGGAATTATAGCATTTACTGATGGGGTAAAAACAATTCAAAATACTAGACTTATGTCCAGAATTATGAATTCAGCCAAAGATTTAGGATGTCTTATAATGCAACATGCGGAAGATTACGATTTAGCTAAAAATGGAATGATTAATTCTGGTATTATTGCAACAAAACTAGGCTTATCAAGCATACCAGATATTGCTGAAAGAATCATAATTGAAAGAGATCTTACTCTCTTAGAAAAAACTAAATGTCGATATCATATATCTCAACTATCAGCAGGGAAATCTGTAGATATAATCAAAGAACGTAAACAAAATGTTAAATTTACTTGTGGTGTATCAATAAATAATCTCTCACTAAACGAAAATGATATTGGAGATTTTAAAACATTTTTAAAATTATCACCTCCACTTAGAAGAGAAGAAGATAGAGAAGCTTTAGTTCAAGGATTAAAAGATAAAACTATTGATGTAATTGTTTCTGACCATAAACCTGAAGATGAAGAGTCTAAAAGATTAACTTTTGCTCAAGCTGCAACTGGTGCATCTGGTATTGAAACATTGTTGTCTTTAAGTTTAGAATTATTTCATAACGGATCTGTAAAACTTGAAACTATCATTCAAGCTTTAACTTCCAACCCAGCAAAAATATTAAATATAAATAAAGGAAACTTGTCTATAAGTAATGATGCAGATTTTTGTATAGTGGATATCAATAAACCATGGATTGTAAAAAAAGAAAATTTATTCTCTAAATCTAAAAATACCTCAATTGAGGATAAGAAACTTCAAGGTAAAGTAACCAATACATTTGTAAAAGGTATAGAATTATTTAAAATATAAAAATGGAACTTTTTATAATAGGTATAATCTCATACCTAATGGGATCAATTCCTTTTGGATTAATTTTAATTAAAATATTTTTAAAAAAAGATATTAGAGAAATTGGTTCTGGTAATATTGGTGCAACAAACGCTTTAAGATCCGGTAATAAACTAATTGGTTATTTAACACTAATACTTGATGTATTAAAAGCAGTAATACCTGTCTTATATGTAAAATTTAATTTTCCTGATGCAGTCTATATTTCAGCTTTATGTGCTTTCATTGGCCATGTGTTCCCTATTTGGTTAAAATTTAAAGGTGGTAAGGGTGTAGCAACATATGTTGGAATACTTTTTTCTTTAAATTTTATTTTTGGTTTAGTGTTTGGTGTTTGCTGGTTAATAATCTTTTTTGTTTCTAAATATTCATCTTTAGCTTCTTTGATAGGATCACTTTCCATACCTGTTTATATTTTAATTATGGAAGTATCAGAAAATGTATCTTTTTACATAATAATGTTTATTTTAATATTTTTTACCCACAGAGAAAATATTAAACGCCTGAAAAATAAAGAAGAAAATAAGACAAAAATTTATTAATTTGACTATCAAACTCTTTTGAGTAGTTTGTTATTTTATGAATCTAGTCATAGTTGAAAGCCCTGCTAAAGCAAAAACAATTAATAAATATTTAGGAGATAGCTATACCGTTTTAGCTAGCTATGGTCATATTAGAGATCTTCCATCAAAAAATGGGTCGGTTGATCCTGATCAAAATTTTAAAATGGAATGGGAAGTTGATAGTTTTTCAAAAAAATATCTTAAAGAAATTACAGATGCTGCAAAAGACTCTTCGAAAATAATTCTTGCTACTGACCCAGATCGTGAGGGAGAAGCTATAGCTTGGCATGTAAAAGAGTATTTAGATGAAAAAAAACTTTTAAAGGATAAAGAAATTGAACGTGTCGTATTTAATGAAATAACCAAAAAAGCAGTCACACATGGTATTGAAAACCCAAGACAGATAGAACCTTTATTAGTCGATGCTTACATGGCTAGAAGAGCTTTAGATTATTTGGTAGGATTTAATATCTCTCCAATACTATGGACGAAGTTACCTGGTTCAAAATCTGCAGGTAGAGTTCAATCTGTTGCACTGAAATTGATTACTGAAAGGGAACATGAAATTGAATTGTTTAAGCCTGAAGAATTTTGGACTTTAAGTATTAATTTTCAGGATAATAACAAAAACAACATTACAGCAAGTATTTCTCAGCTTGATGGAGAAAAAATTGAAAAATTCTCATTTAAAAACAAGGAAGAAATTGAAAAAGCAATTACTAATATTAAGACAAAAAAATTTAATATAACTGATATTTCCTCAAAAGTTGTTAGTAGAAATCCCTCAGGACCATTCACGACCTCTACACTTCAACAAGTTGCTTCTAGTAGATTGGGTTTTGGTGCATCAAGAACAATGCAAATAGCACAAAAACTTTATCAAGGAATTGAAATTGAGGGAGATACAGTTGGATTAATTACTTATATGAGAACAGATGGAACTAATTTATCGGCTGATGCAGTCTCTGATTTTAGAAATTTTATTAAAAAAGAATATGGAAACGAATATTTGCCAGAAAATCCAAATAATTACTCAGGAAAAAAAGCAAAAAATGCTCAAGAAGCTCATGAAGCAATAAGACCGACTGATATCAATAGAAATCCAGATTCATTAAAAAAATATTTAAGTTCTGATCAACAAAAATTATATAATTTGATTTGGTCTAGAGCTCTTTCTTCACAAATGGAGACAGCTAAATTTGATAGAAATACAATAACTATAGAATCTGAAGATAATAAAACAATATGTAAATCAAGCGGATCAGTTTTAAAATTTGATGGATTTTTAAAAGTTTATTCAAACCAAAGTAAAGATGATGATGAGCAAATTTTACCTGAGATGTCAAAAGGACCAATTGATATAGAAGCTCTTATCGATGAACAGCATTTTACACAACCTCCCCCACGCTATTCTGAGGCAAGTTTGGTTAAAAAATTAGAAGAATTAGGAATTGGAAGACCTTCAACTTATGCAAGCATAATATCAACAATAGCAAATAGAGGATATGCAGAAATAGTTAATAAAAGATTTTTTCCAACCGATCGAGGTAAATTAATTTCTGCATTTTTAGAAAAACTATTTTCAAAATACGTTGATTATAACTTTACAGCTGGATTAGAGGATCAATTAGATGAAATTACTTCAGGTAAAGAAAGTTGGTTAAATGTACTTGAAATGTTTTGGAAAGACTTCAATAGCAATGTTTCAGAAGTTAAAGAAAAAAGAACTAGAGAAGTTTTAGATCTTTTAAATGAGAGTTTAGGAGCATTAATATTTGATACTGATAAAGATGGTAAAATACTTAGAAAATGTCAGTTATGTGATACTGGTTCATTAAGCTTAAAAAATAGTTTTAGAGGAGGTGCTTTTATAGGGTGTTCGAATTATCCAGAATGTAAATTTACAAGACCATTATCAAAAGCTAAAGCAGCAGCTCAATCACAACTCGCTGAACCAAAATTTTTAGGAAAACATGAAAATGGAAATGATATTTTTCTCAAAAATGGAAGATTTGGTCCTTATCTGCAGTATGAGAAGATCCTTAAAGAAAATATTGAAGAAGAAAAACCTAAAAAAAGAAAAAAAACAAAAAAAAAGAAAACCGAAGTAAATGAACTATTAAAAAATGTATCAATTCCAAAAGGAATTGAATTAGAAAGTATAGATTTAGAAAAAGCTAAATTTTTATGCTCACTTCCTAAATCATTGGGTATTAATCCAGAGAATCAAAAAGAAATTATCCTTAATACAGGTAGATTTGGTCCTTATTTAAAATGTGAGAATAAGTCGGCAAGGATAGAAAACGTTGATGAAATTTTTTCAATAGGGTTAAATAGAGCTATTACTCTTATAGCTGAAGCAAAACCAGGGAGAATGTCATCATCTATTATTAAAGACCTAGGTGAACACCCTGAAGATAAGAAGCCTGTGAGAATAATGAAGGGTCAATATGGGCCATATATAAAATACAAATCTTTAAATGCAACAATACCTGAGGAAAAAGACCCTACTGAAATCACAATGGAAGAAGCTCTAATTTTTATTGAGAAAAGAAGAGAATACGATAAGAATAAGAAGCAAAAGAAAAAGAGAGCTAAATGAAAAAAATATTCTTCTTAATAATTCTATCTTTTTTTATAAACAATTACTCTCAGGGGAATGAGAATTGTTCTTCATATAAAAAATTATCTAAAGAATATTTAAAATGTTTAGGTGGAAAAGTTAAAAAAAAAACATCAGGTTTTGGCCTTGATACTAATAATATTAAAGAAAAAAAATATTTAACTGATTGGTTTAAGAAAAAAGAATAATGAATTTTGAAGAGAACATAATAAAAAACAAAATAAAACTTCCAGAGCCAAAGGCTCCAGTTGGTTCATACGTTGCCACAAAAATAGCAGGGAAACTACTATACATTTCTGGTCAAATTTCAATTTCAGAAAATGGAGAATTAATTAAAGGTAAGTTGGGTCAGGAATTATCTACAGAGGATGGATATAAAGCTGCTGAAAGATGTGCTTTAAGTATAGTATCACAAGCTAAAAGTGCATGTAATGGAGATTTAAATAAAATAAAATCATGTATTAAATTAACTGGATTTGTAAATTCTACTGACAAATTTACTGATCAGCCAAAGGTTATAAATGGATCATCTGATTTAATTGCTTTAATTTTTGGTGAGGCTGGTATGCATACAAGAGCTGCAGTAAGCACTAATAGTTTGCCCTTAGGTGTTTCAGTTGAAGTTGATGCAATTTTTGAATTAAATTAATACTATTTTCCAATACCAAAATATTTAAAACCCATCTTTTTAATCTTATCAGGAGAAAAAATATTTCTCATATCGTAAATAATGAGATTTTTATTTTTAGAAAATTTTCTAAAATTTATTGATTTGAAATCATTCCATTCAGTATGAATTATAATTAAATCAGATCCTTTGATAGAATCTTGTATAGATTTAGAGAATTCAACATTTTTTAACTTACTAAATTCTTTTTTAAAGCCAGTTGGATCATAGTATTTAATTTGAGCACCTTTTCTTGATAAATAAGGAATTAATTTTAAGCTTGAAGAATCTCTCATATCATCTGTGTTGGCTTTAAATGTTACTCCTAAAAAAGATATTTTTTTATTTTTAACTTTATTTTTTAATATTGAATTAACTCTTTTTTGTAATATATTTGATCTAATTTCATTGGATTTAATTACACTTTTTATTACAGATAAATTAGTTTTAAATTTAGCTGCTGTAGAAACAATTGCTTTAGTATCTTTTGGAAAACATGATCCACCATAAGCTGGCCCTGCCCTTAAAAATCTACTTCCAATTCTTTTATCAAGACCTATGCCTATAGAAATATCTTCAACATCAATCCCAGTTTTTTCACATAAATTTGCTATTTCATTAATAAAAGTAATTTTCGTTGCTAGAAAAGCATTTGATGCATATTTAATTAATTCTGCAGCCCTTCTATTTGTACATACGAACTTCGCACCTTTGGATATTAATGGTGAATATAGGTTTTTTAATATTTTCTTAGATTTTTCATCATTACAACCAATAACAACTCTATCAGGATAAATAAAATCACGTATTGCTTCTCCTTCTCTTAAAAATTCGGGATTTGAAACCACAGAGAAATACTTTCTGCTTACCTTTTTCAAAATAATCTTCTCTACTTCGTCTCCTGTTGTAACAGGAACAGTAGATTTATTGATTATAATCTTAAATTTATTTACAGATTTAGAGATTTCTTTTGCTACAGAATAAACTTGGCTAAGATCTGCGTTATTACTATTCCTTTTGTTTGGAGTTCCCACACAAACAAAAACAATATCAGATTTCTTTATACATTCTTTTAAGTTTGTTGAAAAATTTAGTCTTTTATTTTTATAATTTTTTAAAACTAATTCTTCTAAACCAGGCTCATAAATGGGTATGATGCCTTTTTTTAAATTATTAATTTTATTATTATCTTTATCCACACATATAACATCATTACCTAAGTCTGCAAAACAAACGCCACTCACCAAACCAACATATCCAGTACCAATCATACATAATTTCATAGTTTACCTATTTCTTTTGAAGAATTGATGTAACCTTTCATTGTTCCACAATCAAGATATTTACCCTCAAAATTATGTGCTACAAATTTCTCTTTATCATTAATTAACTCTTGAATAGCATCTGTTATATGGATTTCATTTCCTTTACTTGGTTTTAATGATTTAAGTTTCTTGAAAATTGTTTTTGGTAGTATGTATCTGCCTATAACAGCATTATTTGATGGTGCATTTTTAACGGATGGTTTTTCTACAACGCCGTCAATTACATAATCTGTTTTATTTATTTTTTTACTCAATTTATAAATACCCCATCTTGAAACAGTTTCTTTTCTCACTCTCATAGAAGCCATAACAGAAGCACTGTATTTTTTATGAACTCTTATCAAAGCTTTTGAGCAATTTTTTTTAATTATTAAATCATCAGGCAACAACATTAAAAAAAAATTATTTTTAATAAATTTTTGTGTTTTAAGAACAGCATCACCAGTGCCCTTAGGAATATTTTGATAAACAAATTTTATTTTTTTTTTATATTTTAATATTTTTTTATACTCTTCGATTATTCTTTGATCCTTCTTTTTTTTAATAACATTTTTATAAAAATTATCACTGTAAAAGTATTTTTTAATCATTTGTTTCTTAGAAGATATTATAAAAACTATTTCTTTTATTCCGGCATCAATACATTCATCAAGGATATACTCTATTCCAGGCTTACCATTTATAGGTAGAAGCTCTTTAGCAAATACGCTAGTTAAAGGCAGCAACCTAGTGCCTAAACCAGCCAAAGGAATAATTGCTTGTTTAATCATTTAAATGTTTTACTTATTAAATATTTTAATACAAATGAAAATTTTATTAAACAATAGCTCATTATTTGAATCATTAAGGCCATTTAATGACCTTGGTTTTGTTCCTACTATGGGTGGAATACATAAGGGTCATTTATCACTTATAAATAAATCAAATAAAATTTGTAAAAAAACGATTGTAAGTATTTTTATTAATCCAAAACAATTTAATAATAAAAAAGATTTAATGACCTACCCAAGAAATATACAAAAGGATTTAAATATTTTAAAAAAAAATAAAAAAGTTGATTTTGTTTATCTTCCAAAGTTTAAAGACATATATAAAGATAAAAAAAAATCTAAAATTAGACTTCTTAAAAAAGATAAAATTTTGTGTGCTAAATTTAGAAAAGGTCATTTTGAGGGAGTTTTGGATGTTATGAATAAACTAACTAGAATTGTAAAACCTCAGAAGATATTTATGGGAGAAAAAGATTTTCAACAATTATATTTAGTTAAAAAATTATTAGAACAAAAATATAAAACTAGGGTTATTTCTTGTAAAACAATTCGTGATAAGAATAAAGTAGCACTATCATCAAGAAACTTTCTTTTAAAAAAGTCAAATTTAGTTATAGCAGGAATTATATATAAAAAATTAGTGAATATTAAAAAAAATATTAAAAACCAAAAACATATTTCAAATTTTTTAAAGATTAAAAAAAAAGAATTAAAAAACAAATTTAAAATTAAAATTGATTACTTAGAGTTAAGAAATAAAAAAGACCTAAAAACTTCAAAAAAAATAAATAATTCAAGATTGTTTATTGCCTACTATTTAAATAATGTTAGATTGATTGATAATCTCTAATTTTATAGAAAGTAAGCTCCAACCCCCAAGAAAGAAACAAAACCAATAACATCGGTTATTGTTGTTACAAAAACACTTGATGCAATTGCTGGATCAATGTTCATTTTTTTTAAAGTAAATGGAACCAGTATACCAAATAATCCAGCTATAATCATTGTTAGAACCATTGATATTGCTATAATCATTGAAAGGATACCATCTTGAAACCATATCTGAACAATTATAGCACTTATAGCTGCAAAAATAATTCCATTTAAAATACCAATAGAAAATTCTTTAAAAACATTCGATGAGAAATTATTTTTTGTTAAGTCGTTTGTTGCAATTGTTCTAACTGTTACAGCCAAGGTTTGCATTCCAGCATTTCCACCCATTGAGGCAACAATAGGCATTAAAAAAGCTAATACAACCATTTGTTCAATTGTTGCTCCAAACAAACTAATACACCAAGTAGCAAGAAAAGCAGTAAATAAATTTAGTAAAAGCCAATTAAATCTTCTCTTAGTTTTTTTTACAACTCCATCAGTAATTTCTTCATCGCCAACCCCTGCCAATCTTAAAGCATCTTCTTCAGCTTCTTCTTTCAAGACTGTTAAAACATCATCGTTCATAATCATACCAACCAATTTGTTTTTTTTGTCTACAACTGCAGCTGAATTTAAATTGTAGTTTTCAAATAAGTTAGCAACTTCCTCTTTATCCATTTCAACAGGAATTAATAGTTGGGACTCAGACATAATTGTTGCCATTTTAGTATCGCGTGGTGTTGTTAAAACTTTAGATGAAGGAACAGTACCTATTGGTTTAAAATCTTCATTAACAATAAAAATTTCTAAAAATTCCTCTGGTAAATCTTTGTTTTCTCTTAAATAGTCAATCGTTTGACCTACAGACCAATTGCTTGGTATTGCCGTAAATTCTCGCTGCATAAGTCTTGCAGCAGTATCCTCTGGATAACTTAAGCTTTCTAATAAAGCAAATCTATCTTTAGGTGGTAACGAGCTAAGAATTGCATTTTTATCCTCTTCAGGAACATTTTCTAATATAGAAATTGCGTCATCTGACTCAAGACCCTTAAGGATACTAACTATAGAGTCTGATGATAGATAAGTAATAATTTCTGATTGAATAGACTCATTTAATTCAACGAAAACCTCTGGATCAATATTAAAATTATTTAATTTAATTAAACTTTCTCTGTCCCCTTCGCTAAGGTGCTCAATAATATCTGCAGCGTCAGCAGGGTGCATTTCATTAAAAGAATTGGTAATAAATTGAGCATCATTGCTTGCTATTTTGCTTGTAACTACTCTTATATATTCTTTATTAAATTCAAAATTTACTTTCTTATCTTTAGTTTTTTTAGTTAAAGACATAAATCTACCTATAATTTAGATTTGCACTATTAATACATAATAAAGATAATACAAATTATAAATGAATATAGAGATAAAAAAGTCAATAAAACCAATAAATTATTTTGATGCTATTAATGTACTAGAGTCAAGATTAGAGGATTTATATAGAAATAATGAGCAAGAATTAATTTGGACTTTGGAGCATAATGAGGTTTTTACAGCTGGAACTTCTTATAAAGAAAATGAAATTATAGATAAATCAATCAAAATATTAAAAACAAATAGAGGTGGTAAAATCACGTACCACGGGCCAGGTCAATTAATTTGTTATTTTGTTTTAGATTTAAGAAAAAAAAAGGATATTAGAAATTTTATAACGATTATAGAAAACACAATAATTCAAACATTAAAATTTTATAAAATAGATACATTTCCAGATAAAAACAATATAGGCATATGGTACAAAGCTAACAATGAAGTTAAAAAAATTGCTGCAATAGGTATCAGAGTTAGCAGATGGATTGCTTATCATGGTTTTGCAATAAATATAAATAACGACTTAGAAAATTATAAAAAAATTATACCATGTGGTATTTCAGATAAGGGAGTAACTAATTTAAAAAGTATAATAGATCAGGATTATTCAAATCTAAGTGATAAATTGATTAAAAATTTTATTACAAATTTAAAAATCTAAGTCTTTTAGATTTTAAAAGTTTTTTAAAATAATCAGGTAACAATGCTGAATAAGTGTGTTTTACCTCATTTATTTTAAATTTTATTTGATATGAATGTAACATTAAATTTTTATTAATTCCTTTATTTGAATTTGATAATTTGTATTTTGAATCCCCAAATATAGGATTTCCGATTGCATATAATTGTTTTCTTAACTGATGCTTTCTACCTGTAATAGGTTTTAATTCAAGTAAACTTGCTTCAGAATTTTTATCAATTACTCTAAAAATTGTTTTTGCTTTTTCTGTAATTTTTTTATCATTATTGTATCTAATTAAATCATCATCCCATATACCAGATTTTTTATTAACTTCTCCTTGGCATATAGCTAAATAAGTTTTGTGAACCTTTCTTAATCTAAATAAAGAAGTAAGTAATTGAGCGCTCTCTCTATTTTTAGCCATAATAAAAACTCCTGATGTATCTTTATCTAATCTATGAACGGAATAAGGTTTTGTTCCTTCAAAAATTTCACTTTTAGCAAATATATCGACCAGATTTTTTTTTGATTTAGTTCCTCCTTGGACAGATATTCCTGAGGCTTTATTTAAAACTACAAAATTATCATTGTTTTCAATAATTTGGTCTTCATTTGATTTTATAATTTCTTTTGATGGTAAAAAGTTAATTTTTTTTCTCTGAATTGTTTCTTTAAATTTAATATTAAATACACTGATCTCATCATTTAATTTTACTTTAATTGAACTTTTAACTTTCTTTTTATTAAGCTTTATTTTTCCTGTTCTTAAATATTTTTCAACAAGTCCTTGTGGAATTTTTCCAATTTTTAATCTAAACCATCTGTCTAAACGCATGTCATTACACGTTGAATCAACGATGTAAGATTTTTTCATGATTTAAAATTTAAGCTGTGGCTTGACTTTTCTCTTCTGTTTTGGGAGCTTCTTTGGCCACATCTTTTTTAGGTTTATCAACTCTCTTAGCTTCAACATCTCTGTCAACAAATTCAATTATAGCCATTGGAGCATTATCTCCATATCTAAATCCAGCCTTAATTATTCTTGTGTAACCACCTTTTCTATTTTGATATCTTTTAGAAAGTGTTTTTTTTACTTTATTTGCTGATTTGATATCCTGTAATTTTGAAACCAACATTTTTGTTGTTTGAAGGGTTTCTTTTTTTCCTAAAGTTATAATCTTATCTGCTTGGGGTTTCAAAAACTTAGCTTTTGGTAAAGTTGTTTTAATCTGCTCGTACTTAATCAAGGAATTAAGCATATTCTGAAGGAGCGCTTTTCTATGCTCTGAAGTTCTATTTAACTTTTTATTTGCCAAACCATGTCTCATTAAATTGCTTCCTCCAATTTCTTAGACATTTCTGCAATATTATCAGGTGGCCAGTTAGGTATTTCCATTCCTAAATATAAAGACATCCCTGTTAAAACTTCTTTAATTTCATTTAGTGATTTTCTTCCAAAATTAGGTGTTCTCAACATTTCACCTTCAGATTTTTGAACCAGATCGCCAATATAAATAATATTATCATTTTTTAAGCAGTTCATTGATCTAACTGATAACTCTAACTCGTCCACTTTTCTTAATAGATTTTTGTTAAATTCAGGTTCTGTAGAAACTTCTTTTACTGGAGCTTCTACTGGCTCATCAAAATTTATGAACATTTTGAGCTGATCTTGGAAAATTCTAGCAGAATAAGCTACAGCATCTTCAGCAGAAATTGATCCATTAGTTTCAACCTCCATGGTTAGCTTATCATAATCTAATGCTTTACCTTCTCTAGCAGTACTTACTGAATAAGATACTTTTTTAACTGGACTATAAAGTGAATCAATGGCAATTAATCCTAAAGGTGGCTCTTCAGGTTTATTTAATTCAGCAGGAACATAACCTTTACCTGTATTAACATTCATTTCCATATGAAAAGTAGTATTTTCATCTAGATTACAAATAACTAAGTCAGGATTTAAAATCTCAACGTCTGAAACTGGAGCTATATCTGAAGCTTTAATTTCTCCAGGTCCTTTTGCATCTAAAATTAATTTTTTTGTACCCTCTGAATTACTTTTTAATGCTAAAGATTTAACGTTTAAAACAATATCAGTAACATCCTCTCTAACACCTTTTATCGAAGTAAACTCATGTAAAACTCCATCAATTTGAATAGATGTAACTGCGGCACCTCTTATTGATGATAGTAAAATTCTTCTTAAAGAGTTTCCTAAAGTTAATCCATAACCTTTTTCTAGTGGCTCTGCTACAATCTTTGCTTTTGTTAAATCATCACTTATTTTAACTTCTAATTTAGATGGTTTAATTAATGACTTCCAATTTTTTGCATTAACATTTTCGACTTCCATTAAACTCTCCTTTTCTTTGGTGGTCTAGTTCCATTATGAGGCATAGGTGTAGTGTCTTTTATTGACAAAATTTTAAATCCTCTAGCTTGTAGTGCTCTTAAAGCTGTTTCTCTACCTGATCCTGGTCCTTTTACCTCTACAGATAAAGTTTTCATTCCATATTCAAGTGCTTTAGAAGCAGCAGAGTCTGCCGCTATCTGCGCTGCATAAGGAGTGGACTTTCTTGATCCTTTAAAACCTTTTTGTCCAGCAGATGCCCATGAAATTACATTTCCATTTGTATCAGCAATAGAGATTATAGTATTATTAAATGTTGATTGCACATAAGCAATTCCATTTAAGATATTTTTTTTAACTTTCTTTTTTTTTGAATAAGAACTTTTTACACTTTTCTTATTAGATTTTTCAACCTTCTGATCTTTATTTTCAACTTTATCAGCTTTAGCCATAACTATTTTTTAGTTGGTGTTAATTTTTTTCCTGCAATTGCAATAGCTTTTCCTTTTCTTGTCCTTGCATTGCATCTAGTTCTTTGTCCTCTTACAGGCAATTTTTTTCTATGCCTTGTTCCTCTGTAACAAGCTAAATCAATTAATCTTTTAATGCTTAATGAATAATCTCTTCTTAAATCGCCTTCTACTTTAAAGTTCTGATCTATATATTCTCTAATTTTTAAAATTTCATCATCTGTTAATTCATTTACCCTTTTAGCTCTTGGAATTTCTAAAGATGAACAAATTTTTTGAGAAAATTTATCGCCAATTCCATAAATATAAGTTAAACCTATATGGACAAGCTTATTCTGTGGAATGTTTATACCTGCGATACGAGCCATAATTTTTGTGATAAATTGTGCCTTTTATATAAGAAGATTGGTCAAAGTCAACTTTTAAACATTTATAAAAGTGTCTATTTTCCTTGTTATTTCATCTATTTCTAGACTTCCATCTATCTCCTTAAAATTTGGATTCTTAGAGTAGAAATTTAGAACCGGCTGAGTTGTCTCCATGTATTTTTCATATCTTCTAACAATAGTGTCAGTATCATCATCAGACCTGTTTTCAATAATTTTTCTCTTCTCTAGTCTTTTAAGTATTGTCTGCTTATCTACGTTTAAAAATAAAATTAGATCTATGTTTTGATCCAAATTTTTAAGTAATACCTCTAAATTTTTGGCCTGGCTCAATGATCTAGGATATCCATCAAAAATTAATCTGTTCTTTTTTTGAGGGTCAGATACTAAATTTTTAATAAGTTTATTTACTATTTCATCACTTACAAATTTTCCATTATTCATATCATAATTAATAGCTTTACCAATTTCTGAATTTTTATTAATTTCATCTCTTAAAATATCACCAGTTGAAATTTGAAAAGATTTAAGTTTATTTACTAAATATTTAGACTGAGTACCTTTACCAGCACCAGGCGGTCCAAATAAAATTATATTCACTTACCTACCAAATTTAGTTTTTTTAATTAGTTGCTCGTATTGAGAACTCATCAATCTTGTTTGAATTTGAGTTACAGTATCAATTGCAACAACAACAACAATTAAGATAGAAGCACCGCCTAAATAAAACGGAATAGGATAATTTGCAATTAAAAATTCAGGCATTAAACAGACTAAAGTTAAATATAAAGCGCCTATTGTAGTTAACTTTGTTGATATATTCTGTATATATAAAGCAGTACTCTCTCCTGGTCTAATACCGGGTACAAATCCTCCATACTTTCTTAAATTTTCAGCAGTTTCTGTTGGATTAAAAGTTATTGAGGTATAAAAAAATGTAAAAAATATTATTCCTGATGCATATAGCATCATATATAAAGGTTGTCCTTGAGTGAAATAAGAGCTCAAATTTAAAAACGTCTCATTATTTGAAAATGAGAAATTTGAGAAAGTTACTGGTAAAAGTAATAGAGCGGAAGCAAAAATTGCAGGTATTACTCCAGCTTGATTAATCTTTAGAGGTAAATGAGATGATTCACCACCATACATTTTATTTCCCATTTGTCTCTTAGGATAATTAATAATAATTTTTCTTAATGCTCTTTCCATATAAACAACAAAAAGAATTGTAACTATTAATAAAACAAATATAGCTAGGATCATAAAAGTTGAAACTGCACCCGTTCTTCCTAATTCAAAAGTTGTGACCAAAGCTCTTGGAATTTCAGCTACAATACCAGCAAAGATTATTAAAGATATACCGTTTCCAATACCTCTTTGAGTAATTTGTTCACCTAACCACATTAAAAATATTGTTCCTGCAACTATAGTTGTAACTGTAGTTATCTTAAAAAAAGGGCCTGGATTAATTACTAAGTCAGCCGATGACTCTAAACCAACAGATAAACCATATCCTTGAACTGTTGCCAATAACACTGTTCCATATCTTGTAATTTGTGTAATTTTTGCTCTTCCAGTCTCTCCTTGTGATTTTAAATTTTTAAAATAATCAGAAACACCAGTTAAAAGTTGAACTATAATTGCAGAAGAAATATAAGGCATAATTCCCAACGCAAATATTGCCATTCTACTAACTGCTCCACCTGCAAAAACATTGAACATTCCAAGCAACCCTTTTTGGTTACCTTCCATCATTATCTTCAATTGTTCTGGATCTATACCTGGTAGTGGTACAAAAGTTCCAA
>CACPCX010000004.1 GCA_902632545.1 uncultured Pelagibacteraceae bacterium
ACTATCAGAAAATTTATCAACTCTTACTGCAACTCCAATTGAAGTGTCATAATCTTCACTTGAATTAATGTGGCTCTCTATTTCATCTCTAATTCTTTTTAACTGATCTACTGTGGTGTCATATTGAAGTGTAATAATCCAACTAATTAACCAGTTTGAAGTTTCACTTACATTTACAACTGCATTTTCTGCAAATTGAAAATTTGGAATAATAGCTAGAGATTTGTCAAACTTTCTAATTGTTGTTGATCTAAATCCAATCTTTTCTACTACACCTTCAATAATACCCTCTACAGCTATCCAGTCTCCAATTTTAAATCTCTTTTCAACTAAAACTAAAATTCCTGATATTAAATTTTTAAATAAATCTTGTGCCCCTAACGCTACAGCGACTCCAAACAGTCCAAGACCTGCAATAATTGGTCCTATTTTAATTCCCCACAATTCTAAAACTGCAGCTAAACCTAAAATAAAAATTAAAATTTTTAATGACTTAATTATCCAACCAATAAGTTCTCTTGTTAGTAATTTATCTAAACCACTAAGTATATATGAGATAGGTTCTATGATTTGATGAATTATCCAAAAAATTAAAATAGTAATCAGAGTTCTATTAATTGTATCTACCACTTCTCTTCCTTCTATTGAGAAAGTCATGTAGTAACTTGCAATAAAAAATCCTAATACAATTGGTAAAAATCTAGCTGGGCCTACAAGTGATTCAACAAAAGTATCATCTAGTTTATTTGTTGTTCTTTTTGAAATAATTTCTAATTTTTTAATAACTAATTTGCTTATTAGACCTCTAAAGATTAGGAATAGTAGAAATATTCCAATACCAATTAATATTTGAAAAATATCAACACCAAGAATTCCTTTATTCCATACTGATAAAAATATCTCAGAAAAATTATTAATTAATTCCATTTTTAAATTTTATATAACAAAAACTCTTCTTCTCCAGGATTAAAAAGAAAAATCTTTTTCCATTTGATTTCGTTCAATATTGACGAGGTTTTTTCGCCTATACACATCAAATTTGTATTCATCCATAGATTTTCGGTTTGGTAAATCTTTATGAAATTTAATAAACTTGACGCACTATTTTGAGAGTAAACATAGACCATATCAGGCACATTTAATTTTAATTCATTAACAAATTTCTCATCAAATTTTTGATTATGATCTACTCTGTAATTAATAATTCTTTTTACCTTAAAGCCTTCGCTTAATAACTGTTGATCTAAATCAAATGATATTGTTTCACCACTAACGTAAAGTAATTCTTTATTTTTGGATACATAACTTTGTATAATTAACTCCTTTAAGTTTGTAACATTTCCTTCAGCCGCAATTGTATTTTGAAAACCAACACTTCTTGCTTTGTTTTCTGTAGCATTTCCAACACAAAAACATTTAATATTTTTATCTAATTTTACCATATTTAAAAATTTTACTGCATTTGCACTAGTAAAAACAATTCCACCATATTCAGAAAAGTTAATTTCCTCATAATTAACCTTTTCAATTCTTATTAATGGCAGATGAGAAACTTGATGTCCTAATGATTGAAATTTTAATATCATTTCAGAACAATCCTCCAGTGGTCTAGTTAACAAAATATGCATATTATCTTTTATATGAATTTTTTGATTTTGTTTTTAAAAGTATTCCAGTCTCTTTACCAATTTCTTTAAACTCATTCAAATTACCTACTTTTTTTTCATAAAACCTTTGTTTACCATCTAAAGAAAAAAGTTCAGCCTCCACTGTAATCTTATCTCCATCAACCACTGAATGAGCGCCAATTGCTGTTTCACAATCTCCATCTAAAACTTTTAAAATATTTCTCTCAAGGTGAGCTCTTTTATATGTTTCCTCATGATTAATTTTGTTTAAAATAGAAATTGTCTCATCATCATTCTCCCTGCACTGAAGAGCAATTACACCTTGTCCTGCACTAGGAATTATTTCTTCAGCTGAAAAAATTTCTGAGATTTCATTTTCAAATTTTAAAAATTTGATACCAGCATAAGACAAAATAATTGCATCATACATCCCTTCATTCAATTTTCTAATTCTAGTATCTACATTTCCTCTAATTAGTTTACAGTTCAAATCTTGTCTAATTTTTTTTATTTGAAATTCTCTTCTGTATGATGAGGTACCAACAATTGACTTTTGATCTAAGTCTTTAAGTTTTTTTTTGTTCTTTGTAATTAAAATTTCTCTAGGGTCATTTCTTTTAAGAAAAGAATCTGTCCTTAATCCTTCTGTCTCATTAGTAGGCATATCTTTCAGTGCATGGACTGCAATGTCAATATTTTTTAACTGAAGTTCTTTTTCAATATTACTAGAAAACAAACCTTTTCCACCAAGCTCAGATAATCTTGTATCCTGTACTTCATCACCTTTAGTTGTAATTGATTTAATTAAAATATCTTGATTACCAAGGTTGGTATTTTCAATAATCCTATCTTTAGCTTGTTGAGCATAAAGTAAGGCAAGCTTGCTACCCCTAGATCCAATTATTATTTTTTTTTTCATAAAAAATTATTTCTTACTTGTATAAAGATTGTACAATTATTAAAAACTATTTGAATGAGCAAAAAACCCTTAATTCTTGGAATAGAGTCTAGTTGTGATGAAACAGCAGCTTCTTTAATAACTGAAAATGAAGAAGGATTCCCAGTAGTTTTATCCAACATAGTTTCTAGCCAAGTGGAGGTTCATAGGGAGTTTGGTGGTGTAGTTCCTGAACTAGCAGCACGTTCACACATTCAAAAAATTGATTGGATTGTCAAAAAAGCTATTGATGAAAGTGGAAGAAAAATTGAGGAAATAGATGCGGTTGCTTCTACCGCTGGTCCTGGATTAATTGTTTGTTTATCAGTTGGGTTAAGTTTTGGTAAAGCTTTCGCAACAGCAATGAATAAACCTTTTATTGCTGTTAATCATTTAGAGGGACATGCTTTAAGTCCAAAACTAAATACAAATTTAAATTATCCATATTTACTTCTTTTAATTTCAGGCGGGCACTCACAATATTTAAGTGTTCAGAACCTTGGTAAATATAAAAGATTAGGAACAACTATTGATGATGCATTAGGTGAGGCGTTTGACAAAACGGCAAAGCTTTTAGGAATAGAATTTCCAGGAGGACCTCAAATAGAAATTTTAGCTAAAAAAGGTGATCCAGAAAAATACAATTTACCAAAACCAATTTTTAGCAAAGGAGGATGCAATCTTTCTTTTGCAGGTCTAAAAACTGCCGTGTTGAAGATAAGCAAAACAATTAAATCAGAACAAGATAAATATGATCTTGCAGCATCTTTTCAAAAAACAATTGAGGAAATTTTATATAAAAAAACAAAGATTGCTTTTACTGAATTTGAAAAAATAAATGAATTAAATGAAAAAATTTTCGTTGTTGCTGGAGGAGTTGCAGCAAATAAAAAAATTAGGTCTATGTTAATTAATCTATGTGAAGAAAATAATTATAAAAGTATTTTTCCACCTATAGAGTTTTGCGGAGATAATGCAGCAATGATTGCAATGGTAGGTTTGGAAAAATTTAAAATAAATCAATTTGATGATTTAGATTATCCAGCAAAACCTAGATGGCCTTTAGATGAAGATGCAGCTTTTCTCAAAGGTGCCGGAGTTCAATTGTAATGAAATATTGGTTGATGAAATCTGAACCAGATGTTTGGTCAATTGACCAACAAAAAAAAGCTGGAATTAAAGGTGAACCTTGGGATGGTGTCAGAAATTATCAAGCTGCAAAAAATTTAAAAAGTATGAGTAAAGGAGATCTATGTTTTTTTTATCATTCAAACATAGGAAAAGAGATAGTTGGAATAGTAAAAGTTATTAAAGAATCGTATATAGATAAAACAGACAAAACAGGGAGATTTGTTGCCGTTACTGTTCAATTTAAGTCTAAATTTTCAAAGCCTATAACGCTCGAAAGTATTAAAAAAAATAAGGATTTAAGCCATTTAGCCCTGATAAAGCAAAGTAGGCTTTCTGTAATGCCTGTTGATTATAAAAGCTGGAAAATTATAAATAACATGAGTAAAGTTTAAAAAAAAAATTATCCTATGCCAAAAAAAAAGAAGAAGAAAAGCAAGGTAAGAAAAAAAAAGTCTAAAGTTAGAAAAAAAACCTCAAAAAAGGTTAAAAAAAAATCTAAAGTTAGAAAAAAATCTTCTAAAAAGATAAAAAAAAGAATTAAAGTAAAAAAAGAAAACGGAAATACACCTCCCGAAGTTGTTATTAAAACAAAACCAGAGTGGATTAAAAGTGGTTTAGCAAATAAAAGTAAGTACCAACTTAAATATTCTCAATCTATAAAAAGTAATGATGAATTTTGGAGAAAAGAAGGAAAAAGAATTACTTGGATCAAACCTTATAAAAAAATTAAAGATGTAAAATATAGTACTAAAGAAGTAAAAATTAAATGGTTTGAAGATGGTACTTTAAATGCTTCAGCGAATTGTATTGATCGACATCTAAAAGATAAAAAAGATAAAACAGCTATTATTTGGGTAGGAGATGATCCAAAAGATAGTCAAAAAATTTCTTATAAACAACTTCACCAAAGAGTTTCAAAAGCAGCAAATGGTTTAAAAAAATTAGGAATTAAAAAGGGTGACCGTGTAACAATTTATTTAACTATGATACCAGAGTTAGCAATTTTGATGTTAGCTTGTGTAAGAATTGGTGCAGTTCATTCAATTATTTTTGGAGGTTTTTCAGCAGAGTCTATCTCGGGTAGAGTGAATGATTGCGAGTCAGAATATATTATTACTGCAGATGAAGGAGTGCGAGGTGGAAAAACTATACCACTGAAATATACAGTCGATGAAGCTTTAATGAGTTGCCCAAATGTTAAGAAATGCATTGTTGTAAAACGAACAGGTAACTACATAAATTGGGATCAAAATAGAGATGTTTGGTTTCATGACTTAATTAAAGACGTTCCTAATCATTGTGAGCCTGAAGAAATGAATGCAGAAGATCCTTTGTTTATTTTATATACTTCGGGTTCAACAGGTAAACCTAAAGGAGTTCTTCATACTACTGGTGGTTATATGGTTTATGCATCAATGACCCATCAATATATTTTTAATTATAAACCAAAAGATATTTATTGGTGTACTGCTGATATTGGTTGGGTAACTGGACATAGCTATATTATTTATGGACCGCTTTCGAATGGTGCAACAACTATAATGTTTGAAGGAATTCCAAATTATCCTGACAGTTCAAGATGGTGGCAAATAGTTGATAAATATAAAGTAAATACTTTTTATACAGCACCAACTGCAATTAGAGCTTTAATGCGTGAAGGTGATAAACCAGTTAAAAAAACATCTAGAAAATCACTTAAACTTTTAGGAACTGTAGGAGAACCAATAAATCCAGAAGCATGGATGTGGTATTACAAAACCGTAGGTAATTCAAAATGTCCAATTGTAGATACTTGGTGGCAAACAGAAACTGGAGGTATAATGATTGCTCCTCAAACAGGTGCCATCCCTCTTAAACCTGGATCTGCAACAAAACCTTTCTATGGAATTAAGCCGGTGCTTGTAGATAAAAACGGTAAAGAAATTAAAGGAGCTGGGGAGGGAAGATTGTGTATAGCTCAATCATGGCCTGGACAAATGAGAACTGTTTACGGTGATCATCAAAGATTCATCGATACATACTTTTCTCAATTTAACGGAAAATATTTCACTGGTGATGGATGTAGAAGAGATAAAGATGGATATTACTGGATCACTGGTCGTGTAGATGACGTAATTATTGTTTCTGGACATAATCTAGGTACTGCAGAAATTGAAAGTGCATTTGTTGCTCATCCGAAAGTAGCTGAAGCTGCTGTAGTTGGTTACCCTCACGATATAAAAGGTAATGGATTATATTGTTATGTAACCCTTAATGCAGGAGAAAACGAAACTGGCGAGTTAGAAAGAGATTTAAAACTTTGGGTTAGAAAACAAATTGGACCTTTGGCAACTCCAGATCTAATTCATTTTACTCCAGGTCTTCCTAAGACAAGATCAGGAAAAATAATGAGAAGAATTCTAAGAAAGATTGCTGCTAATGAGCATGGTCAATTAGGTGACACAACTACTCTGGCAGATCCAAGTGTAGTTGATAGTTTGGTAGACAATAGAAAGAATATTTAAAACTGGATTAAATCTTTAAACTCTTGTTTAACAACATCCCATTTTAAAATCATCGAATTTAAAACGATCTTTCGATCTAAAGTTTTTAATTCATCTGCAATTGGAGCCCATTTATATAAAGAAAGAGCACTAGGATTAAAAGGTAAGTCTTGATAATACCCATCCCAATTTATATTCTCTAATCGTTCGTCAAAACTTTTTCTAGCTTCGTCAATAATATCTAATGGCATCTTATTAGAAATTTCATCATCTAAAATTTTATTAAAAATTTCATTTGCTTTATGGATATCATTATAATTGAAATTAACTTTCAAATATGAAAAAGTAAAAAAAGTTAAATCTTGTAATGCGACTGAATAAATATTCCATTTAGCAAGATTTACTGATGACATAAATTCATCATTATCAAAATGAAGAACGTATCTTGTTCCCATTCTGGTTTTTAGATAATTATATAAAGTAACTTGAGTGGCCCAGGCAGATTTTGTTTGAATAAATTGCTCTAATTCATCTAAATTTTTAATTTTTTTTTTAGGAATAAACGCCTTAAACATAGCGAATAAATATGTTTTGAAATCCTCAAGTTTTATGTCTCTCCAAGTTAATTTGTACTTTCCCATGTTAATTTATAAGTGCGCCAATTATATCTTAAAAAAGTAAGTAAATAAGTACCTAATATGGTGAATTTTAGGTCTTTTCAAAACCCTCATAATGGTTATGGTTTCAACCAGTTATAACTAAAAAGAGAGGTATAAATGTCAAATCAACAAAAACACTGGGAAAAAACCAGGGGATTGTTATTTATAACACTGGCAATCTGGTTTGTTTTCTCAATTGGCATCTTTCTCTTTGGAGCTGAAATGAACGAGGTCACAGGACCTTTCGGTTATCCGTGGACATACTGGTTTACATGTCAAGGATCTCTTGGTGCTTTCGTAATCCTAATTTTCTGGTTTGCGAATAGACAAGAAAAAATCGATGAAGAGTTCGGCTTTAGCGAAAGAGAGGACGAATAATGAAAGGTAATTTCATAGATAATTTGCCAAAAGTTTATGGAATCTATACTGGAGGATTTATAGGTTTCATAATCATTATGGCAATTGCTGAACAGATGGGTATGACAGCTAAAGCGATTGGTATTGCTTTCGTTGCATTTACTGTATTCATCTATGCATTAATCGGTTGGCTATCAAGAACAGCCCAGGCAGATGCATATTACGTAGCTGGTAGACAAGTACCAACAGTCTTCAACGGAATGGCGACTGCAGCAGACTGGATGTCTGGTGCTTCATTCGTTGCAATGGCGGGTGGTATTTACTTTAAAGGTTACGGCTATATGGCTCTACTTGTAGGTTGGACTGGTGGTTACGTGCTTGTTGCATCTTTATTAGCACCATACTTAAGAAAATTTGGCTGTTATACAGTTCCAGATTTTATAGGTACTAGATACGGTGGTAATTTAGCTAGATTTAGCGCAGTGGTAGTTTTAACTGTTGCTTCATTTACTTATGTGACTGCACAAATTAACGCTACAGGTACTATTGCATCTGTTGCACTTGATATCCCATTCCAATACGCAGTTTATGTTGGACTAATAAGTATTTTATTATGTTCAATGTTAGGTGGTATGAGAGGGGTAACTTGGACACAGGTTGCGCAATATATTGTACTAATTATAGCTTACCTACTTCCAGTATTCTGGATCAGTAACAAAATGGGTGCGGGTTTCTTCCCTCACTTTATGTTAGCTGATGAGGTAGCTAGAATTGGTGAATTAGAGCAACAGTTTGGGTTTGTTAAAAACGCAGCTGCTGATCTAAAATCAGTACCTAAAGGCTTAGCAGGAATAACTAAAGCTCACTCTGCAGTGAACGCTACACCTTGGGCATTTATTTCATTAGCACTAGCGATGATGATGGGAACAGCTTCATTACCGCACGTTATGATGAGATACTTTACTACTCCAAGTGTAAAAGCAGCTAGAAAATCAGTAGGTTGGTCATTATTCTTTATCTTCCTACTTTATTCTTCTGCTCCAATGTTAGCTACATTATCTAAGTTATCATTGATCGACCCGAATTTACCAACTGGTATTATCGGTAAGACATTTGCAGAAGTGGAAGCGATAGATTGGTACCAAAACTGGAACCAAGCAAACCTAATGTTTATCAGCGACTTTAACGGAAATGGAACTCTTGAATTAAATGAGTTCTTCATGGGTGGTAAAGCCGTTGTATTAGCAACACCAGAGATAGCTGGATTACCTTATGTAATTTCAGGTCTAGTTGCTGCAGGAGGTATGGCAGCTGCCATGTCTACTGCCGATGGTTTGATCCTAGCGATTGCAAACGCTATATCACATGATGTTTACTATAAGATCATTGATCCAAAAGCGGAAACTGCAAAAAGACTACTTGTTGCAAGGGTATTACTTGTAGTAATTGGTTTTGCTGGAGCAACTATTGCAGCAATGGAGATTCAAGGAATCTTAGGTTCGGTCATCTGGGCTTTTGATTTTGCGATGTCTGGATTGTTCTTCCCACTTGTACTTGGTGTATGGTGGAAGAGAGCTAATAGACAGGGTGCGATTGCTGGTATGCTAGGTGGTCTAGCCGCCGGTGCGTGGTACTTAGTTTGGGTACGAACAGGCGGAAGTGGATTCCTGGGTATTACTCAGTTAACATTTGGTATCTTCGGATCAGCTGTTAGTTTAGTTTTAATGGTAGTAGTTAGTTTAATGACTGCAGAACCAGATAAAGCTACTCAAAAAATGGTTGATGATGTACGTGTACCAAGTGGTAAATCAATTCTTGGTAGATCACACTAAATAATCTTTTAAAGGGGCGATTAATTTCGCCCCTTTTATTTCAACACATTTTCCAATATAAATTTTAAATGTCAGCAAATTTCCATCCTTTAATATATTTTATTGATTATTTGCTTGGGATTATAATGTGGACTCTTATTGGAAGAGTAGCGATGAATATTTTTCAAAGAGAAGACTCACAGTTTTTTTTCATGAGAGTATTTGTAAAATATACCAATCCTTTGATTAAATTATTTAAACCAATCACACCTTCATTTATTATAGGACCATTAGTACCTTTATACGTTGCTTGGTTCTTTTACATGATCAGATTTTATCTAATGCCTTGGATCTTAGGGTATTCGGTGATGGGAATGTTGTCATTTCCTTTGGAGAGTGAAATTTCTAGACAAATTTATCAATTTTTTAATTCATTTTAATTTTTAAAATTGATACTAGTTAATCTAACAATCAATGAAAAATATACAAATTTCACCATCAATTCTTTCAGCTGACTTTAGTCAATTAGGTTCAGAAATTAAAAGACTTGAAGAAGGTGGGGCTGACATGATTCATGTGGATGTGATGGACGGTCATTTTGTTCCTAATTTAACAATAGGTCCACCCGTAATTAAAGCTCTTCGAAAACATTGTTCATTAAAATTTGATGTTCATTTAATGATATCACCAGTCCATAAATACATAGAAGCTTACGCTGATGCTGGAGCAGACATAATTACTATTCACCCTGAGGCAACGGATAATTTAGAAAACTCAATAAAAAAAATAAAAGAAAAAGATAAGAAAGTTGGAGTTTCTCTTAATCCTGAATCAAAAATTGATTTAATATTAAATTTATTAGATCAAATTGACTTGGTTTTAATTATGAGTGTAAATCCTGGATTTGGAGGTCAAAAATTTATGCCAGAAGTTTTAGATAAAATTAAAGAACTTAAAAAAATAAGAGAGCAAAAAAAAATGGCTTTTGATATAGAAATTGATGGTGGAATCAACTTTAATAATTGCAAAAGTGCAATTGAGGCTGGTGCAAACATTCTTGTTTCCGGTACTACAGTATTTAAAAGTAACGATGGAGATATAAAAAAAAATATTAATTTATTAAAATTAAAATAAGTTAATGATTAATAAAAATTCCTTAGGCATTTTAGGTCAAGTTTATTCAAGTATCAAAAAAAGTTTTAAATCAATTTATAAGAATTCGAATTTTTATGAAAAAAAAATATCAAAAACTCTTAGTAACGGTTTTGAATACAAACCAAGTCCTCATTTACTATCTTCTATAATTAAATACCAAAAAAAGAAATATAAAATTGAAGATTTTGCCATTGATTCAATTTGGAAAAATAATTTAAGTCCAAAAGATTATGAAAAATTGAATAATTTTTTTTGGTTTTTCAGCTTAGATTTAAAGTCCTCCAAAAAGACTACACAAACAATTATAAAAAATTGGATTTCAAACAATACCAAATATCAAAAAAAAAGTTGGGAATTTGATTTAACAGCAAAAAGAATTATTTCATGGTTATCAAATCACAAACTTACTTATGAAGATAGTGACCAAAAATATAGGTCTACTTTTGATCATATAATACAGAAACAAGCCAACCATTTATTAAATGAAATTAAAAATCCAAAAGAGGTAGAGAATAAAATGATTGGTTGTGCTGCAATAATTTTGACAGGATTAGCTTACAAAAATGAAAAGCAATATCTTGATAATGGGCTAAATTTATTAAAAAATATTATCAAATTTTCAATTGATAACCAGGGTTTTCCAAAATCAAGAAATATAAGACAATTAATATTTTATTTAAAATACTTTATAATAATTAGAGAGTGGTTTAAAGAATCTCAAAGTTTAATACCTGAATATATTGATGAAACAATTTATTATTTAGGATCTAGTTACGCTTTTATTTGGCAAAATATACAACAAGATATTTTTTTTAATGGGAATTTTTTGTCTGAAAATAAAGATTTTGATCTGTACTTAAAAAGATTTGGTTATAACTTTAAGAGTCAAATTAATGAACTTGGTGGATACACAATACTTAAAAATAAAAAAATAATTCTAGCTGCTGATATCGGTTCTAGTCCTAGTAAAATTTTTTCCTATGATTATCAAGCAGGCGCTTTATCATTTGAAATTTTTTCAAATGATAAAAAATTAATTTCAAATGCCGGTTATTATTCAGATAGAAATAATAAATTTAATAAATTATCACGAAGTACTGCTTTACATAACACTTTGACAATTGAAAATTGCTCATCATGTAATTTTATAAAAAATCAAAGTAATTTAATTATAAACAAAGGATTAAAAGTAACAAAAAAAAATATAATTTTTGAAAAAAATTATTGGAAAATATCAGGTGCACATGATGGATATTCAATTGAATTTGAAACCAATTACGAGAGAGAAATTGAGTTCTACCCAGAACAAATGAAATTTATTGGTTATGAAAAATTATATAGAAAAACACCCAATAAAGAAATTAAATTTGACATTAGATTTCATCTTGATCCAAACTCTAAAGTGATGAAAACACAAGATAACAAATCTATACTAATTGAAATAGACGAAGAGGGTTGGAAATTTAGTTGTGATAACTTTGATATTAATATTGATAATGGTTTATATTTCGGTAATAAAAATTCATATAAAGATAACCAGAATATTTTTATCTCGGGAATGAATAATGAGAAAGAACAGATAATAAAGTGGGAGATCAGTAAATTATAATGAAAAAAAAAATCAAAACAGCTCTTATTTCTGTATCTGACAAAAAAAACTTAAAACCTTTATTAAATATTTTAAAAAAAAATAAAATTAAAATAATCAGCTCAGATGGAACCTATAAAGAAATTAAAAGATTAAAGTTCAAGTGTTTAGAAGTGTCTAAATTTACAAATTCACCTGAAATTTTAGAGGGCAGAGTAAAAACTCTACATCCAAAAATACATGCAGGAATCTTAAATAAAAGAGAAAAAAAATCTCACCTTAAAGATCTAAAAGATAATAATTTTGAAAATATTGATTTAGTTATTGTTAATTTTTATCCATTTGAAGACGCCCTTAAAAAAACACTAGAACATAAAAAGATTATAGAAAATATAGATATTGGTGGACCTACAATGGTCAGATCTGCAGCTAAAAACTATAATGATGTAACTGTAATAACGTCTTCAGACCAATACGAGGAATTAATTCAAGAATTAAAAAAATTCAAAGGATCTACCTCTTTAAATTTTAGAGAAAAACTTTCAAGGATAGCGTTTACTGAAACAGCTTATTACGACTCCGTAATTTCAAGCTATTTTAATAAAAAAACAAACACAGTTTTTCCCAAGAAAAAAATTATACATGGAAATCTAATAGAGCAACTTAGATACGGAGAAAATCCTCACCAAAAAAGTGCCATTTATTCAAGTAGTTCAAATACAAATTTAAAACAAATTCAAGGAAAACAATTAAGTTATAACAATTATAATGACGTATTTAGTGCTCTAACTATTTCAAGATCTTTACCAAAAGGCAGAGGAACAGTTATAGTAAAACATGCAAATCCATGTGGAGTTTCTACTAAAAAAAATCATTTAGACAGTTATAAGTCTGCCCTTTCTTGTGACCCTATAAGTGCTTTTGGCGGAATAGTTTCTTGTAATTATAAAATTACAAAAAATTTAGCTGCAGAATTAAATAAGTTATTTTTAGAAGTAATAATTGCAAACGGGTTTGATAGTAATGCCATCAAAATATTAAAAGCTAAAAAAAACTTAAGATTAATTGATGGAACAATTTATAAGTTAGAAGAACTTTATAAATTTTTATCATTTAACCAAGAGATAATGATACAATCAGATGATTTAAATTTCTTTACAAAAAAAAAATTAAAAATTGTATCAAAAAAAAAACCAACTTCTAAACAACTCAAAGATCTTATTTTTGCATTTAATGTGTGTCGATATGTAAAATCAAATGCTATAGTATTGGCATCTAACGAAACAACCGTTGGTATTGGTTCTGGTCAACCAAGTAGATTGGACAGTTGTCAAATAGCAATAAATAAAATGAAAAAATTTAATCTTCAAAATGATAATTTAGTTGCTGCATCAGATGCATTTTTTCCTTTTGTAGACGGTATTGAAAAATTGGTGCAAGCTGGGGTTAATGCTATAATTCAACCTTCTGGATCTATAAGAGATAAAGAAATTATTAAGTTTGCAAATGAAACTAATACTGTTCTACTTTTTTCAAAAACAAGACACTTTAGACATTAGATATTTGATCTATTTTTGCAGCAAGAATAAAATCACTCTCTGCTAAACCTTTTATTGCATGTGTAAATATTTTAATTCTTGCGTAACCCCATCCAAACCATAAATCAGGATGATGACCCTCAGACTCAGCTATTGCTCCAACTTTGTTTACAAATTCTTGACTTTGCAAAAAATTATCAAATTTAAAATTTTTAATTAGATGAAAACCATCAATTTTATCTTCCAAGACTTCCCAGCCATCAACTTTTTTAAGATATTTGTGTATTTCTTCTGAATTAAATGGAGAAATATTACCTTCGCAAGGAACACATTTTTTATTAACTAAATCACTCATAATTTTTTTTGGAGCGGGCAAAGGGGGTCGAACCCTCGACCTTCTCGTTGGCAACGAGACGCTCTACCACTGAGCTATGCCCGCTTGTTCTACAAACGTTAAAACTATTGCCTTTTTTAATATTAAGCAATAGACAAAATAATTCAAAAATAAATTTTTTATTTTAGGATTGTGACAAACTTCAATATTATTAAAAAATTATTTATGGTATATTTTAGATTATGAAAAAAGAAGATCTTCCAATTAAAATCCCGGTGTTTCCTCTAAGTAATTTTATTATATTTCCAAAAACTACTGTACCATTAAATATATTCGAACCACGTTATATAGACATGATAAATGATAGCATGAAATCGAATAAATTAATCGGAATGATACAACCAAAAACTTCAGATATTAAACAAATTAAACCAGAATTACATGAAGTTGGTTGTGTTGGAAAAATCACTAGTTTTAGAGAAACCGAAGATGAGAGGTTTATAATTGAAGTTAAAGGTTTAATTAGATTTAGAAAAATTACAGAATTGAGTACTGAAAATAAATATAGGGTCTTAGAAGTAAATTTTAAAGATTTTTATCAAGACCTAGAAAACAAAAAAGAAAATTTAAAATTTTCTGATCTTGAGTTGATTTTTAAAGATTTAAAATCTTTATTTGAAAAAAGAGGATTTATAATTAATTGGAAAGCTCTAGAAAAGCAAAGCCTCGATGAAACAATTAATGCGCTTGCTATGGCATCACCTTTTTCTTTAGAGGAAAAACAAGTTCTGTTAGAGGCACGAAATTTAGATAATAGAAAAGAAAAAATTTCCCAGATTTTAAGTACTTATAACTTTGATAATTTTGACAACACAACAATTCAGTAATTTAAAAGTTTATTCCCTTATCAGCCACTTTGGTAAATAATTTATTTAAAAAACGATTTTTTCCTATAATTTTCACTGATTTACTTAAAAAATTATTATTTAATTTTCTCTCGAAATTAAAAAATTCTTGAACTAAATCAATACTATTTGAAAAAATAAAATTTTTATGTCTAAAATTTTTTTCAAATTCATAATTAACGGAACTGTCAAGAGGCAAACCTAAATCTATTTTATTTTTAATAATATTAATAAAAAGTTCTATATCTCTAACTGTCATATTAAACCCCTGACCAGCAAGTGGATGGATTCTATGTAACAAATCACCAAATGCTAAAATATTTTTATGATAATAAGATCTTAAATTAAAAGATTTTAATTCAAAATTTTCAATCTTCCCAATTGTTTTTATTTTATATTTAATATTATGTTGATTTATAAGATGAATTATTTTTTTTCTATCAACGTCTTTTGAATTGTATATTGAATACACAATTGATGTTTTGTTTTTCGATAATGGTAAAAAAGCTAGTGGACCAATTTTAGTAAATATTTGAACAGCTATTTGATTTGAAATTTTTTTATGATTTATGACAGTTGTGTAAGCAGAACTGTTGTAAGTTTTTTCAATTTTTTTACTAAAATATTTTTTTGTAAAAGCATTATTATATTCGGTATTTATTATTAAATTGTATTTGTCTAATTTTATTAGTTTTTTTTTTGGTTTTATTTTTTTAAAATATTTATTTTTAAATAAATGTTTATTTAAAACTTCATATAACTTGTGGTTTTTTATTATCGAAAAAAGTTGATTATTTCTATTTTCAAAATTTAATATTTTTTCATTTTTATTCTTATCAGTATAAATTTCAATTTTATTTAATTTCCAACTAATTTTTTCTATATTTATTATATTTTTATTAAAATAATTAAAGTTACTTTTTGAAATGCCTATAGTTCTAGAATGGTTGATTTTATGATTTTTATTCGATGAAACTAAATCAACAAAAATATTTTGATTAACTAAAGCTTTTGCTAAAGCTAAAGCTGTTAAACCTGAACCAAGTATAAAAACTTTCATATTAATTTTTAATTTTAACAACAAAAATTAGATGATACAAAGTGGTAAAATTGATTCATAATTATGGATATAAAAAAAACAGCTAATTTATTTGCTAATTTTACTATTAAAAGGGTAGCAGAGATTTTTGGGATAACTGTTTTTTGTTCTGGAATTTTATTATTATTTTCACTGTTAACCTATTCGCCAGAAGACCCTAATTTCATTTTTCCAGAAAATACAAAAATTGAAAATATTTTAGGTTTTCGTGGAAGTTTTATTTCAGATATTTTTTTTCAATCAGTAGGCCTTATTTCATATTTGTTCTCATTTACTTTAATGGTAAGTGGTATCAATATTATTAGAGTTAAAAAATTTTTTTTAATAATTGAAAATATATTCTTTGCAGTAATTTATTCTATACTAGGAACTTTATTTTTAGCGTATTTTTATTCAGAGGCCTTTGTTCTATACATAAATGGAAATGGAGGCTTTATAGGTAGTTATTTAAATCAAACATTTTTGAATTCAATGATTTTAATTAATGAAGTAATTTTTTATTATTTTTTGATTATTTCAATTATTTTTTTATTTTTAATCAGTATTAATTTTCATCCAATAAAATTTTATGAATTAATTAGAAATTTAATTCGAGTTTTTACAAAAAAAGAAAGAAAAAATTATACTGATAAAAGTGAAGTAATCAGTGAATATATCCCTCAAGAAGAAATAAAAAATCTTATACAAGAGGATTTACCTTTTATAAAGGCTGATAATAAAAGCAAAAATGTAACCAAATTTAAATTACCAGACATGGATTTATTAAAAACTCCTTCTAAAAAAGAAAGAGAAAGTCTTGAAAAAAGTGAAACACAAGATCCTGAATTTTTAGAAAAAATTCTCTTAGATTTTGGTGTTAATGGCAATATTAAGAAAGTAAGCCATGGACCTGTGGTAACTTTAAATGAATTTGAGCCAGCAGCTGGTGTTAAGGTTTCAAAAATAATTAATTTATCTGATGACATTGCAAGAAATACTAGTTCAGAATCTGCAAGAATAGCTACGATCCCAGGAAGCAATACCGTTGGCATTGAACTGCCAAACAATGTTAGAGAAAATGTTTATTTAAGCGAAATTTTAAACAATCCCGATTTCAAAAAAAGAGACATTAAATTGCCGATTGCATTAGGAAAGAGTATTTCTGGTAAACCTATAGTCGGGGACTTATCATCAATGCCCCATCTACTTATCGCAGGTACAACAGGATCAGGTAAATCTGTCTGTATCAATACTATAATATTGTCTCTTCTCTATCGACATACACCTGAAAAATGTAAATTTATTCTAATAGATCCAAAAATGCTTGAGTTATCAACATATGAAGGAATTCCGCATTTATTGTGCCCTGTAATAACTGAAGCTAAAAAAGCTGCGTCTGTTCTTGGTTGGGTAGTTAAAGAAATGGAGAGCAGATATAGACTTATGACTAAAGAAGGAGTCAGAAACATCGATAGCTATAATACAAAACACAAACTTCCAATGCCTTATATTGTTGTTGTTGTTGATGAAATGTCGGATTTGATGTTAGTAGCAGGTAAAGAAATTGAGAACTATATTCAAAAATTATCACAAATGGCTAGAGCAGCAGGGATCCACATCATTATGGCCACTCAAAGACCTAGTGTTGATGTAATTACTGGAACAATTAAAGCAAATTTTCCAACAAGAATATCATTTCAAGTTACTTCAAAAATAGATAGTAGAACAATTTTAGGTGAGCAAGGTGCAGAGCAATTATTAGGAAAAGGGGATATGCTATATATGTCTTCCGCTAATCGTATAGTTAGAATTCATGCTCCTTTCGTTTCTGATGGTGAAATTGAACAAATAAACAATTTTTTAAGATCACAGGCTGAGCCTGATTATGTGGATGAAATTTTAAATTTTGCAGATGAAAAGGAGGTGGGTGATAGCCAAAATCTAGGTGATAAAGATGATCTCTATCAACAGGCTATAGAAATTATAAGATCAGAGGGAAAAGCTTCCACTTCTTTTTTACAAAGGAAACTCCAAATTGGTTACAACAGAGCTGCAAGAATTATTGACATGATGGAGTCAGATGGAATTGTAAGTAAAGCTAATCATGTTGGTAAAAGAGACGTTCTGTGATGTTAAGATTTTTTTTGATAACAATTTTCTTTCTTTTTATGCTTAATTCAAATGCTGATGTAAAAAAAAAAATTATTCAAAATCTGAAAAATACTAAAAATTTAGATTTTAAATTTGAACAAAATGTTAATGGTAAAGTAGAGAATGGTAATTGTACAATAGAATATCCAAAAAAAATATTTTGTGAATATGCTAGAAGTAACAATAAAATTTTAGTTTCGAATGGAAAATCTTTAGTTGTTAAAACTATTTCAAGCTATTATCGGTATCCCTTAGAAAAAACCCCCTTAAACATTATTTTGGATAAAAATATTCTAATCAATAAAATTAAATCTTTAAAAGAAAGAACAATCGATAACAATCTTATTAATTTTTCTATTTTAGAAAATGATAACGAAATAAATATTTTTTTTGATAAACAAACGTATGATTTAATTGGTTGGCAAAACACCGACATGTATCAAAATTTCAGTATTACATTTCTTTCATCTATTAGAAAAAATAGAGTGCTGTCTAAAAACTTATTTCGTATACCTGCTCAAAATTAGATATTTAATATTTCAGTTTTAAATATTTTCATGCCTCTTGAAATATAATTTTTCAGAGCATTTTCGTGATCTAAGGAACAAGTATGTACCCAAACTCGTTTAGTGTTGTTTACAAATGATTTTTTAATAGCTTCAGACAATAAAAAGGATCCTAATTTTTTATTCTGATATTCTTCTAAAATTCCAAAATATGCGATTTCTGTCTCTTCATTTTCTGGATGAAAAATTAATTCAAAAAATCCAACTAAATCATCTTTGTGTTTAAAAACGTATGAGTTAACATTTTTATAGGAAACATAATTAATCCATTTTTCTTCTGACCATGAAAGTCTATCTACCCATTTGTGTTTTTTACCGATATTCTTATAGAAAAATTTATTTAGTTGAAAATTAATTGGATTGATTAAACTTAGAGAATAATCTTCAGATGGTTTGTTTCCTTCCATTAAATCTTGAAGAGAATTAATTTCTAAATAATTTCTTTTAACTTTTTCTGTCACTCCACCATTTTCCCAACTCGTTCTCCTCCAAATAAATGAAAATGTAAATGAGGCACTTCTTGACCGCCGTGATCACTGATGTTTGCTAAAGCTCTATAGCCCTTGCCTACTTCTGTTGAAATACCAAGCTTTTTAGCAACTATATTAATACCTTTTAACAAACCAACCATTTCCTCAGAGGAAGCATTTAAACTAAAATCATCTAAGTCAACATATTTTCCCTTGGGAATAACTAATGCATGAATTTTTTTTTGAGGATTAATGTCATGAAATGACAAAACAAAATTGTCTTCATAAATTTTATTACAAGGTATTTCTCCACGTAAAATCTTTGCAAAGATATTTTGATCGTCGTAAGCCATTTAAATTTTTTCAAGCACAGACTTAACTGTATCGCCCATCACTGATGGATTTTTGGAAATAGTAACTCCACATTCTTTTAATATTTCAACTTTTTCTATTGCACTTTCGCCATAAGCTGAAACAATTGCTCCTGCGTGACCCATTACTCTTCCCTTTGGTGCTGTAAGTCCTGCGATGTACCCAATTACTGGTTTTTTCATATTTTCTTTTGCAAATTCACCTGCTGCTACTTCTTGAGGACCTCCAATTTCACCTATCATTAAAATTGCATCAGTTTCATCATCTGTCTCAAATTTTTCAATTATATCCCTAAATGAACTTCCATTAATTGGATCTCCACCTATTCCAACACTTGTAGAAATTCCAATACCTAAATTTTTCATTTGTTCTGCAGCTTCATAACCTAAGGTACCAGATCTGCTTATAATTCCAACTCTACCTTCTTTATAAATATGACCTGGCATAATTCCTAACATAGATTTACCAGGACTAATGATACCTGCACAATTTGGTCCTACCAGTGTCATTTTTTCATTTCTAGAATACCTTCTCATGTATCTTTTAATTCTAATCATGTCATGTGATGGGATACCATCAACTATAGCTACACAAGTTTTTATACCTGCATCTGCTGCTTCCATTGCAGAGTCTGCCGCAAAAGCTGGTGGCACAAATAATATTGATGCTGTCGCACCAGTGTGTTTAACAGCATCTTTAACAGTGTTAAAGACAGGCCTGTCTAAATGTTTTTGCCCACCTTTTCCTGGTGTGACACCACCAACAACATTTGATCCATACTTTATCATTTCTTCTGCATGGAAAGTTCCCATCTTTCCAGTGAAGCCTTGGATTAAAATTTTTGTATCTTTTTCAATTATAACTGCCATTTTTTATTTTAATGCTGCTACTGCCTTATTTGCGGCATCCTCTAATGTGTTTGCTTCAATATAATTTAATTTACTATCTCGTAGGATTTTATTTCCTTTTTCTACATTTGTACCAGCTAATCTAATTACTAGCGGAACCTTAATTTCTATTTTTTCTAATGCCTGAACTATTCCTTCAGCAACCCAGTCACATCTATTTATTCCAGCAAAAATATTTACTAAAATCACTTTCACCTTCTTATCCATGGTAATAAGCCTAAAAGCTTTTACAATTTTTTCAGGGGTTGCTCCTCCACCTACATCAAGAAAATTAGCTGGTTCTCCTCCTGCTAATTTAATCATATCCATCGATGCCATTGCTAATCCGGCTCCATTAATAATATTTCCAATATTTCCTTCTAAACTTACATAATTAAGTCCTCTATCAGATGCATAAACCTCTTTTTCGTCTTCCTGGGTTTTGTCTCTTAATTCGGAAACTTTATCTCTTCTAAACATTTCATTATTGTCAAAACTCATTTTGCAATCTAGTGCTAATATCTGTTTTTGTTTTGAAATTACTAACGGGTTAACTTCAACCATAGTGGCATCTAACTCACTAAAAGCTTTAGCACATCCCATAATGGTTTCTGAGGCCCTTCTAATTAATTCTGGTTCAATGCCTAATCCAAATGCTAATTCTCTTGCTTGAAAGCTTTGAATTCCAACTGCAACTTCAATTTTAGATCGAATAATAGAATCTGGTTTTTCTTTAGCAATTTCTTCAACACTCATTCCTCCCTCTGTTGAGGCTACGACCATTATACTTTCCGATGCTCTATCAAAAACTAATCCTAGATATAATTCTTTTTCTATATCTGTTGCTTCTTCAATATAAATTCTGTTTACTATTTTTCCTTCAGGACCTGTTTGATTAGTAACCAGTTTTTTACCTAAAAGTTTATCTGTTGCTTGAGCAACTTCTAAAGGAGAGTTGCAAACAATTACTCCCCCAGCTTTACCTCTGGCACCTGAGTGTATTTGTGCTTTTACAACCCATTTTGATCCACCTATTTCTCTAGCTTTATTTTCTGCAGTTTCGGGACTATAAACAATTCCACCTCTTGGAATTGTAACACCAAAACTTTGTAAAATTTCTTTAGCTTGATACTCGTGAATATCCATAATTATTTACTATTGATTAATTTATCTATGTTTACAATATTTTCTGCCATTCTAGCTGATGCAGCATCAATCATTCTTCCATCAAGTTGTGCAGCTCCTTTTCCTTCTTTAGCAGCCTTATCAAGTTCTTCTAAAATTCTTTTTGCTTTATTAACCTCCGCCTCTGGTGGAGAAAAAACATTATTAGCTAGCTCTATTTGTGAAGGGTGTATCGCCCACTTACCTTCTATACCAATTGCAGCCCCTCTTTTCGCTGCAGCAATGTAAGCATCTGGGTCGTTAAAATCTCCAAAAGGTCCATCTATTGCTCTCAAACCATAAGCTCTACAAGTCATAACCAGTTGTGATAAACCATGATGCCATTGATCACCAGGATAGTCAGGATTTAAACCTCCTATAACAACGGTTCTTGCTCTTAAACTTGCTGCATAATCTGCAACACCAAAATGCAAAGCTTCGAGTCTCTCACTTGATTTTGCAATTTCTTTTATATTAGACATACCTAATGCAGTTTCAATTAAACATTCAATTCCAATTTTATTTTTTAATTTTTTATTTGTTTCAATTTGCGTCAATAAACAATCAACCATATAAACGTCACTAGCTGTCCCTGCTTTAGGAACTAAAATAGTATCTACATTTTCGCCTGCTTGTTCTACTATTTCAACTAAATCACTATACATATAATGTGTATCTAGACTGTTTATTCTTACTGAAATTGTTTTACCTTTTTCTCTCCATTTAATTTCATTCAGAGCATTAATAACGTTTGCTCTAGCTGTTATTTTATCGTTAGGAGAAACTGCATCCTCTAAGTCTAAAAAAATATAATCTGCTGCAGAATTTAAAGCCTTTTCAAACATTTGAGGAGAAGAACCTGGAACTGCTAATTCACTTCTTTGCAATCTTGATCTTGCTGGTTTGTAGAATTTATGGCTCATTTAGAAAAAAGTATATCGCTTCTTAAAAGGAAAATTACTTATAGAATTTATAAGTATTTTATAAAAGTATTATTTTTTTCTAGAGGATAGTTCTTCCATTATATCCTCAATTTTTATGCCATTAGCCTCAAGGTACATCGTCAGGTGGTAAAGAACATCTGCAGCTTCATGTATCTTATTTGAGTTTTCCTCCACCGCTTCTATTAGTTCATTTACTTCCTCAATCACTTTTTCCTTAGCTAAATTTTTATCTTCTAAAAGTTTGTTTGTATAAGAACCTTCGATAGGATTATTTTTTCTTTCTCTTGCAAGTGAAATAAGTTCTTCTAAAATTTTTAGCATTTTAAATTCTAACAGGTATATCTTTTGAAGCCAAATATTGTTTGGCTTCTTTTACTGAGTAAGTTCCATAATGAAAAATTGATGCAGCTAAAACTGCACTCGCACCAGATTTAATTCCTTCAGCTAAATGGTCTAATGTTCCAACACCACCGGATGCAATAACTGGTATATTCACATTAGATGAAATTATTTTCATTAATTCAATATCATACCCTGATTGAGTTCCATCTTTATCCATTGAAGTCACAAGTAATTCACCTGCTCCACAGTTCTCCATTTTTAAAGCAAACTCTATAGCATTAACCCCTGTTGAGTTCCTTCCACCATGAGTGAAAATCTCCCATTTATCTCCACTTTTTTTAGCATCTATCGCTACCACAATACATTGTGACCCAAATTTTTTTGAACTTTCCGCTACCACTTCTGGATTTTGAACAGCAGCAGTATTGATTGATACTTTATCTGCACCACAGTTCAGTAGTTTTTTGATATCCTCAACACTTCTAACACCGCCTCCAACTGTCAGAGGAACAAAGCATTTCTTCGAGGTTTTCTCAACTACATCGTAAATAGTGTGTCTATTTTCATTTGAGGCAGTAATATCTAAAAAACAAATTTCGTCCGCTCCACCGTCTGAATAAATTTTAGCTTGTTCAACAGGATCACCTGCATCTTTTAAATCAACAAAGTTAATTCCTTTAACCACACGACCGTTTTTAACGTCTAGACAAGGTATTATTCTATTTTTAAGCATCTAGTTCCTTAACCAATTCTTCTAATTTAATATCACCATCATAGATAGCTTTTCCAACGATTATGCCTTCAATGTTTTTATTGTTTAATTCCTTTGCCTTTTTAATATCATCTATTGATGAAACTCCACCCGATATGATTACTGGACAATTAGATATATTAGCAACTTTTGATGTCTCTTCAAAATTGGGACTTTGCTTCATCCCATCTCTATTAATATCAGTATAAATCAATCTGCTTGCACCATAATCGTTCACTTCTTTTAAATAATCTAAAGTTAATAGATTAGAATTTTCTTTCCAGCCTGATACAGATAAATAGCCATCTTTAGCATCTAACCCTAAAGCAATATTGTCTGGGAATTTTTCACAAGCTTTTTTCAAAAAAATTTTATCTTTTATTGCGGCACTACCCAAAATAACTTTTTCAACCCCAGCATCAGTATATTTCTGAATACTTTCAAAGTTTCTAATACCTCCACCAATTTCAATTTTGAGATCAAATTTTTTTACTATTTCTTGAATTATATTCAAATTAACTGTTTCACCTGTTAAAGCTCCATCCAAATCAACAATGTGCAAGTTTTTAAAACCATGATCTTTATATTTACCAGCTTGTTCAATCGGCGACATTTCATATTCTGTTTTATTACCAAAGTCTCCCTTAACTAACCTGACACATTTTTTATCTTTAATATCTATAGCAGGAAATATTTTCATCTAATTCAGAATTTTTTTCTTGGCTTTTTCAAATTCCTCTTTTGTTAGCACACCAGATTTATACAATTCATTCAAAGAATCTAGTTGATTAACTATATTTGAACTATTTGATGAATTGGTAGCATTTTTTTTCACATTTTTTTTATTTGTAGAAAAAACTGGCTTGATCATATTATTAAATTTATTATTAAATTTAGAACAATCGACATAGCACGCTGATGCAAATATATAGGTTTTGTTTTTATGTTCGGTCATAAAAACATTGAGCATTACATCTAATTTTATTGCTCCAAAGATCATTATTAGTTTACCGTTACTTTTTAAAAATAATTCATCATTTTCATTTTTTGCTATTTCGAATTTACTAAGATTTATAGTCATTGACTCATTTATGGGTATACTTTTATTATTTCCTGATAGTTGTGTTATTTCCTTCCTAATTTCTTTTGTTGCTTTTTTAAGTTCTTGATTATCCATATTTTGGAGTTCATTAATCATGTATCTTGTTTCTCCCTCATCTTCTAATATTTTCATCCAACTTTGATTAGATACGAGCGCATAAGTAATAAAATCTATCTTTTCTTTTTTCATAATTTTTTTTGCCTCTGAAATCATCCATTTTCCCGCTCTTTCTTCGTCTTTAAAATTTTTTCTCTCCAATTTTTTCATTATTGATTTAACGTATTCATTATCCATTGGATCTTCTCCATCTAAAATAGCTTTTTCTAGATCAACATATTTTTTAGGTCCTACTAAATAAAGATCTATCTCCATTCCATCATAATCCTGAACAAATTCTTCAATACTATTTTTTACATCTTCATTATCGTACTTTATAAATTTGTGACTAGCTGGTACCTCAATTTGAATTTTGTTTTCAATATTAAGAATTTTAGAAAAACTTGAATTTAATAAAGTAAAGCTGAATAGCAAAAATAATAAAAAAAATTTCATTTTATAAATTTATAAAATTATTAATTATTTGTAATCCAATTTTATCACTCTTTTCGGGGTGAAACTGTGTTCCAAAAATATTTTCCTTTTCAATAGAACAAACAATTTTTGATGAATAGTCTGTTGTTGCAGAAATTACATTTTTATCTTTTGGTATAAATTCATAACTGTGAACAAAATACATGTGTGAATTATTTTCTATATCTTTAAAAATTTTACTATCCTTAATAATATTTAATTGGTTCCAGCCAATGTGAGGAAGTTTGTATTTTCCATTTTGATTATCTATTTTTGATACCTTGCCAGAAATCCAACCAAGACCTTTAGTTTCTGTTTCTTCGAAACCAACGTCTGCAAACATTTGTAATCCAACACAAATACCAAGAAGTGGTTTTTTATTGTTAATGGCAAACTCGTTTAAAGTGTCTACCAGACCACTTATGTTATTAAGTGCATCAACACAACTTTTAAACGAACCCTGCCCTGGTAAAACAACTTTATCTGAAGATTTAATCTTATTTAAATCTGAAGTTACTTCGATATTCACTTTATCTTTAGCAACTTCCCTAAAGGAGTTTATTACCGAGCTTATATTGCCCGAATTATAATCAACAATTATAACGTTCATTAAACTTATAATGAGCCCTTAGTAGATGGAATGCTCTTCTTGCTTCTTGGATCCATTTCTAATGCATCTCTTAAAGATCTTGCTAAACCTTTATAACAAGATTCAATAATGTGGTGACTATTATCACCATAAATATTTTCAACGTGTAAGGTAATTCCTGCAGATTGAGAGAAAGCTTGAAACCATTCTTTGAATAATTCTGTATCCATCTCTCCAAGTTTTTCGACTTTCAATTTTACATTCCAAATCAAATAAGGTCTGTTTGAAACATCAATTGCAACTCTAGTTAAAGTTTCATCCATTGGAATAACTCTATGAGCGTAACGCTTAATACCAATAAATTTTTTAGCAGCTTTTTTTAAAGCCTCACCGATCGCGATACCTGTATCCTCTGTTGTGTGGTGAAGATCAATATGAGTATCTCCTTTAGCTTTTACTTTTAAATCAATTAAAGAGTGCTTTGATAACTGCTCAAGCATGTGATCTAAAAAACCTATACCAGTGTCAATTTGGTACTTACCTTTTCCGTCAATGTTTACTTCAACATTGATGCTGGTTTCTTTTGTTTTTCGAGATACTTTTCCTTTTCTAGCCATATATTTTTAATGGTATACATACATAATCTCACTATATCAATATCAGTCTGAACACTTGAAGTATCAAAAATAGTTACCATTTATTAGCTATGACAACAATTGTGCTAGTTAGAAAAAATAACGATGTAGTGGTTGCTGGTGATGGACAAGTTAGTATGGGAAATACTGTTGTTAAAAGCACAGCATCTAAAGTTAGAAAAATTGAAAAAAGAGATGTGGTAGCTGGGTTTGCAGGATCAACTGCTGATGCGCTAACTTTATTCGAAAGGTTAGAGGGTAAATTAGAAAAACATGCGGGAAATTTATCGAGAGCCGCAGTTGAGTTAGCAAAAGATTGGAGAACAGATAAATATTTAAGAAGACTAGAGGCATTAATGGCTGTTGGGGATAAAAGTAACAGTTATATTATTTCTGGAACTGGCGACGTTTTAGAACCTGAGGGAGATGTAATTGGGATTGGCTCTGGAGGTAATTATGCTCTAGCAGCTGGAAAAGTTTTAATGGAAGGCAATATGTCAGCAGAAGAAGTTGCGAAAAAAGCTATAAAAGTTGCTGCAGATATATGCGTATTTACAAACGATAATGTTAAAATTGAAAAAATATAATGGATAATTCAAACGTAACTAAACTACACCCAAAAGATAAAAATCAAAAAGAGGAGGCCTCATTAGTTAGCTCCTTGTCACCTAGAGAGATAGTTTCTGAATTAGATAGATTTGTTGTAGGACAAAATAAAGCAAAAAGAGCTGTTGCAGTTGCGCTAAGAAATAGATGGAGAAGACAAGCTCTAAAAGGTGAAATGAAAAATGAAGTTTTGCCAAAAAATATTTTAATGATTGGGCCAACAGGTGTAGGGAAAACTGAAATTTCTAGAAGATTATCAAAACTTGCTGAGGCCCCTTTTGTAAAAGTTGAAGCTACCAGATTTACAGAAGTTGGTTACGTTGGAAGAGATGTTGAACAGATAGTAAGAGATTTAATTGAAATTGCCATCTCAATGGAAAAAGTAAAAAAAAGAAAAGAAGTTTATGCTCAAGCACAAAAAGCTGCTGAGGAAAAAGTTTTAGATGCTTTGGTTGGAAAAAAAGCAAGTCTCGCAACAAGAGAAAGTTTTAGAAAAAGATTAAGAAATGGTGACCTAGACAATAATGAAATTGAAATTGCTGTAAGTGATAGTGGGTCCAATGGTGCATCATTTGAGATACCAGGGATGCCAGGTGCAAATGTTGGGATGATTAACATTGGCGAAATGATTGGTAAATCAATGGGAAATAAAGAAAAAAAGAAAAAAATGTCAGTAAAAGAGTCCCATGAAATTTTAATTAATGATGAGTCTGACAAATTAATTGAACAAGACAAAATTATTAAGACTGCTAAACTTTCAACCGAAAACAATGGAATAGTTTTTCTAGATGAGATTGATAAGATCTCTGCACGAACAGATAGAGTTGGTGGAGATGTTTCTAGAGAAGGTGTTCAAAGAGATTTATTGCCTTTAATTGAGGGAACAACTGTTAATACAAAACACGGTCCAATAAAAACAGATCATATTTTATTTATCGCTTCTGGGGCTTTTCAACTAGCAAAACCATCTGATCTGTTGCCTGAACTACAAGGTAGATTGCCAATTAGAGTTGAGCTTGAAGCTTTAACTAGTGAAGATTTTAAAAGAATTTTAAGAGAGCCAGATTTTAGTTTAATTAAACAATATGTTGCGTTATTAAAAACTGAAAATGTTGACCTTGAATTTTCAGATGATGGTATTGATGCTATAGCTAGTATCGCTTCAGAAGTAAACGCCACTGTTGAGAATATTGGAGCTAGAAGGTTACACACTATTATTGAAAAAATCTTAGATGAAATAAGTTTTACCGCTACAGATCGTGCTGGTGAGAAAATTGTTATTAATAAGGAATATATTAATAAAAATTTAGACACTTTAGTAAAAGACACAGATCTATCAAAATTTATTTTGTAGATTTCTTTTTTTTCAAAAAAATATAAAAAGCTCCTTCTCCACCATCTTCTAATTTAGCATCAGATATTTCACTAATCATATTCATTAAACTACTATTATTTGAAATAAATTCTGGAACAGAATATTTTAGAATACCAAGATCCTTTGAGACATATGGGTCTTTCTCGTTTTTAGAATGTAATCCTTTTCCAGTAACAACAATTAGTTTATTAACGTTCTCTAAGTAAGCTTTATTTATAAAATCTTCCATAGCTTTATTAGCTCCATCCAAAGTATAACCGTGTAAGTCTATCAAACTTGTTTTGGTTGTTTTCTTAATTTGAAAATTTAAATCTTTGTTGGGTAATTTATCTTTACTATTTATAAAGTTCTCCCAGTCCTTTTTATTTTTATTTGAGATTTTGTCGTTCAATTATGTTAAAATATTAACAAGCTGCCAATTGGGGTTTGGAGAAGTGGTGTCTCTTGAAAAAACCCATGTGTCATAAATCTTCTTAATTTTTTCTGGATCTCCAGACACAATTTTTTTATCCTTGTCTCTAATACAAGTAATTACTTCTGCAATAAAATCTACGGTTACATTTAAAATATTACCTATTTTTTTGTGCTCTTTTATTATCGCAGAATTTACACCAATAAATGTAATTTCAGCAGAATGTCCTCTTGAACTTCTTTCTTTAAGGGCTTGATTAAACTGATCATAAATTTGATTATTTAGGAGTGGTCTACTTGTAGTTATTTTATTATCATTATCACTAAAATCTGTAATAACTGTTTCATATGCGATTTTAGCTCCATTCAAAAACTCCTTCTGAGCTTTATCATCAAATTTTTCATTAATTTTTTTTATTTGTTCTTGATTCACCGTTTTCAGGACTTCTTTCAATTGAGAAGGTGCTTTGCCTTCAAAACCTGTTCTTTTACCAAGAATCCCTCTTAACCTCAAAAAAATGAAGCCAGCAATCATTGCTAGCAAAATGATATCTATATACTCAAAACTATAACTCATAGACTAGTATAGTAATTACTCTGTTGATTAATTTCAACCAGCAATTTAGATTAAAGACAAATGAACTCATTAATATTATTAATTATTATAATCCCTATAGTAGAAATTTATTTATTTATAAAAATTGGATCACAAATTGGCGCAATTAGCACGATTTTACTAATAATCAGTACTGCAATAATAGGTGTTTACTATGCAAAGTATGAGGGATTGAATACATTGAGGTCGGGTTTTATTCAATTAAGCAAAAATAAAACACCAGCTTATGAGGTAATTTCAGGAGCAGCGATTGCCATTGCGGCTCTTCTATTAATAATTCCTGGTTTTGCGACTGATATTTTTGGATTTCTAATAATTTTTCCAATCACAAGAAAATTTTTCTTCTCTTTTTTTTCAAAAAAAATTAACAGAAAAGAATATACAAAAAATAATTTTATTGATGGTGAATATGAAGATATAGAGGATGATAATGACAAAAAAATATGAAATTTTAAGTAAATATATAAAAGATTTATCCAGCGAAACTCGAGATGTTCAAACCTATTTGTTTGTTAAAGAATATATAGGCAAATATCAATTGAATATAGACATAAACTCAAAAGCCTTAAAAAATAAATTAATCGAAATTAGCACAATTCTTAAATTTGAAGACAAAGAACCTAATGAGCTAAAATCTTACTTTGAAATTAATTTTGCAACTATAATTAAACCTGCAGATGAAATAAAAGAAAAAAAAGATTTAGAAAAAATTATTCTTTGTGATGTTCAAGAAGAAATCTATCCAGATTTAGAAAAATCTTTTTTAAATCTTTTACACAACTCTGGTTACCCTCAAATAAAATTTGAAAAAAAAATAGATTTTGAAAAACTTTATAATGAGAGATTTAATTAAAATAGTTCTTTTTTAAGGAATTTTTTAAATAATTCTTATGTTTTTCAATTTCTTCGCTCGTTGGTAAAACCACTTTTTTAAAATATGAAACTTTTGATAAGTTTTTCTCTGAATCATTCATATTCTCGTTTAAAAAATTTAATGTTGGTTCTTTTTGATCTATTAAATTAATATATACTTTAGCCAAAAGATCACAGTCAATTAAAGCAGTGTGTTGTTTTCTTCGTGAATTATCTATACCATATCTTTTACACAGCGAATCTAAACTTACCGAAGATCCAGGAAATTTGTCTCTAGCAAGATTAAGCGTATCAATAATATAATTATTTATTTTATCTTTCCCAATTAATGAGAGTTCGTTGTTTAAATGCGCAAGGTCAAACTCTGCATTATGAATAATTAATCTCTTTCCATTAATAAATGATAAAAAATCTTCAAAAACTTCATTAAATTTTTGTTTATTAGCTAAAAATTCGTCTGAATAGCCGTGAACTTCAAAGGCTTTCTCGGAGACTTTCCTCTCAGGGTTCAAATAACAATGAAATTTATTTTTTGTTGGTATTAGGTTTTCTAATTCTATACAGCCAATTTCAACAATTCTGTGACCCTCCTTCACAGATATACCGGTGGTTTCTGTATCAAGAACTATTTCTTTCATCTGAGAACTTTATTTAAGATTATTTTTACACTTTTTTTTAAATTTTTTTTAGTAAAATCGTTTTTAATAATGAAATCAGATTTATTTTTTTTATAATCAAGTGGAAGTTGAATATTTTTAAATTTTTTTAGGAGTTTGTTATTAAAATTTTCTCTTTTTTTTAGTCTCTTTAAAATTTCTGACTTTTTTGATTGTACAAAAATTAATACGTCTTTTTTGTCATTAATCTTATTTTCTAAAAGTAGAGGGATGTCTAAAATTACCATTTTTTTATTTTTATTTTTTTTAATAAATAATTTCATTTTTTTTTGAATTTCAGGATGTACAATTTTAATTATTTTTCTTAGGCTTGATTTGTTTGAAATTATAGCTTTGGATATTTCTTTTTTTTTAATTGGGAAAGAAAATATATACTTTGGAAGTTGTTTTCTTAATTTAACAAAAACTTTTTTTTCTTTTCGATATAATATTGACACCTCCTCATCGGCATTAAATACTGGGTAACCAAATGATTTAGCAACAAAACTTTTTCCAGAGCCTATATCTCCTAAAATTCCAATTCTAATCATTATCTAAAAGGTTAAATGTGTCTGTATTAACTTTTGGTTCTATCTTGTGCCATAATTTAAATGCCTCTAAAGCCTGGTAAACAAACATGGTTTTTCCATTTTCTGTATTGTATCCCAATTGTTTTCCTATTTTCAAAAAATCAGTTTCGGGAGGATTATAAATTAAGTCATAAAATAATTTATCATGCCCTAAATTTGAAAAATTTAAATTTATTCTTTCATTGTTCAAACCAAGACTTGTAGCATTTATTACTATATGACAGTCGGTTAAATTTCCCCATTCTAAAATTTTGATATCGTTAAATAAAGCTCTCAAATTTTCTGCTTTCTCTCTAGTTCTGTTACTAATTGTTATCTCTTGAACATGCATATTTTTTAAAGCAAAAATTATTGAAGAAACAACACCACCCGCACCCAAAATTAGAACTTTCTTTCCCTTTATATTAAAATTTAACTTTTTAATTGCAGTATCAAATCCAGCTATATCTGTGTTGTGCCCAACTATATCACCACTATCAAAGGTAATTGTATTTACTGATTGGGTCTGTTCTGCCTCTGGGCTTAATTTGTCTAAAAAAGGAATAACTGTTTTTTTAAAAGGTACAGTTACATTGCAGCCAGCTATTTTTTGTTCCTTGATTTCCTGAATAAAATTTTTAATTTCATGATCTTCGAGTTTAATTTTGCCATACGTTGCATCTATATTATTTTCTTTTAACCACCAATTTTGAAGCTTGGGAGACAAAGAATGATCAATTGGGTTTCCTATAACTAAAAATTTTTTCACATCAATATCCGTGGTTTTTTAAATATTCTTTTATTTTTTTTATTGGTAAGCCCATAATTGTATCCTCATCACCTTCTATGCTTTTAAATAAATGCCTCCCCTCACCTTCAATTTGGTAGACATTATAAGCATAGAGAGCTTCATTTGATATTTTAGATAAATATTTTTTCAATTCTTCGTCAGATAAATTTTTCATGGTCAACGTGGCTTTATCTGTATAGTTCCAAATCATTGACCCATTTTTGGAAATACAAACTGAGCTGATTAGAAAGTGTGCTTTGCCGTTTAGTTTTTTTAAGATTTCCATTGCTTCTTCTCTATTTGCAGGTTTTGATATTAGCTCACCACTTAAATCTATCACACTATCAGCGCCCAATACTAATTGATCAATTATTTTTGCACTTACCTTATTTGCTTTTAGTTCAGCAAGATTCTTTGAAATAATCTCAGGTGTTGCCTGCTCTTTAATTAAACTAAACTTTACAATATCTTCATCAACGTTGGATGGCTCTACGATACTTTTAATATTATTTTTATTTAAAATGTCTTTTCTAACTTTACTTTTGGATGCTAAAACTATCTTATTTTGCATTATTTTGATAAATTTCGTGAATTTTTATTACAGAAGCCGCGGTTTCCTCAACTGATTTTCTTGTTACATCTATTAATGGCCATTTATATTTTTGAAATGTCTTTTTTGCATTTAAAACTTCTTTTTTGATATTTTCTAAATCTGTATATTTTGTGTTTTCGGTCTCTCTTAAAGAGTTCATTCTATTTTTTCTCAAATCTGCTAATCTTTCTGGTTCTGTGCTTAAACCAACAACACAGGCTATTTTTGGATTTTGTTTGAGTTTTTCAGGTAAAGAATTTTCATTGACCAATGGAATATTTGACGTTTTGAACCCTTTGTTCGCAAGATAAATCGATGTTGGTGTTTTGCTTGTTCTGCTTACACCAACGAGAATGATGTCGGATTTATCAATTTCTTTAATTAAATTTCCATCATCATGATTCATGGTGAATTGTATTGCTTCAATTCTGTTATAATATTCTTCATTCAAAATATGTTGACCGCTAGGCTCATGTGTTGCTTTTTGATTTAAAATTTTCGAAAAATTCAAAATAAGATTTCCCAAAACACCAAAACATGGAATTTTTTTTTCGTCACTTACGTTTGCTAAATATTTTGCTAAATTGTTATCTACAATAGTATATAAAATTATCGAATTTGGGTTTTTTGATGCATCTTCAAGAATCTTTAAAATTTGGTTTTCTGTTCTAGTAAAAGAATATGAATGAACTTTATACTCAATGTTTAAAAATTGTGCTTTTAGAGCCAAAAAAATTCTATCTAGAGTTTCTCCTGTTGAGTCCGATATTAAATATATTTGATATGTATTATTCATGAATAAATCATTAATAAATTTGTATTATTTTAAAAAATTTAAACAATTTAAAATTTTTTTAATTAATCTTGTAAAATCTGACATTTATTAACATTAATAATAAATAGATTAAAACAATCCACAAAAATTAATTTAATCAAAAAAGCTTCATTTTAAACAATTTTAGTTACTCACAATGTTGGTAAATTGTGAATATAATGTTTATAAAAAATAATCACCTTTATTCACAGGATATATTACAACTACTATAATTTATAAAGCTTTTATATGAAACCTTTGAACAAGATATTAATTAACAATGATACTTCTTTCAATCCTATATGGATAATGAGACAAGCTGGAAGATATCTACCTGAATTTAGAAAGATTAGAAAAGAAAATCCTAATTTTATTAATCTTTGTTTAAATGAAAATTTATCATCTGAAATTACCTTACAACCTATTAGAAGATTTAATTTAGATGCTGCTATTATTTTTTCAGATATTTTAATGCTCCCATATGGGTTGGGTCAAAAAGTGGAATTTGTAAAAGATTTTGGTCCTAAGTTAGGAGAATTAAATTTAAATTATATTGATAAAGTTAGCGAAATTGATTTTGTACAAAAAATAGACCCTGTGTATAAAGCTATTCAAAAAGTCAGCTCAGACCCAATTTTAAACAATAAAAATACTATTGGATTTATAGGCGCACCATGGACATTGCTGGTATATATGATTAACCAACAATCACCTAAAAGAAATTTAAAAAAAGGTTTTTTTGAAGATAAAATTTTAATAAATAGAATTTTATTAATTATTGAAAAATTTTTAAAAGTTCATATTAAGAATCAAGTTGATAGCGGTGCAAACATTATTCAAATTTTTGATAGTTGGGCGGGCTTGTTAGAAGAAAAAGATTTGCCAAATTATATTTACACCCCAACTTTAAATTTAGTTAATTATGTTAAATCTTTAAATATACCAGTTATATGTTTTCCTAGAGAAATTAAAAATTACAAGAAATTTTGTGAAATTATAAGGCCGGACGCTATAAGTATTGACTACAATGTAGACCCAAAAGAAATCGTTAAAACAATAAAAATTCCTGTTCAGGGCGGAATGAATCCTAAAATTTTATTATCAGACAAAGAAACACTTAAAAAAGAAGCTTCAAAATATCTCGATATTTTTAAAGATCATCCTTATATATTCAATTTAGGACACGGGGTACTTCCTGAAACAGACCCCAATATGTTTGAATATTTAGTGAATACAGTAAAAAATTATTAATATGAACCAAACTTATATACACCCAAAAAGAAAAACAAAAGTTGTATTTGTTCAGCTTGGGTCTCCCTCTGAACCAACCACTAAAGCTTTAAGAAAATATCTAAGAAAATTTTTAGGCGATCCAAGAGTTGTTGATATAAATCCATGGTTATGGAAAATAATTCTAAATTTTTTTGTGCTACCTTTTAGACCAAAAAAATCAGCAAAGCTTTACGCAAGAATATGGGACGGTAAGAGCTTTCCTCTTATTACCAACACAAGAGATTTTACAAACAATGTTAGAGAGGAATTAAAAAAAATTGACCCAAGCGGGCACGTGGAGGTAAATCATGCTTTTCTCTTGTCGCCACCATATGTAAATGAAGTTTATGATAGCTGGGAAGATGATTTAAAAAAAGGTGTTGGTGCCACGAAGTTATTGGTAATACCCATGTTCCCCCAATATTCTGAAAGCACAATAGCTTCGGGTATAGATGCATTAGCAAAGGAATTATCAAAGAGAGTTAAAATCCCGACTTTTGAAGTTATTACAAATTTTCATAGAACCCATGCTTTCATTGATAACTCTGTTAAACAAGTTGACACTAAAATTAGTGAACTTCAGCAAAAAGGAAAAAAAATTGATACTTTGATAATCACTTTTCATGGTATGCAAAAAAGAAGAATTGTTAATAAAGGCGATGATTATTATAGACACTGTTATGAAACGTTCTGTCTTATAACAAACAATTTAAAAAACATTAAGCCTGAACAATGTATGATGAGTTTTCAAAGCCGTTTTGGATCTGAAGAGTGGATAACCCCCTACACTGAAGACGTAGTAAAAAAACTAATTACCGACGGTAAAAAAGAGATAGCCATTTACTCCCCAAGTTTTGTTGCTGATTGTCTCGAAACTACAGATGAATTAGGTCACGAACTTGTAAATGATGCAAAAGATTGGGGCGGCAATATATATCCAATAGAATGTTTAAACACCAAAGAGGATTGGTGCAAGGACTTTGCTAAATATACTTTTACGCAAGCAGAAGGCTCGGCACAAGACAAAGAGGACATAGAATATCAATTAGATAAAAAGTTTTATGAAAAAATGCCACAACAAGTGATGAATAAATCATAAAATCATCTAAATATGTCTAGTTTTTTAATTATTTATTCAAGTACGGATGGTCATACAAAAATAATTTGCGATAGGATACAAAATTCACTTAAAGATGAAAATTCGGTGGAACTTATCTCTTTAAAAAATGTTGAAAAAATCGATCTATCTAGTTTTGAAAAAATTATAATTGGAGCCAGTATAAGATATGGCAAACACTCTAAAGAACTTTATAAATTTATTAATTTAAATAAAAATATCCTAAATCAAAAACAATGTGCTTTTTTTTCAGTAAATGTAGTTGCAAGAAAACAAGAAAAAAATACAGCAGAAACAAACCCTTATATAAATAAATTTTTAAAAATTTCTAAATGGAAACCAAATAAAATTGGAGTTTTTGCCGGAAAAGTTGACTACCCTAATTATAACTTTTTTGATAAGTACATAATTAAATTTATTATGTTTATCACAAATGGCCCAACAGATACCTCGCAATCATATGAATTTACAGATTGGTCAAAAGTTGATGATTTTTCTAAAGAGTTAAAAAGCAACTGTTAAATGTGGCCCAAAAACTCCCATTTTACTTATCTTTTAAATTTTAATTAACTATCTTGTAATACTTTAAAGAGCATATATATTATACCTATCTGATAAGTCCTTATCAAATAAACAATCATGAATATACAAGAATTAAAACTTAAATCATCTGAACAGCTTATTACACAAGCAGAAGAGCTTGGTATAGAAAACGCTAGTACGTTAAGAAAGCAGGAAATTCTTTTTGCTATTCTTAAAAAAGTTGCTGAAAAAGAAGAAATTACAGGTGTAGGAGTTTTACAATTATTGCAAGACGGATTTGGCTTTTTAAGAGCAATGGAATCAAATTATCTTCCAGGACCAGATGATATATATGTAAGTCCGAGTCAAATTAGGAAATTCGGACTAAGAACAGGAGACACCGTTGAAGGACCAGTGAGAGCCCCCAAAGAAGGAGAAAGATATTTTGCATTGTTACAAGTTAGCAAGATTAATTTTGAAGAACCAGAAAAAGCTAGACATAAAATTGCATTTGATAACTTAACGCCATTGTATCCAGACAAACAATTGGTAATGGAAGTTGAAACAACTAAAGTTGAAAAAAAACAGGATTTAACTCCAAGACTAATTGATCTAGTTAGTCCAATTGGCAAAGGACAAAGATCGATAATAATTTCTCCACCAAAAGCTGGAAAAACAATGATTTTGCAAAGCATCGCAAACTCGATAGCTAAAAATTATCCAGAGTGTTACCTTATGGTATTGCTGATTGATGAGCGACCAGAAGAAGTAACCGATATGCAAAGAACTGTAAAAGGTGAAGTAATTAGCTCTACTTTTGATGAACCAGCACAAAGGCATGTAGCTGTAGCTGAAATGGTTATTGAAAAAGCTAAAAGATTAACCGAACATAAAAAAGATGTTATTATATTATTAGATTCGATAACAAGACTAGGTAGAGCATATAACGCAGTTATACCAAGCTCAGGTAAAGTTCTAACAGGAGGTGTTGATGCAAATGCATTGCAGAGACCTAAAAGATTTTTCGGTGCTGCAAGAAATATTGAAGAAGGCGGTTCATTAACAATTATCTCTACAGCTTTAATTGATACAGGAAGCAGAATGGATGAGGTTATCTTTGAAGAATTTAAAGGAACAGGTAATAGTGAAACAATTCTAGATAGAAAAATTGCAGATAAAAGAATATATCCGGCAATTGATATAACAAAATCAGGAACAAGAAGAGAAGAATTATTGTTTGATAAAAATGATTTACAAAAAATGAATGTATTAAGACGAATTATTGCACCAATGGGCACAATGGATGCTATTGAGTTTATCAATTCTAAATTAAAAGATACTAAAAATAATGCTGAATTTTTTAATTCAATGAACAAACCATCATAGAATGAGTTTGAAGTTCAAAAATAAATTTCATGGACTTAGTAGAAAAAATTAAAATACTACAAAATCATCTTAACGCTAGAAATTTTAAAAAAGTCATTGAAGGCTCAAAAGTAATTTTAAATAAGGTGCCAAATAACGATTACTTATTAAATATCACAGGAATGGCATATCAAGGATTATCTCAACATGACAATTCTATTAAATGTTTTAAACATGCGTTAAAACACTCTCCTAATAATCTAGCTGCTATGAATAACTTGGCAAACTCTTTAAAAGCAATTGGAAAATTAGAGGATTCAAAAGATTTATATGAAAATATTTTAAAAATTAATCCAAATTATTTTAATGCTTACAATAATTATGCAAATTTAAAAACATTAGTTAATGATTATGATGGTGCAATTCAGCTATATAAAAAAGCATATTCTATAATTGAAAAAATTGACAATGTTCCCAAGTCATCCCTCGCTGGGATTTTGTTTTCTCTCGCAGCCGCCTATCAAAGTGCAAATAAAATAGAAGAGACCCAAAAAACTATTAAGAGGATATTGACTATAGATCCATCCCATGTGGGTGCTCACAAATTAATTGGGTCTTTAATTAAATATTCAAATGATAACGAAGATTCTATGAAACACATAAAAGATATGGAAGAAGTCGATAAAAAAATAAATAACCAAGATCTTCATAAAAAAGTGGACATATCATATGCCCTTGGAAAATCTTATGAAGATCTTAAAAATTATGAAAAAGCTTTCCACTATTTAAGTAAAGCAAATCAACTAAAATTTGACAAAAAAGGCTCTAATTTAGAAGCAGAAAAAAAAGCTATTAGAAATATCATTAAAATCTTTGAGGGAATTGATTTAAATAATTCAAACATAGATCCACAAGAAAAAAAAATAATATTTATTCTTGGCATGCCAAGATCAGGAACAACATTAACAGAACAAATTGTTGCCTCTCACAGTGAAGTATATGGAGCTGGTGAATTAATATATTTACAACAAGTTTTGAAAAAAAACTTTGTAAATGATACTAAATATGAAAAGCAAAGAATTATTGACTTTCAAAATTTATCAAAAAATATAATTTTTCAGGAATATTTGAATTATTTTAATTTATATAATTTTAAAGAAAAAATAATTACAGATAAAGCTCCACAAAATTTTAGATTAATTGGCTTTATAAAAATATTTTTTCCAAATTCCAAAGTCTTACATTGTTTTAGAAATCCCAAAGATAATTGTTTATCTTTATTTAAAAATACATTTGCTTCTGACATGATGAACTGGACTAACAAGCAAGAACATATCGCTGAATACTACAATCTTTACTCAGAAATAATGAAATATTGGAAACAAAAAATACCTAATTTTATTCATGACGTAGAATATGAAAAACTTGTAGCTAATAAAGAGGGTGAAATTAGAAAAATATTAAATTTTTGTGAACTAAGTTGGGATGATAAATGTTTAAGTCCTGAAAAAAATAGCAAGACACCAATAAAAACAGTTAGTATAGCTCAAGCCCGACAACCAATTTACAAAACGTCAATAAATAATAGTAATAATTTTGATAAATATCTTGATAGCATGTACAGTAAATTGAAATAAAAAATAAACTAAACTTGACTGACCCCAAGTATATAGACCAATTATTACATTTGGCTGGAAGCTACAGAGCTTCTGGCAAATTTGATTCTGCTAAAAAAACATATCAAAAGATAATAGAAATAGACACGACCAACACCTTAGCTCTTAGATTAATAATAGATTATCTTGATACAAATGAATTAATAAAACATGAGGAAAGATTAAATGCATTGGAATTAAGAAACATAAAGGATGAGAAAAAGATAGATTTATTTTTTGCTTTAGGAATTTTGTACGAAAATTTAAAAAAATTCAAAAGATCAGCTAAATACTTTGACGAAGCCAATGATTTGAAGAGAAAAATTTATCCATATAATTTTGACTTATTGAGCAATCATTTTGATAATTTAGAAAAAGTATTTAGTCAAATAGCGTTTAAAAAAATAGGTTTTGATAATCAAAAAAGAATAATTTTTGTTATTGGATTGCCAAGATCAGGTACATCTTTAATAGAAGCTATCTTAAGTACAAATGAAAATATTTATCCTGCAGGCGAGATACCAAACCTAAAAAAAATAATCAGAGAAAATTTTGTTATTAATGGAAGTTTAGATTTTAATAAAATTAGTGAGGCAATTAATAAAAAAGATGAAAAAATATATGAACTCTATGTAGGTAATAATAATTTAAAAAATGTAAAAGAGAATATAATAATAGATAAAAATACAGAAAACTTTAAATTTATAGGATTAATAAATACATTTTTTAAAAACTCCAAAATTATAAATTGTGTGAGAGATCCATTTGAAAACTTTTGCTCATTATATAAAATAAATTTTAATTCGTCAGAACTTAACTGGACAAATTCAAAAAGCCAGATAGTTAATTATCATAAGCATTATTTTAAGTTAATTAATTTTTGGAAAAGTAAAAATGTAGATAATATTTTGGATATTTATTTTGAAGAATTACTGTTAAATACCGATTATACAATTAACAAATTATTAGATTTTTGTGACTTAGAAAAAAATTATAATTACAAAAATTTTTACAAATTAGAATCTTTAATAATTAAAACAGCAAGCGCAAATCAAGCCAGAAAAGCAATCCAAAAGGAAAATGTTTTCAAATATGAAAAATTTAAAAATTATTTTGATTTTAATTAATTAATTTTCATATATTTTCTTTATAATTAATAAATATTTATGACCATTTTTGCACTTTCTTCAGGGCCAGGTATCTCTGGCATTGCTGTCATTAGAATATCAGGCAAAGAAACATCAAAAATAATCAAATTATTAACTGGGTTGAAAATGCCAGTACCAAGAGTAGCCACACTAAGGAAAATCAATAAAATCAACACTTCTGAGCTGATTGATGAAGGTATAATACTCTGGTTTCCTGGGCCTGAGAGCTACACTGGTGAGGATATGGCAGAAATTCAGGTTCATGGTAGCAAAGCTGTTATAGATGCTCTGCACTCTTCCCTCTCAGACATAGAAAATTGTAGATTAGCTGATCCAGGTGAATTCACAAAACTTGCTTTTCAAAATGGAAAAATAAATTTGCTTAAAGCTGAGAGCATTGCTGATCTAATTTCGTCTGAAACTGAAATTCAAAGACAACAAGCGATAAAAATCATGAATGGAAAATCGGCAGATCAATTTAATTATCTAAGAGATAAACTTTTGAAAATTTTATCTCATGTTGAAGCGAAAATTGATTTCCCAGAAGAGGATTTGCCAAATAATATTTTAGATGAAATTAAAAATAGTTCAGATGAAGTTATAATTAAAATAAAAAAAATATTAAACGATCAGAAAGTCGGAGAAAGAATACGAGAAGGTTTTAAGATTGCAATCCTTGGACCTACTAATGCTGGCAAATCTAGCCTTATGAATCATTTATCTAATAGAGATGTTGCAATTGTTTCAGAGATAGCTGGTACTACTAGAGATGTCATTGAAACTCATCTTAATTTAGATGGTTATCCAGTAACAATATCTGATACTGCCGGTATAAGAGATTCCAAAGATGAGATAGAAAAAAAAGGTATTAAATTATCCCTTAAAAGAGCTGAAGAAGCAGACTTGAAGCTTGTTATAGTGGAGGCCAATAACCCTGATTTTACTGACGTTTTGAAGGGTCTGTTAGATGATAATGCTATTTTGGTCATAAATAAGTCTGATCTTTTAAAAAAAAATATTGATCCACAAATAAAAAAAATAAATCATGTTTTAATTTCAATTAAAGAAAATAAAAACATTGAGAAATTAATTTCAAAAATAAAAAATAATTTAAAAAATAAATTTATCTCAAGTGATGATATTTTAATTACTAGGGAAAGACATCGACAACATTTGCAACAATGTTTAGATCATATAAATAATTTTAATCAAAAAAAAGAAATTGAAGATTTTGACAAAGCAGCTGAAGATTTAAGATTAGCTACTAGGCATTTAGGTATGATAGTTGGAAAAGTCGATGTAGAGGAGATATTAGGTAGTATTTTCAACGATTTTTGCATTGGCAAATAATTACTTCTTTTGCTGGTTTTTTGATCTTTTTTTATCGAAAAACGTTGATAATCAACACTTATTTATAAAAAAATAAGCCTATCTTGTAAATTATATAATCACATATAGATTTAGCTTATGAAAAATGATTTGTCATTTGATGTAGTGGTAATTGGAGGCGGTCATGCTGGATGTGAAGCTGCAGCAGCTTCTGCTCGCCTTGGAGTGAACACTGCCCTATTTACTCACAAAATAGAAACTATTGGCGAGATGTCTTGTAACCCTGCAATAGGTGGTTTGGGCAAAGGTCACTTAGTTAGAGAAATAGATGCTCTTGATGGTGTTATGGGAGATGTAGCAGACAAATCAGGTATACAATTTAGATTGTTAAATAGAAGTAGAGGGCCAGCAGTCAGAGGACCAAGAACTCAATCTGACAGATCACTTTATCGTAAATATATGCAAGAAAAACTGCTAAACTACTGTAATCTAAGCGTTTTTTCTGATCCTGTAACAAAGTTTATTTTTAACAAAAATTCAATAAATGGATTTGAAACTAAAGAAGGTAAGAAAGTTCTATCTAACAAGATAATACTCACAACAGGGACTTTTTTAAATGGTTTGATACATATAGGTGATGAAAGAACACCAGCAGGAAGATATGATGAAAAACCTTCAACAGGTTTGAGTGAACAATTAGCAAAATATAATTTTAAAATTGGAAGATTAAAAACTGGAACACCACCAAGGCTAGATTCAAGGACAATTAATTTTGAAAACTTAGAGGAACAATTCGCAGATGACGATCCTTACTTTTTTTCATTCTTAACAAACAAAAATTTAAACAAACAAATATCCTGTCGAATGACTTATACAAACGAAAAGGTTCATAAAATTATAGAAAAGAATTTATCTAAGAGTGCTATGTACTCGGGTAGCATAAAAGGAGTAGGCCCAAGATATTGTCCATCTATAGAAGATAAGATAGTAAAATTTGCAGATAAAGTTCGTCATCAGATATTTTTAGAGCCAGAAGGTCTAAATGATCACACAATTTATCCAAATGGTATTTCAACATCACTTCCTGCTGATGTACAACAAGAAATATGTAACAATATCAATGGTTTAGAGAATGTTACTATATTAAGACCAGGATATGCAATAGAATACGACTATATAGATCCACGTGAACTATTATTAACACTTGAAACTAAGAAGATAAGCAATCTTTATCTAGCCGGCCAAATTAACGGAACAACTGGATATGAGGAAGCTGCCGCGCAAGGACTTATAGCTGGAATAAATGCTGCTTTGTCAATCAAAAAATTGGAACCATTCATACTTGATAGGTCTGACGCTTACATAGGAGTAATGATTGATGATTTGGTGACTAAAGGAGTAGCTGAGCCATACCGTATGTTTACATCAAGAGCAGAATATCGATTGAGTTTGAGATCTGATAATGCTGATCAAAGGTTAACTAAAAAGGGAATAGAAATTGGATTAATTGGCAATGAGAGAAAAACCATATATTTGAATAAATTTGAACAAATTAGTCAAATAAATGTAAAAATGAGAGACTCCAAGATTTCACCATCTAAAGCAGAGAAATTTGGAATAAAAATAGCAAAAGACGGAGTATTTAGATCATCTATCGAAGTTTTGACTCAAAAAGGGGTCAATATGAGTAAAATTAGAGAAATATGGTCTGATATACCTTTTTTTAGCAAAGAAATTGATGAACAAGTTGAAATTAACGCTCATTACAGTGGATATTTAAAAAAGCAAAAAGCTGATATTTTAGCATTTAAGAGGGACGAAAACCTAATTATTCCCGATAAAATTAATTATGATGGACTATCAGGTTTATCTAACGAGGTAAAAGCTAAATTTAAGGAAATTAAGCCCAAAACAATGGGCCAAGCTCTAAGAATTGACGGAATAACTCCTGCTGCCGTATATATTTTGTTGTCACATGTCAAAAGAAAGTCTATTAAGCATATAGCTTAATGGATCAAGAAATTTTAAATTTTTATTCTAGAATCAATTACTTAAATGTTTCACGTGAAACATTTTTGGACTTTGAAAACTATATATCAATGATTCTTGAAAAAAATAAAAAAATCAACATAATTAGTCAAAATACGGCATCAAAAAAGACTATAATTGACCGCCATATTATAGATTCTGCACAAATTATTGATTTTGTTGATTTAAATAGTAATACAACTACAGATATAGGCTCAGGAGGTGGTATGCCAGGTATAATCGTTGCAATTATATTAAAAAATATGAAAAATAATATGAATGTGCACCTTTATGAAAAAAGCTACCATAAAAGCCATTTTTTAAAAGAAGTTTCAGAAAAATTAAATTTAAACACAAAAGTTTTTCAAAAAAATATTTTTGAAATAAAAAAAATAGAAACAGGAACAGTAATGTCAAGAGCATTCAAACCGATGCCCGTAGTTTTAGATTTAGTATATGAAAATTTTTCAAAATATAAAAATTTGATTTTTTTTATGGGTAAGAGTGGAAAAAGAATTTTTGAAAATTCTAAAAAAAAATGGGAGCTGAAGTATATAGTAAAAAAAAGTTTAACAAGTAAAGATTCATTTTTAATAAATATTAAACAAATTAAAAAAAAAAATTAAAAGGATTATAAAAAAAAATTAATGCAAATTATTTCAGTCATTAATCAAAAGGGTGGGGTCGGAAAAACCACCACAGTGATAAATCTTGCAGCTGGCTTATCTCAAATGAGTAAAAAAATTTTAGTAATTGACTTAGATCCTCAAGGCAACGCCACCACAGGTCTTGGATTATCTAATATGGACAGCTCAAGTGATACAATTTATGGAGTATTGAATGGAACCAGAGAAATCACTGAGGTGATTAAAAAAACACAGTTTGAAAATTTAGATATTATTACATCAAATGTAGATTTATCTGGTTTAGAGGTAGAGACGGCTGATGATAGCAACAGGGCCTTTATTTTAAAGACTAAATTAGCCTCATTTTTAAACAATTCTAGAGGACTATATGATTATGTATTGATCGACTGCCCACCCTCATTGAGTTTATTGACCGTAATGGCTCTAGTATGTTCCAACTCACTCTTGGTACCGCTTCAGACTGAATTTTTCGCTCTTGAGGGTTTAACTCAATTAATGAAGACGATTGAACGGATAAAAGTAAATTTAAATCCTGATTTACAAATAAGAGGCATACTTTTAACAATGTATGACAAAAGAAACAAGCTTTCATCACAGGTAGAGAAGGAAGCTAGAGATTATTTTACTGAAAAAGTTTACTCAACAGTAATACCAAGGAACGTAAGATTGTCCGAAGCCCCTTCACATGGAATGCCAGTTTTAATTTATGACAAATCCTGCCCAGGTAGCAAATCGTACTTTAGTTTTACTGATGAATTTATCAACCAAGAGTCAACAGTAGGAAGTGCAGCTTAATGGATAAAATTAAAAAAGGACTGGGTAGAGGATTATCCTCTTTAATAGGAGAAACAAAAGTAGAGCCTCAAAAAAATCATTTATCAATTAGTGATTTAACCCCAAACAAATTTCAACCAAGAAAAATATTCGATGAAAGTACTTTAGAAGATTTAACCAATTCTATTAAAGAAAGAGGCATGATACAGCCAATTATCGTTAGAAAGTCTAATCATGATAAGTTAAAATTTGAAATTATTGCAGGTGAAAGAAGATGGCTCGCAGCTCAAAGAGCAGGTCTCCACAATGTCCCTGTTGTTGTTGCAGAAGCAGATGATTTAAAATCTTTAGAATTTGCAATTGTAGAAAATGTCCAAAGACATGACTTAAATCCTCTTGAAGAAGCACAAGGTTACAAAAGACTTATTGATGAATTTTCTTATGATCAAGAAAAAGTATCAAAATTCATTGGAAAAAGCAGAAGTTATATTGCTAACTCTTTGAGACTTTTAACTTTACCAGATGATGTACTTAAATTAATCGAGTCTCAGAAATTGACTGCTGGTCACGCTAAAATTTTAGTAGGTCTTGTAAATGCTAGTTTTATAGCATCAAAAATTATTGAAAAAAAACTTTCCGTAAGACAAGCAGAAAGTTTTGTTAAAATTTTTAAAAGTAAAAAACAAAAGTCAAGTAAATCCAAAGATACCAATATCATTGCTCTTGAATTATCTATTTCAAACCAAATAGGTATAAACGTGGATATACAAAATAATAAACGAAATAAAGGAAAAATAAGTTTTGAGTATAAGGATTTAGACCAATTAAATAAAATAATAGAGATAATAAAGAAAAATTATTAATTCAAATCGCCTGGTTTAAAATAAAATCAGTTGTAACATTAATTGAAATACTAGGATTTTTTTTAACAATTAATTCTATTTCATTTGTTTTACGAACAAGTTCTTTTGTTTTTTCAATATCTAAGATTTTTATTTGTTGTCTTATTATTTCTTTATCTTTCCAAAATATTGGTGGTTTATATGAAGATAAAGCTTTTTCAGTATTTGTTTTAATATTAGGATCAAGATAAAGGGTTAGAAGTCTTTTTAATTTTGATAAAAGGACTCTTAAAATTAATACACAATCTTCTTGGTTAAAATTATTTTCATTCATAATTTTGTGTAATTTTTTTTTATTTTTTGATAACGAGCTATCAACTAATTCACTAATATCATAATTTTCAGACAAATTACTTAGCTTTAATATTTCATCAATACTAATATTTTTCTTGTTTATGGAAAAATTTGAAATTTTTTCTAATTCATTAGTTAGATTTATCCTATCACCTTTTGCTCTTTCGGCTAATATGTTTAAATCTTGTTGAGAAATATTTATCTTTTTCTCTCTTAAAAATTTTTGAGCAATTATGGATAAAGTTTGAATATTATCCTCATAAAAAGCAGCACAAATAGTATTATCAGACCTTTCAAAAAAATTTCTTATTTTTGATCTTTTATCCAATGTGTTAGCAATAAAAATTATTGAAATATCCTCAATATTTTTAGGAATTAGTTCTTCGATTAATTTAAATAATTTATCTGTTGTTCTTTTAACGATAATTAATTTTTCATTATCAAAAAATGATTTATTAATGAGGTTTTCCTTAAAACTATCATTATCATCTAGTATTTCTTTTTCTTCATAATTAAAAACATTTTTAGGCAAAATTGGTTTAAGAGAGTTCTTAATTGTTTCTTCAATTAAACCCTCATTTTTTCCATAAAGTAAAAAGAATTTTTTATTTTGTATGATGCTTTTTTTTAAATCAAAGTATTTAACAATCATTTAGTAGGTTAGATGAATTATTATATCTTCTATAATTTCATTAATTAAATTTTCTTCTATTTTATCCTGATATTCTTTAAACTTAAATTTATTTTCATCAGTATTGTAAGAAAAATTCTTTTGTAACATTTTTTGATCAAGAATTACCCCATTATTATTTAAGGTAAATATTTTTACCTTTATAATAGTTCTATAGGATAGAGCTTGTCCTTTTGAATTTTTTGATGTTATTTTAATTTCTTTTTTGCTCTCTAGGGAAAGTTTATTTAGACTTGCATCATTTTTTACAAGAATAAATGGAAGTTTTGATAAAATTACATCATTAATTTTTTGATCTCCAAAATATATTACTTCACTAATATTTAAATTTTTTATGTTTTGATCAGTTTTATAAAGTGGTTGATATCCACAGGAGGCTAAAATTAATAAAAATACTATAAATATTTTTTTCATTACTTAATTATTAAATTTAATATTTTATCTTGGACATAGATAGTTTTAAAAATATCCTTTCCATTTGTATATTTATCAATCAACTTATCATGTTTTATTTGTTCTAATATTTTTTTCTCACCCAATCCTTTATCAACTGAAATGACTGCTCTTTTTTTACCATTTATTTGTATAACTACATTACTTTTATCATTTTTAATAAATTTATCGTTTATTATTGGCCACTTAATTTCTTTTTTTTCATTTATTTTTTCAAGACATTCGTTTGCTAAGTGAGGAATTACAGGAAGCATAGTAATCAAAATTTTTTTATAATTTTCTTTAAGATTTGAATAATTTAAATTTGTTTCTAAGATTTTATTAAAAAAAGAGTAAATTTCATGAAACATTGCGATAATAACGTTGTACCTAAATTTTTCTAAAGCAAAATTTATTTTTTTGATAGCTTGATTTACAAATAAATCTATATTTTCGTTAGAATTAACTTTTTTATCTTTTAAAACTAAAAAAATTTTTTCATTTAGTAACCAAAATTTTTGAATATATTTAAATGATGAATTCATTCCACTATCTGACCATTGTATATCTTTCTCAGGTGGACTATCAGATAAAATAAAAAATCTAACTGAGTCAGCACCATATTCAGCAATCATTTTTTCAGGATCAATCGTATTTTTCTTCGATTTGGACATTGATTCAGAGGGCCCAACTTTGACAATTTCTTTAGGTCTATCTTTAATAAAATAATCTTTTCCATTTTCGGAAAAAACTTCATCAGGATTTAACCACTTGTTATCTTTACCTTTGTAAGTTTGGTGACAAACCATACCTTGAGTAAACAGTCCTTTGAAAGGTTCCTTTAGATTAAAAGTTTTATTTTCAAGCTCTATTGCTCTCACAAAGAATCGTGAATACAATAGATGTAATATTGCATGTTCAATACCTCCAATATATTGATCTACAGGCAGCCAGTAATTTATGTCTTCCTGGTTAAATGGATAATCATCATTTTTAGATGAGCAAAATCTTAAAAAATACCATGAAGAATCAACAAATGTATCTAGTGTATCAGTCTCTCTAATACATTTTTTTCCATCAATTATTATTGATTTCCATTTATCTTCAGTATCAAGTGGATTCCCATCAGTATTAATTTTTTCAATATTAGGAAGAGCTACAGGCAAATCTTTTTCAGGAATTTTTACAACATTATTATTTTCATCGTATGCAATTGGTATTGGGCAACCCCAGTATCGTTGCCTAGATATGCCCCAATCTTTTAATCTATAATTTATTTTTTTGTTCCCTAATTTGTTTTCTTCTAGATATTTTATTGTTTTAGATATGGACTCCTCTGGAACTGATAAGCCATTTAAAAATTTTGAGTTAATCATTATTCCAGATCCCGTATGAGGTTCTGAGTCCACCACAAAATTATCGTCTTCATTTAAAGGTTTTACAACTGTGGTAATTTTTAATTTATATTTTTTTGCAAAATCAAAGTCTCTTTGATCATGACCAGGGCATCCAAATACAGCTCCAAATCCATAGTCCATTAAAACAAAATTTGCAAAGAAAACAGGAACTTTATTGTCTTTATCCAAAGGGTTAATAGCCAACATGTTGGTTTTAAAACCAATTTTTTCAGCCTGCGCGATAGACTCTTCTGTTGTCCCTGTTTTAGAGCATGTTTCTTTAAACTTGGTAAATTCAGGGTCATTTTCATAAAATTTTGATAGAGGGTGGTCTACCGAAAGTGCTAAAAATGAAAATCCAAAAAGCGTATCTGGTCTTGTAGTGTAACATTTTATTGAATTTACTTTATCTGATCCTTCAATTGGAAAATCTATTTCACAACCAAAAGATTTTCCTATCCAATTTTTTTGCATGGTTTTAACTTTATCTGGCCAATCATTTAGTTGGTCTAGATCTTTTAATAATTCCTCTGAAAAATGAGATATTTTGAAAAACCATTGATTAAGTTTTTTCCTTTCAACAACAGCACCAGATCTCCATCCTTTTCCATCAACTACTTGCTCGTTAGCTAGAACTGTTTTATCTACAGGGTCCCAATTTACATAACTTTCTTTTCTATAAACCAGACCTTTATCATAAAGGTCTAAAAAAAGTTTTTGTTGATGTTTATAATATTCAGGGGAGCAGGTTGAAATTTCTCTGTCCCAATCGATAGAAAGTCCAAGTTGTTTCAATTGACTTTTCATTGTTTGAATATTTTTCTCGGTCCAAGTTTTAGGATTTAAATTGTTTTGTCTTGCTGCGTTTTCTGCTGGCATTCCAAATGAGTCCCAACCCATCGGATGTAGTACATTATAACCTTGAAGAGACTTGTATCTCGCTAAAACATCACCTATAGCATAATTTCTTACATGACCCATGTGAATTTTTCCAGAGGGATATGGAAACATTTCTAAGCAATAAAATTTTTTTTCTTTTGATATAGAAGATTTAAATGATTTATTTTCTTGCCAATACTTTTGCCATTTACTCTCAATTGTCTTGAAGTTGTATCTTTCCACAAATTATATCTTGTTGATTAATTTTTATCACCTGGTGTAAGGATAGAATTTAAATCTCTTTTCGGATTTGTGTCAATCATATCTTTTTTATACTTTGCAGCTCTTTTTAAAATTGCAACTTTTAATTCATTTTCTATTTTAGGGCTACTCTGGGAAATTTTGCAATTTATTGTTTTTTCACACTCTTTGCTAAATACCTTAATTTTTAATGCGTCAGCTCTAATTTCATTAGATAAAAATCTAATAGATATTTTGATCGAATCATTTGCACTACCATCGTACCCATACCAATCAGTTATAATCAATCCTCCACTGTAATCAGCAGAAGTAAGTGGCATAAAATCTAAAATATCTAAGCTTGCTCTCCACATTTCATTAGATGTTGCAAAGTTAAAATTACCATCACCTTTTCTGTTAATACTGCCCATAATTGTGAATCCTTTACCTTCTTGAAGGTTTTTTTGAATTCTTTTTTCTGGTTCGGGTGGATAATCTTTTGCGCTAACTGGACGATAAAAACCACATGAATTTAGATTTATTAAAATTAAAAATAATCCTGTTATCTTAAATAAAATAAGTTTAATATTCATAAGGACGATTTTAAAAACAATTCATATATAACAAGAATTGCTCAAAGAGTAACATATAGTTTAAAAAATCCTAAAAAAGTGCGAATTTTATTGTTTTTATTTGTTGCAAAAATACAACAAAAACTAAAAAAAATTACAAAAATTGCTAATTAACACAAATTTTTGGCCAAAAATGATAATTATTCTCTGTTTATAATTATAAATAACAAATAGGAGTAAATATGAACAAATTAGCAAAAATTGGATTAACTGCATTAGCAGGTTCTCTAGTTGCTACATCAGCTTTTGCTGGAGCTATGAGTGTAAGTGGTTCTGCAAAAGTATCTTACGTAGGTGGTAAGGGTGATAGTGATGCGAACCCAGCAAGTAATTCAAAAGGAATTACATTTTCTGGTTCAGGTGAATTAGATAATGGAATGACTGTTAGCACAGGTTACACAATGACTAACGCTGCGTTCTCATCTACATACGTATCATTAGATATGGGTGACAGTGGAACACTTCACTTTATGAATGGAACAAGCAAAGCTGGTATCCAAAAGTATCAAGATAAAATGCCAACTGCTGGTGAGCAAGTTTGGGATGACGTTGACACTGACGATAATGGTGTTGTTGGTACTGGTAATGCGAATGTTTTCGGTTACGAAGTTTCAGCTATGGGTCTAACACTTTCAGCTTCAATGGGTAAAGAAGCAAAAGGAACTGACACTTCATTAGTAATAGTTGCTAATGATTTAATGGACGGTTTAGAAATCGGATATGGTTTCGGTTCAAACAGTGTATCTGCTACTCAAGAAGATGACCACACTACAGCATACGCAACTTATACAATGGGTATGGCTACAGTTGGTGTTCAAAGATCTAAAATTGATAAAGCTTCAGCTGATGAAGAAAGAAATGCAGCTGCTATATCATTAGCGATCAATGAAAACATGAGTGTATCTTACGGTGTATCAAATGTTGACTTTGAAACTGCTTCATTATCAGATGAAGAAAGTTCAGGTGTTTCAGCTTCTTACACAGTTGGTGGAATCACAATCGCAGCAGTATTTAACTCTACAGATACTGTAGCTGGTTCTGCAGGAACTGACAAAGAGTTCAAAGAAGTATCAGTTGCATTTGCGTTTTAATTAGAGCGTATAATCAATTATTTAACGGCCCCTTTTTGGGGCCGTTTTTTTTTGGAAAAAAGAAATTCCCCCGAAACCGTCACAATTTACTAGGCTCAGTTTTTTTAAATTTTCATTTGATACTCCACCAAGGGCAATAATTTTTTTATTAGTTAAATTTTTTAATAACTTAAACTTATTTAATCCTAAATAATTTTTATTTTTTTTAAATATTGAAGATAAAAACAAAACACTTACACCTTGTCTTTCTTTAATCTTAATTTCTTTATTATTATGAGCTGATCCAATTAATAAAAAATTTTTTCTTTTTGAAAATGAGAGGTGACTAACACTTTTATTAAATGAAGGAATATAAGCTCCATCTAAATTTAAATTTAGTGCCAATTTAACATTATTTGATATGAAAAATTTATAACCCTTTTTTTTACAATATTTTTTAAGGTTTATAATAGTTTTTGAATTATTAATTGTATCATAATTTCTGTAGATAATACTAGTGTTCCATGTTTGTTTATCTATATTTTTTGTATCAAATTTATTAATAAAGTAATATTTTCTTAAATTATTTATATGCATAGTACTGTTAAAAATTTATTAGACATACAAGACAATATAAAAGTCAAGTTAAACGAAATAAATATTAATCATTATCCAAAAATTATAGCAGTTTCCAAGACATTTAAAATTAATCAAATATTACCTTTAATAGATCATGGGCACATAGATTTCGGTGAAAATAAAGTTCAGGAAGCTGTTGAAAAATGGGAAGAAGTAAAAAAGACAAATCCAGACATTCAACTACATATGATTGGAAAACTACAAACAAATAAAGTTAAATTTGCTGTAAAATTATTTGACTATATTCATTCGGTCGATAGTGAAAAACTTGCAAAAAAAATAGCTAATGAACAAAATAAAATAAATAAAAATATTAAAATATTCTTGCAAGTTAACATTGGCGAAGAAAATCAAAAATCGGGTATTAATAAAAATGAGCTTAAACAGCTGGTTGCTTACTGTAAAGAAATCAATTTAGATTTAATTGGTTTGATGTGTATTCCGCCTGCAAATATTGATCCAGAGGTTTATTTTGAAGAGATGAAAAATTTAAATAAAGTCCTAGGTTTTTCAGAACTTAGCATGGGCATGTCTTCAGATTTTCTTGTCGCTGCAAAGCATCAATCAACATTTATAAGGGTTGGATCTAGAATTTTTGGTCAGAGATCTTAAAAAATTTTTATTTTTGAATCTTTATTTATTAATTTAAGCAAAATTAAAAAATCTTTTTCTTTTAAAGCAATGCATCCAGCTGTAGGAGTATAATTTTTTGTTAGATGAATAAATATACAACTTCCTTTACCAGTGATGGGTTTTTTAAAGTTGTATTTAATTGGAATTAATAAATCATATTTATAGTCTTTCCTTTTTAGTTTTTCATATCTAATTTTTTTTTCAATTTTAATTAGTTTGTTATATTTTTTTGGATAACGAATATCATCACACCAACCCATGTTTTTTTTAATTTTGATACATTTTAAAAGTGTCAATGGTTTTTCTTTGCGATCTTTTCTAAAATAAAGATTTTCAATTTTAAAAGTACCTTTCGGTGTTTTTTTATCTCCTTCTTTTTTGTTGCTGGTTAAACCCTTTTTACCAATACAGCACTTAAATTTAAATTCATCTATTTGAAGAGTGTGTTTATTTTTAACAAAAATTGTCATATTCTCTCTTAAGTGAGTAATCAGAATTTAATAATATATAAGTTTACTGAATTATATCAAATTCTAGTAGAGCTTGGATTGGATTTAAATTGTAATATTATCTTTCTAGATAATGAAGACTTTTTAAATGAAAAGGTAAAAAATTTGAGTAATTATTTAGTTATATCAAATAAAAAATACTTAAATATTGATAATCAATTTGTCTTAGATAATGCGCCAATTAGTATTTTTAAATTAATTGAAAAAATAAATGTTGAATTTTTAAAAATACAATTCAATAACCAATCCAAAGTAAAGGTAAATAAATACATTATTGATCTAAATTCTAGAGAAATGTTATTAAATAAAACTAAACTTAAATTGACTGAGAAAGAAATTAATACAATCACATATCTTTCCAAATCAGACAAACCAGTTAGTATTGGTGAATTACAAGAAAAAGTGTGGAGTTATCAATCTAACATGGAAACTCATACAGTTGAAACTCATATTTATCGATTGAGAAAAAAAATTTTAAATACATTTAATGATAACGATTTCATAATTAGTGAGAAAAATGGCTATCAAATTAATTAAAAAAAACCCTATTGCCAAAAATTTGTTTACCAAAAAGTACAAACCGAAAATAGTTAAACCTAAAAAAGGTAAGGGCAGTTTTAAAAGAAAGAAAAATTAAATTTAAAGTCTTGCCCCAATTTGTTGTATTACTTTAGATGACATTTCAGTTCCTTTTTCAAGACACTCTTTTATAGATAATTTGTTAATATACCCATGTAAAAAACCAGCAGCAAAGAGATCACCTGCACCCGTAAGATCAATAATTTTTAAATGTTTTTGTACCTTACTTTCAAAAACTTCATTACCATTCACTGCAACCGCTCCTTTTTCACCTCTAGTTACAATAACTAGTTTATTAAGTTGTTTTGAAAAGTTAATAATTTCTTCAAAATTTTTTGCGCTAATTAATGACTTAAATTCTTGTTCATTAGCAAAAGTTATATCCAGCTTATTTTTAACTAAGTTTAAAAAATGAGGTTTATGTCTGTCTACACAAAATAGGTCTGAAAGCGACATAGCAACTTTATTTGCATTGTTTATGGCTTTATCAAACGCCTTCTTGGGATCTCCTTCATCCCATAAGTAACCTTCTAAAAATATTAACTCACTTCTTTTAATTGCGTCAGTACTCACATCCTTCTCATTAATTTTTCCTGCTGTCCCAAGAAATGTGCACATCGTTCTTTCCGAATCCGGCGTTATCAATATCAAGCATGTCCCGGTTGGTAATTCTTCTTTCTTTTTAGAATAAAAGTATTCTACATTTTCTATTTTCAGTCCTTCCTCATAATTGCTGCCAAATTCATCATCAGAAATTTTACCTATGAAGCCAGCTTTATCGCCAAGCTGAGATATACCAACTATAGAGTTTGCGACTGAGCCTCCAGAAACTGTTTTTTCAACTTTAAGATTTTTTAATAAATTTTTAAATTCATTTTCATCAAAAAATAATTTCATTGTACTTTTTGTGAGATTATTTTGTTCAATAAAATTGTCATCAACTTTACAAATAACATCAACTATTGCGTTTCCTATTCCTAAAATTTTCATATTAAGCTTTTTTTGTATTAACAGGTTTTTTTCTATTTGGATAGCAAGTAGTACATATTTTACAAGTTAAACCATAACAATCTCTTGCTTTACAATATTCCCTTCCATAAAAAATTATTTGTAAATGAAGTTTTGACCAAGTTTTTTTAGGGAATATTCGTTTTAAATCTTTTTCAGTTTGAACTACATTTTTTCCATTTGTTAAACCCCATCTTTGTGCGAGTCTGTGAATATGAGTATCAACAGCAAATGCCGGATATCCAAAACCTTGGGACATCACCACACTAGCTGTCTTATGGCCCACGCCTGGAAGTTTTTCTAGTTCTTCAAAAGTTCTAGGTACTTTTCCGTTATGTTTTTCTAAAACTTGTTTTGACATTAAGTAAATACTTTTTGCTTTAACTCTAAAAATACCAATTTTCTTGATTAATTTCTCAATTTTCTTTCTTCCTAATTTTACAAAGTGTTCTGGCTTATAGTATTTTGGATATATATCTTTTGTTACATTATTAACGTTTAAATCAGTGCATTGTGCAGAAAGCAGGACAGAAATTAATAGTGTAAAAGTATTTTTACTTTTTAAAGGAACAGGTGCTCTAGGGTAAATTTTATTTAAAGTTTTAATGATTGTCTTTGCTTTTTGTTTTTCATTCATTATGAAAAATTAAGCAAATCTCTCATAGAGTATAATCCTGGTTTTTTTTTCATTAACCATTTCGAAGCAGTTAAAGCACCATCTGAGTATAGAGCTCTATCAAAAGCCTCATGGTTTAGTGTGATTATTTCTTTTCCACTTGAGAACTTCACCTCGTGTTCTCCAATAATTTCACCTTTTCTAATCGAGTTAAAATTAATTTTTTTTCCATAAGGAAAAGTTTTTTTATTAAAGAATTTTTTACCAATTAAGTTATATAAATTTTTATTTTTTCCATTAGCAATTCCTTTACCAAGCATTAAGGCAGTACCAGAGGGATAGTCTTTTTTATGCTTGTGGTGTACTTCAAATATCTTACTTAAATATTCATCATTCAAAGATTTAGATGTGATTTCAGTTAAATACATCAATAAATTTACACCTAAGCTCATATTGCCGGCTTTTAAGATAGGTATCTTTTTTGAATATTTTTTAATTAGATTTTCTTCGCTCCTAGTAAACCCGGTTGTCCCAATTACTACTTTTTTCTTCAGTTTTGATGCTATTTTCAATATTTCAAGCGTGCAATTTGGTACCGTGAAATCAATAATTAGATCAGTTTTTTTAAAGGCTTTATCAGAATTTAATTCAGGTTTAATTCCATTAAATTTTTTGTTAACCAATCTATTTTCTGTAAGCGTAACTAATTTAAAATTTTTATTATTCTTTGATGACTTGATGAGCTGTTGACCCATCCTTCCCATACATCCCGAAATTGCTAAATTAATTTTTTTCATTTAACTAATATTAACCTTTTTTAGAAGATTAGTCTTTTAGTTTTTCCAGAAATCTTTTGCTTTTTGAAAAAATTTTTTAATACTTGGATTAGACTTATCGTTTTCAATTTCTCTAAATTGTTCTAATAATTCTTTTTGTTTTTTATTTAAATATACAGGTACCTCTGTTTTAACTTGAACATATAAGTCACCAAAATCACCTCTTCTCATAAATGGCATACCTTTACCTTTTAATCTGAATTGCTTACCATTTTGAGTTCCATCAGGAATTTTAATTTTAGCTTTTCCACCATCAATAGTTGGAATTTCAACAGTTGTTCCTAATGCTGCATCTGCAAGAGAAAGAGGAAATTCAAAAAATAAATTTTCATCAGATCTTTTAAATAAGTTATGAGAATTTACGTTAACAAATAAATAAAGATCACCTGTTGCTCCACCTCTTGTTCCAGCTTCACCTTTTCCTGCTAATCTAATTCTTGTTCCATCATCTACACCTTTTGGAATTGTTACAGAAATTTTCTTAGATGCTTGTTTTTTACCTTGGCCATTACAATCATTGCAGGGGTTGGTAATTTCTTCCCCATTTCCATTACACTGAGGACATGTTTGTTGAACAGTAAAAAAACCCTGGTTTGATCTAACTCTACCACTTCCTCCACAATATGAGCATCTATCTGGTGAATAACCTGGCTTAGATCCATTACCTCTACAGGTTCCACATTGTTCTGTTGTCGAAAATTTTATGTCTTGCTTTTTTCCGTTATAAGCTTCTTCAAGAGAAATTGATAAATCATATCTTAAGTCAGAGCCCCTGTTATTTGATCGTCTATTTCTTGATCTTCCACCACCACCAAAATCCCCAAAGAAATCTTCGAAAATATCTGAAAAATCTGCTCCACTAAATCCACCAAAACCTCCACCTGGTCTGCCACCACCATTTTCGAAAGCTGCATGACCAAAGTTATCGTAGTTTTGTTTCTTCTCTTTGTCTGAAAGTATTCCGTAGGCTTCACTAGCTTCTTTAAATTTTTCCTCTGCTTTTGAGTCCCCAGGATTTTTATCGGGATGATATTTAACAGCTAACTTTCTATATGCGGATTTTAATTCTTCGGGGCTCGCGCTTTTATTAACGCCTAGGACATCGTAATAGTCTCTTTTAGCCATCAAATTACCCCAGACAATTAAATGTCAGTTTAAGCGCTTTTTTCTTTGTTCTCGTCTTTTACTTCTTCGAAATCAGCATCAACAACATTCTCGTCTTTTTTACCAGCATCATCTCCACCATCATCTTTTCCAGACTCAGGTTTTGCACTTTGTTGTGATTTATAGATTGCTTCTCCAAGTTTCATTGAAGCTTGAACTAAAGCCTCAGTTTTTTTCTTAATATCTTCAATATCTTCACTTTTTAATGCTTCTTTTACAGCAGTAGATGCATCTTCAATTGCTTTTTTCTCTGCATCAGAAATCTTTGATCCATGCTCTTTTAAATTTTTTTCAGTAGAGTGAATTAGAGTATCCGCTTGGTTTCTAACATCAACCGATTCTCTTTTCTTTTTATCAGCTTCTTTGTTAGCCTCTGCGTCTTTAACCATTTTTTCAATTTCTTCATCACTTAATCCACCTGAAGCTTGAATTTGTATCTTTTGTTCTTTACCAGTTCCTTTATCTTTTGCTGATACATTTACGATACCATTAGCATCAATATCAAATGTAACTTCAATTTGAGGTACTCCCCTTGGTGCTGGTGCAATACCTACTAATTCAAAGTTTCCTAAGGCTTTATTATCAGCTGCCATTTCTCTTTCACCCTGTAGAACTCTAATAGATACAGCAGGCTGATTGTCTTCAGCAGTTGAAAATACCTGACTTTTTTTAGTTGGTATTGTTGTGTTTTTATCAATCAGTTTTGTAGATACACCTCCAAGAGTCTCTATACCAAGTGATAATGGAGTTACATCTAGTAGAAGTACATCTTTAACATCTCCTTGTAATACACCTGCTTGAATAGCAGCACCCATTGCAACTACTTCATCAGGGTTAACACTTTTGTTAGGATCTTTTCCAAAAAAGTTTTTAACTTCTTGTAATACTTTTGGCATTCTGGTCATACCACCTACCATTACGACTTCATCAATTTCACTAGCAGTAATTCCTGCATCTTTTAACGCAGTTTTACATGGAGGCATTGTTTTAGAAATTAAGTCCTCAACTAAAGCTTCAAGTTTTGCTCTAGTCATTTTTAAATTAATATGTTTTGGACCTGTCTTATCTGCTGTAATGAAAGGTAAATTTATATCCGTTTGTTCAGCAGAAGATAATTCTATTTTTGCTTTCTCAGCAGCTTCTTTTAATCTTTGCAAAGCAAGCTTATCTGATTTCAGATCGATTCCATTATCTTTCTTAAATTCAGAAATTAAATAATCTACAACAGCATTATCAAAATCTTCACCACCCAAAAAAGTATCACCATTAGTTGATTTAACTTCGAAGACACCATCACCCAGTTCTAAAATAGAAACATCAAATGTTCCTCCGCCTAAATCATATACTGCAATTTTTTTATTTTGTTTTTTATCTAAACCATATGCAAGTGACGCTGCTGTTGGTTCGTTAATAATTCTTAATACCTCTAAACCAGCAATTTTTCCTGCATCTTTAGTTGCTTGTCTTTGAGCATCGTTAAAATATGCTGGTACTGTAATTACAGCTTTAGTTACTGCTTGACCTAAATATTTTTCTGCTGTTTCTTTCATTTTTTGTAAAATGAACGCTGATATTTGAGAAGGCGAATATTTTTCACCTTTGGCTTCAATCCAAGCATCACCTTTTTCAGAATTAATTATTTTAAAAGGTGCTGCTTCCACATCTTTTTTTACAGTTGGATCATCAAAATTTCTTCCAATTAATCTTTTAACTGCAAAGATGGTATTTTCTGGATTTGTAACAGCTTGTCTTTTTGCTGGCTGTCCAATTAATTTTTCATTTTCATCTGTAAATGCCACAACTGATGGAGTAGTTCTTGCTCCTTCAGTGTTTTCTAAAACTTTAGCTTGTGTTCCCTCCATTATAGCAACACATGAATTTGTTGTTCCTAAGTCTATTCCAATAATTTTACTCATAATTTAATAACTCTCTCTCACGTCATATAGGGTTTAAATGTGAAACTACAAGTTGATCTCATAATTATTTATTTTCTAGATTTTCCTTATTTTCCTCAGTTTTCTCCTCTTTTATTGTAACTTTTTTTGACACCCCTACTAATGATGGTCTAAGCAACCTGTCTTTTATAGTAAATCCTTTTTGAATTTCCTGGATTATTGTTCCAGGTTCTTTCGTGTCATCCTCTATTTCCATCATTGCTTGATGAAAATTTGGATCTAGTTTTTTGTTAAGACTATCAATAGGTTTAATATTATTTTTTTCAAATATTGAGATTAAATCTTTTTTAATAATATCTAAATGTTCTAGTGTCTTCTTTAATGCTTCAGTTCCTTTTAACTTATCGTCACTCTCAAGGACATGTTTTGACCGATCTAAATTATCAATCAAATTTAATGCTTCCTTAGCAAAACTATAACCACCATATTCAAAAGCATCCTCTTTTTCTTTTTCAAATCTTCTTCTTTGATTTTCCATTTCAGCAAAAGTTCTCGCCACTTTATCTTCAAGTTCAGCAATTTTTTCTTCTGGAGTTGGTTCTTTAATTTCTTCTTTAGGTTCTTGGTCTGTTTGTTGCTTATTTTCTTCGATTGAGCTTTCTTCAGGTTTATCAGTTTCTTTTGCTATACCCTGATTTTGATCTGAAGTGCTATTTTGGTTTTCTTCTTTTTCCATAGTCTCTTATATGGTAAGGATTTTGATAATTTCTAGATGTTTAAACAAAAAATTAATAAATTACTTATTGGGACTAATAACAGAGGTAAACTAAGAGAAATCAGAAGTTTATTGCCAAAAAGTATTAAAATTTATTCTACATCTGGATTTAATTTAAAGAGCCCGGTTGAAAATGGTAAGACATTTGAAGAAAATTCATTAATCAAATCTAAATATTTTTCAAAAAAAACAGGATTAATGTGTTTGGCTGATGACTCAGGTTTAGAGATAGATATTTTGAATAAAAATCCTGGAATTTATTCTGCAAGATGGGGTGGAAAATATGGAGATTTTGGTAAAGCTATAAAAAGAGTTTATAACTCGCTAAATAAAAAAGATAAAAATTGGAAAAATAAAAAAATTAAAGCTAAATTTATTTGTGCACTTTCTATTTCGTATTTAAATAAAAAAATCACTTGTGTCGTAGGTAAAGTTGAGGGCTATATTTCAAACGAACCAAAAGGAAAAAATGGATTTGGTTATGATCCAATTTTTATTCCTTTAAAAAAAAGAAAAACTTTTGGAGAAATGAAGCCGTCACAAAAATATAAAATGGATCATAGATATCAGGCTTTTAAAAAAATTAGAAAATTTTTATAAGTTTTTTATCCTCAATTTTATAAAAATTGAGTCTGTGATTAATTTTATTGTTTTTGATGTCAAAAATTCCTATTTTTCCTTTAAATGAATTTTTTTTCTTAAAAATTTTATTTAAGTTTTCTGTATCTGAGTTTATTGATAAATAATAAACCAATCCAACCAAATCATAACTCAATAAAGACAAATGAGTGGGATCTTCATTAAATGCATTAAAGTACTTTATTTTATAGCTATCAAAATTTTCTTTATTTATTGACGGATAATACAATGGTTGGATATCAGTTTCATTTAATAAACTATCATCAAACCATTGATTTAAAGTTATAAAATACTTATTTTCAGGGAGTACGTCAGTGTATAAAAGTGATGTTGAAACACTTTTTAGACTTTCATCGAAATCTGAAATTACTATAGCGTCAAAATTTAAACCACCTAGGGTGTATCTTTTTTCTAGTCTTTTTATTTTTTTTTCTTTATTTGGCTCATTTGAATTTTTAATTCTTTTTATTTCATCTTCTAAATTTTGTTTTCTAACTTTATAGTTTGTAATTTCCTCTATTTGCTTTGTTAGTTTTGTTGGTTCTGTATTATATTCATAGTCTTTATAGATTTTTATTTTTGAATTTTTTATTCCTTTTTTAACTTCAAATTCATAATCTTGAATTGGTGTTAAAAAAATAGTTCTTTGTATTTGATTGGTTTCTAAAAATTTTTTTATTGTATTAAATTGTGAGGTAGAATTTATTCCTGCGGAAATTACATTTTTTGGAAGATCTAAAGTTTTATTGGTTAATGATAAAAATGTTAAATTTTTCATTTCATCTAAATAGGTTAAACTTTCATAGAACACTGGACCAATAACAATTTTTATACCCATTTCACTTAATTCAAATGCTGATTTTAAAGTCTGATTAGCTTTAGTCGCTGTATCCTTTGGAAAGATTTCTATCAAATTATTATTTATATCCTTAACAGCCAATCCCACAGCTTTAATGATTGAAGCACCAATTTCTTTATTTTCTCCTGTCATAGGTACTAATAATCCTATTTTGATTTTTTCTTGAGCATTTACAGCCTGAAAAAACAAAAAGTGAAAACTTAAAAAAATAAAATAAATAATTTTAATAAATTTAATCATTTTGATGTTAATATAATATTTTTTAAGCTAAATTATGATCATAAAACCACAATTTAAATTAAAAGAATACGAAAATGGTCTTTATTTGGTATCAACTCCTTTGGGAAATCTCAAAGATATCACTTTAAGGGCAATTGAAGTTTTACAACAATCTGATTATATCTTATGTGAAGATACTCGAATTTCAAAAAAACTTTTAGATAAGTATCAAGTTAAATCAAAATTAATTTCAAATCATAAATTTAATGAAAAAAAAAATGTAGTAAAAATGATTGAATATCTTAAATCTGGAAATATGATTTCATTGATATCTGATGCTGGTACGCCCAGTATTTCTGATCCAGGTTCAATATTGGTTAATGAGTGTATTAATAATGAGATAAAAATTTTTCCTATTCCTGGACCATCGGCTGTTGCTGCAGCTGTTTCGATTAGTGGATTTTCAGATAAATTTTTGTTTTGTGGTTTTTTTCCAGAAAAAAAACAGGAATTATCTACTAAGTTAAAAAAATTTTCAGAATTTGAAAATACCTTAGTTTTTTTTACTTCTCCTAAAAAAATTAATAAAATCATACCTGAAATAAAAAAGAATTTTGCTGGAAGAAAGATAGTTTTTTGTAGGGAAATAACCAAAATGTACGAAGAATTTATTAGAAAAAATGTAGATGAATTAGAGTTATTTGAAAAAGATCCAAAAGGCGAACTTACTGTTGTTATTTCTGAAAGAAAAATAAACAAAAATATCTCTCAAAAATTAACTGAATCAGATATGAATATAATAAAAAAAATGATTAATAAATTTTCCACTAAAGAAATTACAGATGTTTTAAGTCAAATGAGCAATGTATCTAAAAAAGAAATATATAATTATTGTTTAGAATTAAAAAATGAAAAATAAATTATTAATTTTTATCTTATTGAGTTTTATTTTAGCCGGATGTATTGGTGTTGGTTCTAAAGGTCTTTTTGGAACTGGTGTTTCAGTTGCTTTAGACCCAAGAACAGTAGGTACACAAATAGATGATTCAATAATGCAGAAAACAATAACTGCAAAAATTTTAACTAGAGACAAGAAATATCTTCTTTCAGTTAAAACAAAAGTTCTAGATGGTAGAATTTTTATAACTGGAAAAGTAGATAATCCCGAGGAAAAATTAATAATTACTAAATTAGCATGGGAAACAAAAGGTGCTCGTTCAGTTAGGAATGATATAAAAATTAAAGAGGAATTTAAATTTAAACAATCTGCTAAAGATGTTTTAATCACATCACAACTTAGAACAGCTTTAATTTTAAACAAAAATATTAAATCTACCAATTATCAAATCGACACATATAAAAAAAAAATTTATGTTTATGGCATTGCACTAACACTTGAGGAAAAAGATTTAGTTATAAGTGAAGCTAAGGAAATTCTTGATGTTGATGATGTGGTTGCAAGTATAATGCTTGTTGAAGATTTAAGAATTCAAAGAGAATAATTATTTTTTGTAATCAATTACTTCAGATGAATACGCTGCGATAGAAGCAAGATTAAGTATTTCTGAAGTTGAGGATCTAAGCGGAGCAATCTCAATTGGTAAACCTAAACCAATTAACAGAGGACCTATAACTTTTGTTTCTCCAATTGTCTTCATTAACTTATATGAAATTGCTGCACTATGTTGTCCAGGCATTATTAAAATATTTGCTTTACCAACAATTTGTGCAAAAGGGTAAAGTTCTCTGTACTCTGGGTTTAGAGCAACATCTGGTTGCATATCTCCATCAAATTCAAAATCAACTTTTTTTTCTTTTAAGATTTCAACTGCATTCCGAATATGTTTTGTTCTACTTGTAAGAGGTTGCCCAAATGTAGAATGAGACACGAAGGCAACTTTAGGATTAAATCCAAAGAGTCTAACAACCCTAGCTGTAGATATAGCTATTTCAGCCATTTGTTCAGATGTTGGATATTCATGAACACTTGTATCACCAACAAAAATAGTTCTTCCTTTATGAACTATCATGTTTAATCCAAACATAATTTCACCTTTTCTTACATCAACAACTTGCTTGATTTTTTCAAAAGAGGCACCAAATCGTCTTGTATTACCTGTTACAGCACCATCAGCATCGCCACAGGCAACCATACTAGTAGCCCAAACAACTCTATCATTTCTGATCATTCGGTCACAATCTCGTTCTAGTAATCCTTGTTCTCTTTGTAATTTTTCAAATAAATGTTTAACGTACCTTTTTCTCTTTTCTTCATTTTTTGAATTAACAATTTCGATGTCAAAGTTTTCACTATATCCAATATTTTTAATTTGCTCTTTGATCTTACTTTCTTTACCAACCAGAATTGGAACTCCTAACTTCGAATTTTTAAATGCTATAGCGGCTTTTAAAGTATTTTCATCTTCACCATCTGCAAAAACAATTTTTTTCTGATTTTTCTTAATAAATGAATTTATACCTTGCATGATGGTTACTGTCGGATCTAGCCTTTGTTTGAGTTGATCTTTATAAGCATCAAAATCATCTATATTTTTTCTAGCTACTCCGCTATCTATAGCTGCTTTTGCTACAGCCGCTGGTATTACACTAATTAATCTTGGATCAAATGTTGATGGAATAATATAATCTTTTCCATAATGAGGTCTTTCTCCACCCATAGCTGCAACCACTTCATCAGGTACATCTTCTCTTGCAAGCTTAGCTATTGCATTAGCTGCAGCAACTTTCATTTCTTCATTTATCGTTTTGGATCTAACATCTAAAGCTCCTCGAAAAATGTAAGGAAATCCAATTAAATTATTTACTTGATTGGGATAATCTGATCTCCCTGTTGCAACAATTGCATCATTTCTTACATCACTAATTTCCTCTGGAGTAATTTCTGGATCAGGATTAGCACAAGCAAATATAATTGGATTTTTTGCCATGGATTTAACCATCTCTTTTTTTAGAACTCCTTTTGCAGATAATCCTAAAAAAACATCTGCTCCTTTAACAGCATCCTTTAAAGTTCTATGTTTAGTTTTAACTGCATATCTGGATTTCCATTGATCAATTCCCTCAGTTCTTCCTTCATAAATAACGCCCTTTCTGTCTAGCATTAATATATTTTCAGATTTTACTCCTGAGTTCTTAAATAACTCAGTACAAGCTTGAGCTGAAGCTCCAGCACCATTAACTACAACTTTAATTTTTTTTATTGATTTACCAGAAATATCTAAGGCATTAATTAATGCTGCTGTCGTTATGATTGCTGTTCCATGTTGATCATCATGAAAAACTGGAATATCTAAAATTTCTTTTAATTTTTGTTCTATTATAAAACAATCTGGTGCAGCTATGTCTTCTAAATTTATTCCACCAAAACTAGGTGCAAAATTTTTAATTGAATTTACGATTTCGCCAGAATCTTTACAATCTATCTCTAAATCAATCGAATCGATATCTGCAAATCTTTTGAATAATACGGCCTTTCCTTCCATCACAGGCTTTGACGCTAAAGCACCTAAATTTCCCATTCCTAATATCGCTGAACCATTACTTATTACAGCAACAAGGTTTCCTTTGCTTGTGTAATCATAAGCTGCTTCTGGATTTTCACTTATTTTTTTTACTGGAGCCGCAACTCCTGGAGAATATGCTAAAGCGAGATCACGCTTAGTTGTCATATTTTTTGAAGAAATAATCTCAATCTTGCCTGGTTTTTTGTCTTTATGAAAATCTAAAGCTTCTTTATCTGTGTAATGATCAATTTTTGTTTTTTTCATTTCTGATAACAATAAGTGTACAATTGGGGTAAAATTAAGACTAATATGATTTATGAACTTACTTAAGTCAACAGGCACATTTGGGTTTTATACTATCATTAGTAGATTGCTCGGTTATTTAAGAGATATTTTAATAGCAATTTTTCTAGGAACAGGGATGTTGGCGGATGCCTTTTTTGTAGCATTTAGAATTCCAAATACTTTTAGAAGATTGTTTGCTGAAGGCACCTTTAATGCAGCATTCGTTCCAAGTTATTCATCAGAAATCACTAAAGGAAAAAAACAATCAAACAAATTTGCTAACGATATTTTTAATCTTCTTTTTTTAGGGTTGTTATTTTTAATAATAATAATTGAAATTTTCATGCCTGCATTTGTTTCAATTATTGCTCCAGGATTTGTAGGTGATTTAGAAAAAATGGAGGTAGCAATTAATTTAACGAGGATTACTTTTCCTTTTTTATTTTTTATTTGTTTAGCTTCTTTTTTTTCAGCAATTTTAAATTCACATAATAAGTTTGCAGCTGCAGCTGCAGCCCCAATAATTTTAAATATTGTTTTAATTTTAGTGTTGATTTTTTCTAAATCTTTAGGTGATCAATTAGTTTATTATTTGTCTTACGGTGTTTCTTTTGCTGGTTTCTTACAATTAATTTTTTTATATAAATATGTATCAAAATACTACTCGCTTGAATTTAATTACAAATTGAAAGTAAGTAATAAAGTTAAATTTTTTTTTAAAAAACTTTTACCAAGTATTTTTTCATCAGGTGTCACTCAAATTAATATTTTAGTAGGTACAATAATTGCATCATTTCAAGCAAGTGCAGTTTCTTATTTATATTATGCAGATAGAATTTATCAAATTAACTTAGCTATAGCTGGTATTGCGATTGGTGTTGTCATACTTCCACAACTTTCAAGACATATTCAGTCTAGAAAAAAAAACAAGATTTTGCTTATACAAAATAAAGCTCTTGAATTAAGTTTATTTTTAAGTCTTCCAGCAACTATCGCTTTAATCATAGGATCAGAACAAATTATTTCAGCTTTATTTGGATATGGGTCTTTCAATGAAAAATCGGTGAATAACTCAAGTTTAGCGTTATATTATTTTGCATTAGGTCTGCCTGCTTTTGCATTGATAAAAGTTTTTTCAAGTTTTTTCTTTGCAAACCATGATACTAAAACTCCATTTTATATTTCTTTAGTTTCAGTATTTGTTAATATTTTTATCAGTTTGTATTATTTTAGTGACATTGGTTTTATAATAATTCCAATAGCCACATCCATTTCATCTTGGTTAAATTCAATATTGTTATTTTTATTTTTAAAAAATCGAGAATTATTTTATTTTAATCAAATTTTTTTTATTAAATTTATTAAAATAACTTTCGCATCAATTATTATGGGTTTATTCTTTAACTTTTTGTTAAATTTTTTCCAAAACGAATTAGCATTTAATCAATCAATTAAATCTTTTTATTTAGTTTTATCCGTTATATTAGGATTATTGTTTTATTTAATTGTATGTTATTTCATCAAAGCTTTTCAAATGAATGATATTAAATTAAAGTATTAATTTTATGGGTAAAAAAATATTTTCTGGCGTTCAGCCTACAGGTAATCTTCATTTAGGAAACTATTTAGGTGCCATAAAAAACTTTGTAGACTTAAATAACGATGATGATAATAAATGTATTTTTTGTGTAGTTGATCTACATGCCATTACAATAAAGCAAGATCCTAAAGAATTAAAAAATAATATTAGAGAAACTGTTGCAACTTTTATAGCAAGTGGAATAGATCCAAAAAAAAGTATAATTTTTAATCAATCTGGAGTAGCTGCTCATGCCGAAGGAGCATGGATATTAAGTTGTGTTGCTAGAATGGGGTGGTTAAACAGAATGACACAATTTAAGGAGAAAGCTGGTAAAGACAAAGAGAAAGCTAGTATTGGATTATACTCTTATCCAGTTTTAATGGCTGCTGATATTCTTTTATATGATGCTACTCATGTTCCTGTAGGCGATGATCAAAAGCAACATTTGGAGTTATGCAGAGATATAGCTCAAAAATTTAATAATGATTTTGAGGTAGAAAATTTTCTTCAAGTTCCCGAACCTTTAATTCAAAAAGAGTTCTCAAGAATAATGAGTTTAAAAGATGGTTCAAAAAAAATGAGTAAATCAGATTTATCAGACTCAAGTAGAATAAATTTAACAGATGATAAAGATCAAATAATTAACAAAATCAAAAAAGCTAAAACTGATTCTTTACCTATGCCAAAAAATATAAAAGAACTCGATGAAAGATTAGAAGCAAAAAATCTTTTAGGAATTTATTCAAGTTTGAATAATTCGACATTAGAAAATTCAGTAAAAAATTTTGCAGGTAAAAACTTTTCACAATTTAAAGAAAAATTAGCAGATGAGCTTGTACACAAAATTGAACCAATTTCTAATGAGATAAAAAAACTTTTGGAAGATAAAAGTCATTTAGATGAAATTCTTCTAGATGGAGTTGAAAAAGCTAATTCGATCGCATCTAAAAAGATTGAAAGAATTAAAGAAATAGTGGGTTTTTAAAAAAAATTTATTATCAAGTTTTAATTTCTGAAATATTTACTATATATAATTCATGTACGTTCAAACAGAAGCTACACCAAATCCTAACTCCTTGAAATTTCTTCCTGGAAAGAAGGTTTCGAATAGTGGTCCTTATGAAATTACTAATAAAGAAGACATTCAAAATGAATTAGTAAGAAATATATTATCTGTAAATGGTGTAGAAGGTATTTTTTTAGGTCAAGATTTTATTTCCGTTAATAAGAAAGATAATATTAATTGGGATGAAATAAAACATATTGTAATTTCCTTAATAAACGATTTTTACGCAGATGGTAAAGAATTTGTAATTGATGAAAATATAAAAGACAAAGATTTAGATTTAAGTGAAATTGAGTCAAAAATAGTAAAAATTTTAGAAGAAAAAATAAGACCTGCAGTTGCTAGAGATGGAGGAGATATAAAATTTAAAGAGTTTAAAGATGGAATTGTAAAGGTGCAATTGCAAGGCAGCTGTTCAGGCTGCCCAAGTTCAACTTTGACTTTAAAAAAAGGTGTTCAAAATCTTTTATGTCATTATTTACCTGAGGTAAAAGAAGTTGTAGCCATACAGTAATTTTATGAAAAAATTTAAAAAATCCGGTTTCTTGAAAAATAAAGCCTTAAACATAGTATCACGTTTTTTTTTAAGTTCTTTTATCGTAACTTTGTTTTTTTATGTAGCACCAATAATTATTAATTTTACTGGTAAAAATTTTAATAACAAAGAATTTACAAATAATTCAAAAAATATTTTAAATAATACTCTCAATAAAGATAAATTAATTGAGGAAGACTCAGACGTAGATACCGATGAGAGGGATTTACTATATGATATTCTAGAAGAGAATAATTCTGAAATTAATTTAGTTAGATATACAACATCAGAGATTGACACATTATTTAAAGAGCTAAATTATAATTTAAAAAATGTAAGAGATACAAAATTAGTTAAACCAATAGATATAGGTCTTCTACCAAATGAAATTAAAAATATTGGAAATACTAAAAAAAGAAAAGATATGTTTATTAAAATTGTTCTTCCATTGATAGTTAAGGAAAATAATAAAATTAGAATTGATAGAAAAAGGTTATTCACAATTCTAAATAAGAATAGCAATACTGATATTGAAAAAAAATGGTTAGAAAAAAAATATAAACAATATGGGGTAAGAAAAAACGACTTATCTACTTTAAAAGTAAGAATGGACGAAATTCCAGTTTCATTAGCAATAGCTCAAGCTGCTAAGGAAACCGGTTGGGGTACTTCAAGATTTGCATTAAAAGGAAATGCTTTATTTGGACAATGGACGTGGTCTGGAGAAGGTTTAAAACCAAAAAATGCTGATGAGGGTAAAGATCATAAAGTAATGAAGTTTCATAGCTTACATTTGTCTGTAAGAGCATATTTAAGAAATTTAAATACTCACTCAACATATAGAAATTTAAGAAAAGCGAGAACAAAACTTAGAAATCAAAATAAAGCTTTAGATAGTATAATTTTGTCAAAACATTTAGATAAATATGCAGAGACAGGCAGTCAATACATAGATGTTTTACAAAAAATTATTAAACAGAATAACTTAAAAGATTTTGATGAGGCAAGACTGTTGCCATCAAGTAAAGATTTAGAAAGTTTGATTTAATTTTCTTTTATAGGGAATTGAACACCAAACCATCTCCATTTTCCATTATCATTTAAAGAGCAATTAATTCTTCCTCTTCTTGGTTTAAAGGGTTCTCTAAATTCAATTGTTAAAGAGTTATTGAAAAAGTTTATTTTTGATTTTTTCCAAACATCTCCTTCATTAGAATAGCAATTAATATTAGATAGATTCATTTGATCCTTAAAAAATTCAACTTTAAAATTTGGAGGATTTGTGTTTTTGAATAATTGTTTTTCCTCAGGAAGCAACTTCTTATATTCTAGAGGAAAATAATTTATTATTGATTTAAATCTTTTTAATTCTCCATATTTTTCATTAATTGGAAATCGTGGTAACTCAAATTTATCTTTGTTTAAATCAATTACTCCAGAATGTTGTCCAAAAGCGTATTTGAAATTTTTTGATATATAATCTTTCATAAATTTTGAGTATTCACCAAACGGATATGAAAATAGATCAGGTATATAACCAAGTTCTTTTAAAAAAATTTTATTAGCTGTTTCAATGTCTAAAATAAACGCTTCAATGCTTTCATCTATAAGATATTCATGAGTATGAGAGTGATGACCAATAAAAGCAAAATCATTACTTCCAACCTCTTTAATCTGTTCCCATGTCATATAACCTCTTTTTCCTACTGGTTCAGTTGAAACAAATAGAATAAATGGAATTTTATTTTCTCTTAAATAGGGCCATGCCTCAGTATAAAAAGATTCAAAAGCATCATCAACCGTTATTAAAATTTCTTTTTTTGATTTTGGTATATTAAATTGTTTGTCAAAATTATTTGGATTATGAAAATTAAAATTTGAGTCTCTGATTATATCTATATGTTTCTTAAATATATTCATTTTAATATTAGTCGAAGGGTACTTGTTCTCATTAAAACGATGGTACATTATTGATAGAATTCCTTCATCATTTGAGTAGTATTTGATTTTATTTTCATCTGATTTAGAACTAAAGTTAGAAAATAAAATAATTATGAATAAACTGATAATTGATGTGGCAGGTAAAAAAATTTTTCTAATGATCATTACTAGCAATGATATTTACAATATTACGAAAGAGAATACTAAAATTAATTATGATAAATTAACTTTTATTATTAATGATTTTTTAAATTCTCGAGAATTAACTTTAAAAGATATTAGCAGCATTTATTTAAATAGAGGTCCGGGAAGCTTTGCAGGAATAAGAAATTCTTTATCAATAATTAAAGCCTTTAATTTAACTCATAACATTGATTATTATTGTTACAGTATTCAAGATTTTAAGGGTGAAAAGGATATAAAATATGAAAATATCCCATATTTGTGCGAAAAATTTAAAATTGAAAAAAATTTGATTAATCCTAATTATTAAGGTTAAAATTAGAAAATGTCAGATCAATTAGAGCAAAAATTCCAAAGAAAAGGTTTAAAGCTAACAGATCAAAGAAGAACAATTGCTCGTGTGATTTTAGAATCAAAGGAAGCTTATGGAGAGTCTGATCATCCAGATGTCGATGAATTATACAATAGAGTCTCAAAAATAGATCCAAAAATTAGTATTGCTACAGTTTACAGAACAGTAAAATTATTTGAAGAAGCTGGCATATTAACTAAACATGATTTTAAATCTGGTAAAGCGAGATACGAATTAAATGATGATCATAATCATTTGATAGATATTAAAACTGGAGAAATCATAGAATTCGTCGATGATGAAATCAATCAGCTTCAACAGAAAATTGCAGAAAAATATGGGTACACTTTAGTTGACCATAAACTTGAGTTATATGGGATTAAGAAAAAATCCTAAAAATATGAGTCAAAAAATTTTTATTAAAACTTTTGGATGTCAAATGAACGAGTATGACTCAAACAGAATATTTGATTCAGTTAAAAAAATTGGATATGAAAAAACTGAAACTTATGAGGAAGCTAATTGTTATTTATTAAACACATGCCATATTAGGGATAAAGCAAAAGAAAAAGTTTATCATGAAATAGGAAGAGTAAAAAAAATATTTCGATTCAAAAAAAAACCATTAGTTATTATTGCTGGTTGTGTTGCTCAAGCAGAAAATAATGAAATGCTTAAAAGGGAACCATACATTGATCTAGTTATAGGCCCTCAAGCTTACCATAAAATTAACGATACAATTTTAAATTTTACGAAAAAAAAGGAAAAGATTGAGGAGACTGAATTTGATGCAGTTTCTAAATTTGAATATTTAAGTAAAATAAAAAATAAAGCTAGCAAAGTTTCATCTTTTTTAACTATACAAGAAGGATGTGATAAATTTTGTCATTTTTGTGTAGTACCATATACAAGAGGGCCGGAATATTCTCGACCATTTAAACAAATTTTAGATGAAGCAAAAAATTTAGCCGACAATGGTTCAAAAGAAATAATTTTACTTGGACAAAATGTGAATGCTTACAATAATGAGGGATATAGATTGTCAGATTTAATTTTAAATATTGAAAAATTGCCAGAAATAAAAAGAGTGAGATATACAACCTCTCATCCTAAGGATATGACAGAGGATTTAGTTGAAGTATATAAAACGTCAAAAAAGTTAATGCCACTTGTACATTTGCCTGTTCAAAGTGGATCTAATAAAATTTTAAAGTTAATGAATAGAAAGCATACTATAGAGGAATATTTAACTACTTTTGATAAATTAAAAGAAATTAATCCTAATATAGAATTTTCAAGTGATTTTATTATAGGTTATCCTGGCGAAAAAGATCAAGATTTTAAAGATACTTTTAACTTGATAGAAAAAGTTAAATTTATTAACTCTTTTTCTTTTATTTTTAGTCCAAGACCTGGAACAATAGCTGAGAATTTGGATTTAATTGAAAGAAAAATCTCTATTGAGAGGCTAGAAAAAATTCAAAATATTTTGTTTCAAAATCAAATTCAAATGAATAAATCATTAGAAAATAAAATTGTTGATGTTTTGGTTGAAAATCTAACTGATGATAATAGCAAAGCTTTTGGAAGATCTGAGCATATGACATCTATAATTTTTAATGGTAAAAAGAGTGATATTGGAAAAATTGTAAAAGTTAGAATTAATGACAGTAACAGAAATACTTTATTCGGTGAAATTATAACTAATTTAGATCAAAAGGTTGCTTAGAATTTGAGTAGGACAATTAAAAAAAATATCGATCAATCTTTAAAATTTGTTTATTCAGACAATAATTCTTTAAGTGTAATATTTCATGATAATAATTTGTTGATGGGAGTTGTAGGAGAATTTAACAAAAATTTACAAGAACTTGAAAAAATTACAAATTCTAGTTTATATTCTAGAGGAAATTCAATTTTAATTAAATCAGCACCTGAAACGAATGAAAAGATTAAAAATGCTATTCAATTCTTAGCTAATCAATTTATAAACAATGGAAGTATTGAAAATAAAGATATACGCTCCTCAGTTGATAAGTTTATGATTAATGAAAAAGTAAAAAATAATAATGTTACAGATATTATTAAAACTCCAAAAAAATCTATAATTCCCAGATCTGAAAAACAAAAAAACTATGTAAGAGCTTTAAGAGAGAGTGAAATCATAATTTCAGCAGGACCAGCAGGAACTGGGAAAACTTTTCTAGCGGTAGCAGTTGGTTTGACCATGTTATTAGAAAAAAAGATAGAGAGAATAATTCTCTCAAGGCCAGCAGTAGAGGCAGGTGAACGTTTAGGGTTTTTACCAGGGGATATGAAAGAAAAAGTAGATCCTTATCTTAGACCTTTATATGACTCCTTATATGATCTTTTTGACTTTGAAAAAATACAGAGGATGATTGAGATTGGAGATATAGAGATTGCACCATTAGCGTTTATGAGAGGTAGAACTCTTAAAAATTCTTTTGCAATTTTAGATGAGGCACAAAATGCTACAGATACTCAAATTAAAATGTTTTTAACTCGTATTGGCGAAAATTCAAAAATAGTTGTTAATGGTGATCCATCTCAAATTGATTTACCAAATAAAAGTATGTCAGGACTGGTTCGATCAAAGCAGTTACTTGGACATTTAAAAGAAATATCTATAATCGATTTTGATCATTCTGATGTTGTAAGACATCCCCTTGTTTCTAAAATAGTTAAAGCATACTCAAGAAATGATTAGGGTTAACGTCTTCTCAGAGGAGAAGGCTTGGTTAAAAAGGCTTAAAAATAAGGATATTTTTTTTAATAAAATATGTAAAGCTTTTCCAAATAAATATAAATTTTTAAATAAAAAAGTAACTTTCACATTAATGCTTTCAAACAATAAAAATATTAAAAAATTAAACAAAGTTTTTAGAAATAAGAATAAATCTACTGATATTTTATCTTTCCCTCTAAATAAAAATATAAAGATAAAAAAAAATACTTATTTAGGAGACATTATCATTAGCTATAATTATTTAGATAAACCAAGATTGCAAAATTTAAAGTTATTCGAAGAAAAAGTTATTAAAATATTTATTCATGGTTTTCTTCATCTTTTAGGTTTTGATCACAAAAAAAATAAAGATCATTATAAAATGTTAAGAGAAGAAAATCTTTTATTTGAAACTGTAAAATTAAAAATGAATTAAATTGAAAAAAAAATTTTTTATTGAACTAATTTTTTTAATTTTATTAGGAGCACTTACTTCTTTAAGTTTGCCTCCTTTTAATTATTTTATAATAAATTTTTTAACATTCAGTTTATTTTTTGTTTTTTTAATAAAAAAAAATGAGTTTTATAAAGATAAAAAATTATTTTTTCTTTATGGCTGGTTATTTGGGTTTGGTTATTTTGTAAGTAACCTATATTGGATTTCTATCTCATTAACATTTGATGAAAATTTTAAATTTTTAATTCCTTTTACAGTTGCCTTAGTACCAGGTTTCTTGGCTTTGTTTTATGCATTAATTTCTTATTTATTTGTAATTTTAAAACCAAAAAAAATTTTAAGCTCATTTTTTCTTTTTTCTCTAATATTTGGAATAGTAGAATTTCTCAGAGGATCAATACTAACCGGTTTCCCTTGGAATTTAATTGCTTATAGTTTTTCTAATCAAATCGAAATTCTAAACATTACATCAATCATAGGTACTTACAGCTTTAATCTTTTCTGTATTTCATTATTTACAAGCCCATCAATATTTATTTTAAGAGAAAATAAAAAAGATATTAGCATTTGTGTTGTATTTTTTATAACAGCAATTTCATTTTATGTACTTGGTTCACAAAATTTAGAAAAATTTAATAATCAACAGTTAACAAAGCTTGATTATAAACTAAGAATTTTAAGTTCAAATATAAGCATAGATAGATTTTATAATAATATTGATCCCGTAACGGCAATAGAAGAACTAATTGAGATCAGCTCAACTAAAAAAAATGAAAAAATAATTTTTATTTGGCCAGAAGGTATAATTCCAGGTATTTCTCAAGACCAACTAAAAGAATATAAATGGTTGTTTGAGAATAAATTCAACGAAAATCATTTGTTAGCAATCGGTATTAATAGCAAGGAAGATGAAAATAAAACTATTAAATATTTTAATTCATTATCTATTTTTGATCACAATCTAAATATAATAAATTCATATAAAAAAATTAATCTCGTCCCTTTTGGTGAATTTTTACCTTTTGAAAAATTTTTAAAAAGTATTGGTTTAAAAACAATTACTAATGACTACCAATCATTTTCTAAAGGTGAAAAAAGAGAAATAATTGATCTAAAATATAATAATTTATCCATTAAAATATTACCCCTTATTTGTTATGAGATAATTTATTCAGGTAAAATTTTCACAAACAGTAACTTTGATTATATTGTTAATATTTCTGAAGATGGTTGGTTTGGTAAATCAATTGGACCAGAGCAACATTTTACTCATAGTATTTTTAGAGCAATAGAGAGTGGAAAATATGTTTTAAGGTCAGCAAATAATGGCGCAACAGCAATTATTAATCCATTGGGAGTTATTGAGCAAAAAGTTGATATAAATAAATCTGGTTATATAGATTTAAGTGAGTCAAAAAAAAAAGAGACGACTCTTTTCGCAAAATTTGGAAATAAAATTTTTGGATTTATAATTTTATTGTATATTTTTTTAATATTTTCATTTAAGAAACTTAAAAATGAGTAATTTAAAAAATTATCTTTTCACAAGTGAATCTGTCTCTGAAGGCCATCCAGATAAAGTATCTGATAGAATTTCTGATATGGTTGTTGATAGTTTTATTTCTGGAGACCCATATTCTAGAGTTGCTTGCGAAACATTGACTACGACAAACAAAGTTGTTTTAGCTGGTGAAGTAAGAGGACCAGAAATAAAAAAAAATGAATTAATTGAAAAAGTAAGAAATTGTATAAGAGATATTGGTTATGACCAAGAAGGGTTTACTTGGAAAGAGGCTACAAAAATTGAAAGTCATCTACATTCCCAATCAGCCGATATTGCTATGGGTGTAGATTCCTCTGGAAACAAAGATGAAGGAGCTGGAGATCAAGGTATTATGTTTGGATACGCATGTAATGAAACAGATGTTTTAATGCCAGCACCTATACATTATTCTCATAAAATTCTAAGATTAATGGCTGAAGATAGAAAATCAGGAAAATTAAAAAATATTGAACCAGACTCAAAAAGTCAGGTCACATTCGAGTATGTTGATGGAAAACCTTCAAAAGTCAAATCTGTAGTTATCTCTTCACAGCATTCATCAGATGTTAATCAATCCCAAGTTAGAGATTTACTTAGACCTTATATGTTAAAATCTATTCCCGAGAATTTTCTTGATGGCTTTAATGAGAATGAGTTTTATGTAAATCCGACAGGAAATTTTGTAATTGGCGGTCCAGATGGAGATTGTGGTTTGACAGGTAGAAAAATTATAGTTGATACTTATGGTGGAGCTGCACCTCACGGCGGTGGTGCTTTTTCAGGAAAAGATCCAACAAAAGTTGATAGATCAGCAGCTTACGCTGCAAGGTATATTGCTAAAAATGTTGTTGGTTCTAAAATTGCTGAAAAATGTCTAATTCAGTTAGCCTATGCAATCGGTGTATCAAAACCATTATCTATTTACGTCGATTTATTTGATAACGATTTAGATAAAAATAAATTTGTTGTAGAAAAAATTAGAGAAAATTTTGATTTGAGCCCTAGAGGCATTAGAGAAATGCTAAATTTAAATAAACCAATATATGAAAAAACAGCTGCTTATGGTCATTTTGGTAGAGCACCAGAAGAAAATGGTTCATTTTCATGGGAAAAAACTGATAAAACTAACGTTTTTTCTAAATAGTTTCTGTTGAATTAAAAAAAAACTTTACTATATTGCATTTACATTATTGAACTTTACAAAATGGGCTTCTGCCCATTTTTTTTTGGAGTAAGCTATATTATGTTGAATAAACGAGCAGATAAACTTGAATTATTGAGAATTGCTGAAGCCGTAGCTTTAGAAAAATCAATTGATAAAGAACTAATTATAAGTTCTATGGAAACTGGTATTGCTAAAGCTGCAAAATCGAAATTTGGACAGGAAAATGAAATTAAAGTTTCTATCAATAGAGACAATGGAGATATCGAGCTTTTTAGAAAATTGATAATTGCTGAAAATCCTGAAAATACTAATACTGAGATAAAATTAGAAGATGCAATTAATTTAAATGAATTAAATAAAGATAAGTCTATTGGTGACGAAGTATTACAGCCACTTCCTTCGTTTGATTTTGGAAGAATAGCTGCACAAACTGCAAAGCAAGTGATTAGTTTTAATGTAAGAGAAGCTGAGAGAGAAAGACAATTTAATGATTTTATTGATAAAAAAGACACAATTTTAAGTGGTATTGTAAAGAGATTAGAATTTGGAAATGTAATTGTTGATCTAGGAAGAACCGAAGCGATAATTCAAAAAAATGAAATGATCCCTCGTGAAAACATTAAAGCAGGTGATCGTATAAAGGCTTATTGTAATGATGTTAGAAGAGAACCAAGAGGGCAGCAAATATTTCTATCTAGAGCTCATCCTAAATTTATGGAAAAACTTTTTGTTCAAGAAGTTCCTGAAATCTACGATGGTTTAATTGAAATTAAATCTTCTTCTAGAGATCCTGGTAGTAGAGCTAAAATATGTGTGAAAGCTGTCGATACTTCATTAGATCCAGTTGGAGCATGTGTGGGTATGAGAGGTTCAAGAGTTCAAGCAGTAGTCAATGAACTTCAAGGAGAAAAAATTGATATAGTTAATTGGTCAGAAGATCCTGCAATTTTAGTTTCAAATGCGCTATCCCCAGCCGAGGTACAAAGAGTTAATGTTGATACTGAAAGAAAGAAACTAGATGTAATTCTTACAGAGGAAAATTTAAGTAAAGCAATCGGAAGAAGAGGTCAAAATGTAAGACTTGCCACCAAATTATTAAATTTTGAAATCAATATAATGACAGATGCAGAGGACTCGGAGAGAAGGCAATTAGAATTTAAGGAGAAAACAGAAAACTTTGTAAAAAATTTGGAGTTAGATGAAACACTAGGTCAGCTTCTAGTCGCTGAAGGTTTTTCAACCATTGATGATATAAAAGATAGTTCAGCTGAAAATTTAATGAAGATTGAAGGTATAGAGGAAGATACAGCTAAAGCGTTGATAGAAAGAGCTAAAGAGTTTCACGAAAAAGATCAGGAGGATATTTCTCAGAGAATTAAAGAATTAGGTCTTGAGGATGCCTTGATAAATTTAAAGGGATTAACTCCTGGAATGTTAGTTACACTCGGTGAACAAAAAATTCTAAGTTTAGAAGATTTTGCAGACTTAGCTTCTGACGAACTAACTGGTGGTTACGATGTGGTTAAAGGTGAAAGAGTTAAAATTCAAGGATATCTTGAAGATTTTGCTTTATCCAAAAAAGAGGCAGATGAGTTAATTATGTCAGCAAGAAACATAATTTATAAAGATTGAGTGATGAAGTATGGAGAAAAAAACAAAATTAACAATTTCAGGCTCAGCCAAAAAATCAATCAAAAACATTGAGATTGCCAAAACTCAAGGAAAAAATTCTGTAGTAATTGAAAAACAAACTGGAAAATTTTCTAGTAGAGGTGGGTCTTTCAGATCTAGTACGAATAAACCAAAAGCATCCTCGACGTTTAAAAGAGGAACTTCTTTAAAATCTTCATTTAATCCTAAATCACAACCTATAACAAATGATTTTGAGAAAAGAAAACTGGCAGAGCAAAGGGCCACCAAAAGACTTAAAGGAGACAGTGAAAACAAAGATAGAAAGACTTTAAAAGCAGGTACAAAGAAGAGAGAATTAAAGTTAACTGTGTCAAGAGCATTAAGTGATGAGATAGATGCAAAACAAAGAAGTTTAGCATCAGTTAGGAGGGCAAGACAAAAAGAAATTAAAAATGCTTCAAAAGAGGATTCTCAAGAAAATTTAAAACAAATTAAAAGAGATGTTAATATTCCTGAAGCAATCACAGTAAGAGAATTGGCAAATAGAATGGCCGAACAATCAAGCAACGTAATTAAGCATTTATTTGGAATGGGTGTTACAGTTACTATCAACCAAACATTGGCTGCAGATACTGCAGAATATTTGGTAAAAGAATTTGGTCACAATCCAATTAGAGAGGAAAAAGCAGAGGAAATAATCCAAAAAATAAAAGCTTCAAGAACAGAAAATTTAAAAAATCGACCACCAATAGTTACAGTTATGGGACATGTTGATCATGGAAAGACATCAGTACTAGATGTTCTTAGAAGTGCAAATGTAGTTTCAGGTGAATTTGGTGGAATAACCCAACATATTGGAGCTTATCAAATTGAAAGCCAGGATAATAAATTAACATTTATTGATACCCCAGGTCATGCTGCATTTACAGAGATGAGAGCAAGAGGATCAAAATTAACAGACGTGGTTGTTTTAGTAGTAGCAGCTGATGATGGAGTTAAACCTCAAACAATTGAATCTATCAAACACGCTAAAGCTGCAAATGTTCCAATAGTAGTGGCCATAAATAAATGTGATCTACCAGAAGCAGATCCACAGAAGATAAAAAATCAATTATTAGAGCACGAATTAATTGCTGAAGACTTATCTGGTGATACTTTAATGGTTGAAATTTCTACTAAGACAAAACAAAATTTAGATAAATTAGTTGAGTCTATAATTCTTCAAGCAGAGATTTTAGATCTTAAAACAGATTATGAATCTAAAGCTACTGGTATAGTTTTAGAGTCAAAAATTGATGTGGGTAGAGGTCCAGTTGCAAATGTAATTGTAACAACAGGAACACTTAAGAGAGGTGACTTTTTCGTAAGTGGTTTAAAATGGGGAAAAGTAAGAGCCATTATTAATGATAAAGGCCAAAACATAAATGATGCTTTACCTTCGACACCTGTTGAGATTTTAGGAATAAATGGAGCAGCAAAAGCTGGCGATGATTTTATTGTTCTTGATACAGAAAAAGAAGCTAAGATGTTAAGTGAAAATAGAGCCCAAGAGAGTAAGGATGGAAAAAACCCTTTAACTTTTGCTACTCAAGACTCAGCTTTTTCAGATAAATCTACAGAGGAACTAAATTTAATTATTAAATCTGATGTTCATGGATCATCAGAGGCAATTAAAAATGCAATTAGTCAAATCAAACATGATGAAGTTAAACCAAAAATAATTTTATCAGATATTGGCATGGTTACAGAGACAGATGTTACATTAGCAAAGGCATCTAATGCAGTATTAATAGCTTTCAATGTTAAACCGAGTAAAGAGGCAAAAAAACTTGCTGAAAATGAGAAAATAAAAATATCTTCATATAATATTATATATGAAGTTTTAGATTACATTAAACAAAGAATGTCAGGACTATTGGCACCCGATGTTCAAGAAAAAATTATTGGTACAGCACAAATTTTGGAAATATTTAAAGTTTCAGGTGCTGGAAAAGTTGCTGGTTCAAAAGTTACAGAAGGTGAAATTAATAGTACTTCAGATGTTAGAATTATTAGGGACGGTGCTATTATTTATACTGGAAAAGTTTCAACAATATTTAGAGAAAAAAGCCAAGTAAAACAAGTAAGTGGTGGACAGGAATGTGGGATTACAGTCAAAGACTATATAGATTTCCAAAAAAATGACACAATAGAGGCTTTTAGTGTTACATCTACTGAGAGGACAATTTAATGGCAGATAAAATAGGAAAACCAGTATCACAAAGACAGTTAAGAGTAGGCGAAATGATTAAGCAGTCTTTAAGCATGATTTTTATTAGAAATGAGGCTAAGGTGCCGAATTTAGAAACAAACACCATAACAGTTACTGAGGTTAAAATGAGTCCAGATTTAAAAATTGCTAAAGCATATGTTCTTCCATTAGGGGGGAAGGATGCAGAGGAAACAATTAATGTTTTAAAAGAATACTCATTTTTAATTAGAAAAATTTTATCACAAAAAGTGGTTATGAAATTTTTACCAAAATTACTTTTTAGAAAAGATGAGTCTTTTGAGTATGCGGAAAAAATAGAAAATTTGATAAAACAAACAAATAAATAGGAAGAAAAAGGCATGAATAAAAAGTCACAAGAATTAGCAATGCATGATAAAGATACTGGATCTTCAGAGATTCAGATTGCTTTGCTAACTGAGAAAATTGAAACTCTCTCTAAGCACATTAAACAATTCAAAAAAGATAAACATTCATCTGTTGGATTGTTGAGAGCGGTAAATAGAAGAAAGAAATTGTTAGAATATCTAAAGAAAAATAAAATAGATTCTTACAAAAATGTACTGTCGAAATTGAATTTAAGAAAATAGAAGTCAAGATAGATAGAACGGAATGGAACGAAACGAACGAAACGAAATGGAAATGATATGTTTAAAGTATATAAGAAGGAAATTGAAGTAGCAGGAAAAAAGATAAGTTTAGAAACAGGTAAAGTAGCAAGACAAGCAGACGGAGCAATAATTGCAAGATGTGGAGAGACAGTCGTACTAGCAACAGTAGTTGGAGCAAAAAAAGTAAATCCTGATATGGATTACTTTCCATTATCTGTAAATTACCAAGAAAAATATTACGCAGCTGGAAAAATTCCAGGCGGATATTTTAAAAGAGAGGCAAGGCCAACTGAAAGCGAAACATTAATCTCTAGATTAATAGATAGACCAATCAGACCTTTGTTTCCAGATGAATTTAAAAACGAAGTACAGTTATTACCAACTGTAATTTCGTATGATAAAGAAAATGAACCAGATATTTTATCAATCATAGCATCATCAGCAGCATTAGCTATATCGGGAATGCCATTTATGGGACCTGTAGGAGCATCGAGAGTTGGATTTATAGATGGAAAATATGTTTTAAATCCATCAAAAGCCGAATTAGAAAACTCAAGTTTAGACCTAGTTGTAGCTGGCACGAAAGACGCTGTACTTATGGTTGAGTCTGAGGCAAATGGTTTAACAGAGGAAGAAATGTTAAATGCAGTTAAATTTGGACATGAAGGTTTTGTTCCAGTAATCAAAATGATCGAGGAACTTGCGAAAGAATGCAGAAAACCTGAGTGGACTGTTGAAAAAAAAGATCTGTCAGAAGTTAAGAAAAAACTTGAAGAAACATTTACAGAAGATCTCAAGAAAGCTTTTGCAACAAGAGATAAGCAAGATAGATCAAATCAAATTTCAGAGATTACTGATAAAGCTAAAAAGCTTTATGAGGAAGATGAAAACTACTCCGATCTAGATGTAAATAGTCAGTTAAAAGATCTAGAAAAATCAATTGTTAGAACTGATATTCTTAAAAACAAAAATAGAATTGATGGAAGAGGTTTATCTGACGTAAGACCTATCGAATGTGAAGTGGGTATTTTACCAAGAGCACATGGCTCAGCTTTATTTACTAGAGGTGAAACGCAAGCAATTGTTGTAGCTACTTTAGGAACATCTGATGATGAGCAAAGAATTGAAAGTCTAGATGGATTACAAAGAGAGCGATTTATGCTTCATTATAATTTTCCTCCTTTTTCAGTAGGAGAAACTGGAAGAATTGGAACAGGTAGAAGAGAGATTGGTCATGGTAAACTAGCGTGGAGAGCAATCAATTCGTCATTACCAATAAAAGAGACATTTCCTTATACTTTTAGAGTAGTTTCAGAGATTACGGAGTCTAACGGTTCTTCTTCAATGGCTACTGTTTGTGGAACATCATTAGCATTAATGGATGCAGGAGTACCGATTAAAGAGCCAGTTGCAGGTATTGCAATGGGATTAATTAAAGAGGGTGATGATTTTAGTGTTTTATCAGATATTTTAGGTGATGAAGATCATCTTGGTGATATGGACTTTAAAGTTGCTGGAACTAAAGATGGAATTACTTCTCTTCAAATGGATATCAAAATTACAGGTATTACATTTGAAATTATGGAGCAGGCATTAAGCCAAGCTAAAGATGGAAGAGTTCATATCTTAGGAGAAATGAATAAAGCATTATCAACTTCAAGATCTGATGTTGGAAAGCACACCCCAAAAATGGAACAAGTAAATGTAGATAAAAAAGATATTGCTGCTGTGATTGGAAAAGGTGGTGCGACCATCAGGGAGATTGTTGAAAAATCAGGTGCTAAAGTAGATGTAAATGATGAAGGTGTGGTAACAGTTGCTGCTCCAGATGAAGAGTCTAGAAATATTGCGATGCAAATGATTAAAGACATTACAGCCAAAGCTGAATTAAACAAAATTTATTCAGGTAAAGTGATGAAGATTATGGAGTTTGGTGCATTTGTTAATTTCTTAGGAAAGCAAGATGGACTTGTACATATTTCAGAACTTGCAGATAAGAGAGTAGCTAAAGTTACTGACGTTGTCAAAGAAGGTGACGAAGTAAAAGTAAAAGTAATTGGTTTCGATAGAGGTAAAGTTAAACTTTCTATGAAACAAGCTGCTGAATAAAAATTAAAACCCACCTCTCCAATTGTTTTTATCATCAAATTGGTCTTTTTCTTTTTTAGAGGTGGGTCTAAATAAATAATAAATTACAAATATCACACATAATACAAATATTAATATTTCCATTATCTTATTTATTAACTAATATTTTTAGGATCTGGCATTCCAACTTTGTTATATCCAGCATCTACATAGTGAATTTCACCAGTAACACCGTTTGCAAGGTCACTCAACAGATATAATGCTGAATTTCCAACATCATGGATATCTACATTCCTTTTTAGGAAGGAATGGTCTTCATTCCATTTATAAAGAAATTTTGCATCTCCAATTGCAGAAGCAGCTAATGTTTTAATAGGTCCAGCGCTTATTGCATTTACTCTCATGCCTTTCGCACCTAAATCTCTTGCTAAGTATTTAACACTAGCTTCAAGTGCTGATTTACAAACACCCATTACATTATAATTTGGAATTGCTTTAGTAGACTCGTAAGTTAAAGTTAATAAATTGCCGCCTTGTTTCATCACTTTTGAGGCTTCTTTTGCTACCTCTGTAAATGAAAAGCAAGAAATTAGCATACTTCTTAAAAAATTTTCTCTTGTAGTATTTAAATATTCACCTGATAACTCTGATTTATCTGAAAAAGCAACTGCATGAACTACAAAATCAATTTCACCCCATTTTGATTTAATATCCTCAAATAATCTTACGACTTCTTCTTTTTTTTCAACATCACAACTAAATGTAACTTTTGAATTTAATTTTTCTGCTAGAGGAATTACTCTTTTTTTAAGAGCGTCACCCAAATATGTAAATGCTAGTTCAGCTCCAGCCTCCGCAAGTTTTTGAGATATGCCCCAGGCAATAGATCTTTCATTCGCAACACCCATAATCAATCCTCTTTTACCTTTCATTAAACTCATAAATTAGACTTTTTCAAAAATTAAAGCAGCATTAGTTCCACCAAAACCAAAGCTATTTGACATTACAGTATTTAAAGTTGCTCCCGTTTCTGTTTTTGCAACTATTGGAAATTTTTTAGCTTCTTCATCCATCTCGGTAATATTTGCTGAGCCGGTGATGAAATTATTTTGCATCATAATCAAACAATATATTGCTTCATGAACTGATGCAGCCCCTAATGGATGACCTGATAAAGATTTAGTAGAACTTATTTTTGGAATATCATTCCCAAATGTTTCTTTAATAGCATTAAGTTCAGTTATATCTCCAACTGGAGTAGATGTTCCGTGGGTATTAACATAGTCAATTTTATTTTTAGCAGTTGCCATTGCCATTTTCATACATCTGATAGCGCCTTCTCCTGATGGAGCTACCATATCGTATCCATCTGAAGTTGCTCCATAACCAGTTAATTCTGCATATATTTTAGCACCTCTTGCTTTGGCATGTTCGTATTCTTCAAGTACTAATACGCCTGCTCCACCTGCAATTACAAACCCATCTCTAGTTTTATCATAAGCTCTAGATGCAGATTGTGGAGTGTCATTATATTTTGATGATAAAGCTGTCATAGCATCAAACATTGCTGTCATCGCCCAATGAATTTCTTCACTTCCACCTGCAAAAACAACATCCTGTTTACCCATTTGAATTAATTCCATAGAATTTCCTATGCAGTGTCCACTTGTTGCACAAGCAGAGCTCATTGTGTAATTAGTTCCTTTAATTTTAAATGGTACCGCAAGTGTTGCTGAGGCAGTACTGGCCATTGTTCTTGGAACAATAAAGGGCCCCATTAGTTTTGGAGTTTTAGCTCTTGTTTTGTCTGCTGCAAGTATTACGTTTTCAATTGATGGGCCACCAGAACCCATTACGATCCCAGTTTTAAAATTACTCACTTCACTTTCTTCTAATCCAGAATCATCAATTGCCTCTTTCATTGCAATATAATTATAAGCCGATCCTGAACCCATAAATCTAATTGTTTTTCTATCAATATGATCTTCTAGTTTAATATTTGGTTTACCATGAACATGGCTTTTTAAATTATGCTCTTTGTATTCTTCTGCAAAAGAAATTCCTGATTTTGAATTTAATAAAGATTGATGAACTTCTTCTTGATTGTTCCCTAAGCAAGAAACTACCCCTAAACCAGTGATAACTACTCTTCTCATTATTTAAATAAACCTACTTTTAAACTTTCTGCTGAATATATTTTTTTATTATCTGCAAGAACAATTCCATTTGCAAGCCCAACAGTTGTCCCTCCAGGAGACATAATTTTCTTCATATCTATTTCATATCTTACATTTTTTACACTCTGCAAAACTTCACCTGTAAATTTTACAGTACCCACACCTAAAGCTCTTCCTTTTCCAGGATTTCCTAGCCAACCTAGAAAAAACCCTACCAGTTGCCACATTGCATCTAAACCTAAACACCCTGGCATAACTGGATCTTTTTTAAAATGACAGTCAAAAAACCAAAGACTATCTTTAATATCCAATTCGGCTTTTAATGAGCCCTTATTATATGTTCCATTATTTTCATTGATTTCAGTTATTCTGTCAAACATAAGCATTGGTGGAAGAGGTAATTTTGCGTTTCCAGGTCCAAAAAGATCACCATTTCCACAAGTTATGAGATCATCGTAAGAGTATGAGTTTTTTTTCATAATTTGAGTTCCCTTAATACTTGATTTAAGGCAATTATAATATAGAAATAGTTTAGAATAATTATAATTAACATGTCAATTTTAGACAAATATATTAAAAAATTAAGAGATTCTGGTCTAAGACCTACAAAACAGAGAATAAAAATATGTGAAGTTTTGTTTGAAACAGACAAAACTTTTCATTTTACAGTTAATGATCTTACAAAAAAAATACATTTAAGAACTGACAAAAAAATATCAGTTGCTACAGTTTATAACACTGTTCATGCTTTTGAAAAAAAAGGTTATTTAAAACAAATACCAATTAATTCTAGCCAAACATATTTTGACACAAATACAACTAATCATCATCATTTTTATGATGTAAAAGCTGAGAAGTTAATTGATCTTGATAATAAAGACATTGGACCAATCAATATACAAAAATCAATTCCTGGAAAAAAAATAAAATCTGTTGAAGTTCTTGTTAAATTAGAAGATTAACAAATTTACATTAAAATCATTCTAATCTATTTGACATTCTTTTTTAGAATTATTATAAACTAGATGTCTAGAATAATTATTTAAAAGGAGTAAAATGAGTACTGAAAACTATAAATCTAAATCTTTTAAGTCAAACGAACTAAGTAAGTGTCCATTTACTGGAGCGGGTACTCCAGCAAAATTTTCAGCAGGTAGAGGTCAGACGGTAAGAGATTTTTGGCCTAATAGTTTAAATTTAAAAATTCTTAGTCAGCATTCAAATTTAACAAACCCTATGGATAGTAGTTTTAAATACTCGAAAGAATTCAAAAAGCTAAATTTCAAAGCGCTTAAAAAAGATTTAAAAAAATTAATGACTGACTCTCAAGAATGGTGGCCTGCAGATTATGGTCATTATGGTCCGTTATTTATAAGACTAGCTTGGCATGCAGCTGGAACTTACAGAACTGGTGATGGTAGAGGAGGGGCTGGAACTGGAAACCAAAGGTTTGCACCTTTAAACTCATGGCCAGATAATGTAAATTTAGATAAAGCTAGACTTTTGTTATGGCCAATCAAAAAAAAATATGGAAAAAAAATATCTTGGGCTGACTTATTTATTTTAGTTGGGAATGTAGCGTTAGACTCAATGGGTTTTAAAACATTTGGATTTGGAGCTGGAAGAACAGATATCTGGGAACCTGAAGATGATATTTATTGGGGTTCTGAAAAAGAAATGCTTGCTGTAGAGAGATACAGTGGAAAAAGAGACTTAGAACAGCCTTTAGGAGCATCGCATATGGGATTAATATATGTAAATCCTCAAGGTCCTGATGCTAATCCAGATCCAAAACTTGCAGCACATGATATAAGAGAAACTTTTGGAAGAATGGCTATGAACGATTATGAAACTGCAGCATTAGTTGCTGGTGGACATACTTTCGGTAAATCGCATGGTGCAGCTTCTGAGGATTTTAAAGGTCCTGATCCTGAAGCCTCAAGAATTCAAGACCAATCAACTGGATGGAATAGCGGTTATAAATCAGGGAAAGGCGTTGATACTATTAGTAGTGGTATTGAAGGTGCTTGGACTCAAAACCCGACTAAATGGGATATGGGGTATTTAGATTGTTTATATGGACATGAATGGGAGCTTACAAAAAGTCCAGCTGGCGCTCATCAATGGACACCTAAGAAAAATGGGCAAAAAATTAAAATGGTCCCAGATGCACATAATAAAAACGTCCTTCATCCTCCAATGATGCAAACAACTGACATTTCAATGAAAGTAGACCCAAGTTATGGACCTATAACAAAACATTTTCACGAAAATCCAAAAGAATTTCATGATGCTTTTGCAAGAGCATGGTTTAAACTTACCCATAGAGATATGGGACCAAGAGCATGTTATTTAGGAGGTGAGGTTCCTAAAGAAGAATTAATATGGCAAGATCCAATTGATAAACCAAAATATAAATTGAAATCAAAAGATATAAAAGATCTGAAAAATAAAATTGCAAAATCCAAGATATCTGTTTCAGATTTAGTTTCAACTGCTTGGGCTTCAGCATCAACTTTTAGAGGCTCAGATAAAAGAGGCGGTGCTAATGGTGCAAGAATAATGTTAGAGCCTCAAAAAAATTGGAAAGTGAACAATCCAAATAAATTAGAAAAAATATTAAAAAAGTTAAGCAATATTAAAAATAAATTTGATACCAAAAAGAGGAGTGTATCAATGGCTGATTTAATAATTTTAGCTGGTAACGTTGGTATTGAGATAGCAGCCAAAAAAGCAGGCCATAAAGTAAATGTTTCATTTTCTTCTGGCAGAGGGGACGCAAGGCAAGATCAGACAGATATTCATTCATTTAATTTATTAGAGCCACAAGCTGATGGTTTCAGAAATTATTTAAATGGAGACACTTCTATAGTTTCGGCGGAAGAAAAGTTAGTTGACAAAGCACAATTAATGGGTCTTACAGCTCCAGAAATGACTGTGCTTATAGGTGGAATGCGTGTACTAGATACTAACCATGATAATTCTGAGTATGGTGTTTTCACTAATAAACCTGGTGTTCTTACAAATGATTATTTTGTAAATTTACTAGACATGAACACTACCTGGAAGGAAGAGGATAAATCCGAACAAACATTTGTTGGTAAAGATAGAAAAACTCAAAAAAATAAATGGAAAGCAACAAGAGTCGATCTTATCTTTGGTTCAAACTCACAACTAAGAGCCTTGGCAGAGGTTTACGCGTGTGAAGACTCAAAAGCCAAATTTGTAAAAGATTTCATTTCAGCATGGGTCAAAGTTATGAATTCAGATAGATTTGATTTAAAGTTAAATTAGCAATCAGAAAAAATATTTAAAATGATAAATGTAAGTTTCGAGGATTTTTACAAAGTACCTGATTTAAAATTTGATATTTTTAGATTGAGACAAGACTTAGAAAAAATATTAGAGCAAAAAAAATTTAAATCACCTGGTGTAACTCATTTTGGGGCAATACCTATTAATCAAATTCCTAATGATGAAAATTCTATTAACGGTAATAACATAAGAGGAAAATATTGGACTATAGCCGATGACACTGGAAAAGAAGTCGCTAGGGATATTGATATTGATGAAAGCAAATATACCCAAATAGTTCCTGAATTTGAAAAAACCTATTTTAAAGAGGTTCTTGAGGCATTAAATTCGAGGTTTAAGCTTGGAAGAGTTCGGCTTTTATTAAAGGAACCTAGATCAACTTTAAGTTGGCATAAAGATCCAGAATGTAGATTACATGTGCCAATTATAACTAACAAAGGTTGTTCTATGGTAATTGAAAATGTTGCTAAACATTTACCCGCAGATGGTAATGTTTGGATAACAAATAATACAAAATATCATAATTTTTTTAATGGCGGTGAACAATCTAGAATTCATCTTGTTGCTTGTGTGCTTGAGAGCCCTTTTAAAAATTAATCATCAATAATTTTTTTAAATCAATTTATTAAAAAAAATATTTGATAATGATTACTATTATCAGGCTTTTGTTTTGATTTTTTCTGAACAATCTTTATTGATTAATCTAAAAAAATTAAAATTTAGATAATGCAGTTATCAATTAATATTTTTAAATATTTTGAAAATCTTTACAAAGAAAATAGGGGTTCAATATTAAGAACTATAGTTTATACAATTGGACATTTTGCTATTGCCATAACTGTATTGATACTAATTGCAGATGTCCCTTTTATGATTGCTTTAACAGATGCAATAGTTGAACCAATAGCAAATTCTATTTGGTATTTCGTTTTAGATAAGTGGTGGGCAAGTAAATCAAAAAGTTAAATATTTAATTTAACCCCCATACATGATCAGTTTTAATCCATCCTTTAAATTCTTTTGAAGAAATTTTGCACCAATTTTTTTCACATTTTTTTAAAATTAACAATCTTCCTTCTTCAATTTGAGCAATAGGTTTAGCAAAAGACGAAGGTTTTTTGAACAGAATTTTATCTTTAGTGGTTATTACTGAATTACCTTTTTTTAATTGTGAAATATGAATCCATCCGCTGTTATTTTTGAAATCAATAATTCGTCTAAAATTTTCTTTTTTATCAATTTGTCTCAATGGTAAATTTACTTTTTTATAAACATACTTAATGTCAGACTCAAAACTAGGTCCATAACGAACATTTACTTTATTTTTTTTAAGAGAAACAAAAATTTCATTAGCAAAAGAAAAATGCGCAAAAGATAATAAAAAAATTACTAAAAAAAATTTTTTCAAAATTAATTGCATAAACATTTTTTTCTTTTGTTAATTTTTGCTTTTCTGAAATTTAAATTTAATAAATCTAGAATTAGAATGTATTCATTTAAGTTTTGTCCAATATTTAATATTTGTTTTAAAACTTCATTGGCTTGTAATGTACCTATTATTCCCGCAACAGTTCCTAAAATTCCTTCGTGTTCACAATTTAATATTTCATCAGATATTGTTTTTTCTTGATAAAAACACCTCAAGCAAGGATTTTTTTTATTATTAAAATTAAAAGTAAAAAGGTGTCCATCAAATTTGCTTATAGCACCAGTGACTAGAAACTTTTTATATTTTAGACTTAAATCATTTATTAAAAATTTACTTTCAAAGTTATCTGTGCCATCAATAATATAATCATAATTTTTAATAATTTTTTCAAATGTCATTCTATTTACTTTTAAATTAAAAATATTTATTTTTGTCTTTGAATTAATTTTATTTAATTTTTTTTTTGCAATTTTTACTTTTGATTGATTAATATCATTTTCATTATAAAGACTTTGTCTGTGAATATTAGAGAGACTTACGACATCATGATCCACAATCCCAAGTGTGCCAATACCTGATCTAGTTAAAAATTCTGCAACTGGGCAACCGAGACCACCCATACCGATAATCAAGACTTTAGAATTTAAAATTTTTTTTTGTCCTATAGGTCCAATATTTTTAAGAACTATCTGCCTTGAGAATTTTTCTATTTCTTTCTTATTTAGATTTTTGCTCATTTTCCTGTTGAGCCAAACCCACCCTCTCCTCTAATTGTTTCTGGTAGATCATCAGTTTCTTCAAGATCCATTTTAATTACAGGAGTTAAAATCATTTGTGCTATTCTATCTTTATTATTTATTAAAAAATCATTTTTTCCGTGATTAAAAAGGATTACTTTTATTTCCCCTCTGTAATCACTATCTATAGTTCCTGGTGTATTTAAAACACTAATACTGTTTTTTGCAGCTAAACCAGATCTCGGTCTTATTTGGATTTCAAAATCACTAGAAAATGCTACTGCAAGCCCTGTTGGAACTAAACATGAAGAATTTGGTTTAAGATTTATAGGTTCATTTACTAATGCCATTAAATCCATGCCTGATGCACCATCTGTTTTGTAAGCAGGTAATTCAACTGTAGGATCTAACTTTTTGATAAGAACTTTTGCCATTAATTAAATTGATTAATTATTCTATCAACTATTTCATCAGAAATTCCAGATTTTTTTTTATATGAAAGTTTTTCTTTTTTAGCATCTCTGTTTTTGTAATGAATAGTTACTTCATTATAATCAGAATTAAATCCTATATTTTTATTAGACACATCATTGGAAATTATCCAGTCACAATTCTTCTTATTTAATTTTTCTACTGCATTTTTATCGATCTCGTCAGTTTCAGCTGCAAATCCAATAACAAGTTTAGGTCTCATGGAGTTATGGCTGGATACATAATTAAGTATATCTATATTCTTTTCTAAATTTAAGGTTAAGTTCTCTTGTTTTTTAATTTTATTTTCATACTTTTTATTAATTTTAAAATCAGCAACTGCAGCAGTAAAAATTGCTACATCAACTGGTAAATTTTCTTGAGTCGCAACCAACATTTCATATGCTGTTTCGACTTTTATAAGATTAATATCTTCATTTATCTCAAGATTAGTTGGACCAGATATTAATGTGGTATCAAAACCTTTTTTGGATAATGATTTTGCTAATTCATATCCTTGTTTGCCACTTGACTTATTTGTAATAAAACGAACTGGATCTATGTACTCATTAGTTGGACCTGCTGTAACTAATGCTTTGAATTTTTTATTATTTCTTTGAGTTAAGAAATATTTATAAATTTCTTCAGCAATTACCAATGGGTCTGACATTTTACCCTCTCCATATTCACCACATGCCATATCACCAACCTCTGGTCCAATCATTTTATATCCAAACTCTTTTAATTTTTTTATATTTGCTTTTGTAGTTGGATGTTCCCACATTCTTACATTCATTGCTGGTGCTAAAATAATGTCTTTATCTGAGGCCAAAACCACAGTAGATGCTAAATCATCAGTTGTACCTTGAGCTAATTTTGAAATTGTATTTGCTGTTGCTGGTGCAATAACAACTAAATCTGCCCATCTTGAAAGTGAAATATGATCCATTTCAGCTTCATTTTGCACACTAAATAATTCGCTATACACTTTACCTTGAGAAAGCGATGTTACTGAAAGTGGAGTTATAAATTCTTTTGCGCTTTTAGTAAGGATTGTCTTTATTTCTGCTCCATTCTTTTTGAAAAGCCTAATTATTTCTAAGCTTTTGTAGGCAGATATTCCTCCACAAATAATAAAAAGTATTTTTTTATTTAACAGATTTTTCATTTGCAGAATTAAAATACTATAAGACCAAAAATTACAAGAAGTAATAAACCAATAATAGATTGATTTCTAAATGCTATCATTTCTGACTTCTTGTCATTTAGAGCAGTGTAAGAATTTGAATTTTGTGGAATTTGACCGCTAGCCAAAAATGTTAAAGCTTGATTGGCTTTATCCATAATCTCAGGAAATTCTGGTAAACGTTTAATAACTTCAGATGTGTTTCTTAAAGTTTCATTTAAATTGTTAATTGGATCTTTTGTTTCTTTAAGCCAATTTTCTAGTACAGGCTTTGAAGTTGTCCAAATATTTGTGTTTGGATTTAATTTTCTTGCTACACCTTCAAC
>CACPCX010000005.1 GCA_902632545.1 uncultured Pelagibacteraceae bacterium
GCAGGTGATGGAACCCCTTCAAAGAAATTATCTCTCCAAGAAGATTCTTGATTAGAGCTAATATTAAATCTAGCAAGTCTTAAAGCCACACAGATCACATATACCAAGCATAAAAGCCAGCCAAACCTACCAAAAGTATTTAGTTTCCAAAAATACATTATAAATGCAGGAGCAACACCAAAACTTATCATGTCAGTAAGTGAATCTAATTCCTTTCCAACCTTTGAAGTTCCTTTTATCAATCTTGCAATTCTTCCGTCTAATCCATCAATTAAAGCAGCAAAAATTATTGCGATGATCGCCAAGTGAAACTCTCCACTTAATGCAAATCTTATTGAAGTTAAACCTATACAAACTCCTATTAATGTAAGCATGTTAGGAAGAAGCATTCTTGCATTCTTTTTGTCAGTAACTAATTTAAAATTATTTTTTTGCTGTTCCATTTATTAATTTTTTGCTAGCAAAGTTTCACCTGAGATTGCTGTCTGACCTACTTTAACAAGTGGTTCATAATTTTCGTAGTAGACATCTGCCCTACTACCAAATCTAATCATCCCAATTCTATCACCTTGGTTTAGTTGTTGATTTTTATTTGTTTCACAAACAATTCTTCTTGCAACTAATCCAGCTATCTGGACAACAATAATATCATTATTGTGATTATCTTTTATCTTGTAATAATTTCTTTCATTGTCTTCACTAGCTTTATCTAGTGATGCATTTAAAAATTTTCCTGGTTTGTATAAAATTTCCTCAACAGTTCCTGAACAAGGGGTTCTATTAACATGGCAATCGAATACATTCATAAAGATGCTAATTTTTTTAAATTTTTTATTTTCCAATCCTAGCTCTTTTGGACCATCAACCTCTTCAACTTTAATTATCTCTCCATCAGCTGGACTAACAAGGTAACTGTCATCTCCAATAATTGTTCTTTCTGGATCTCTAAAAAAATAATAAACCCAAATAGTTAATAATACTCCAATCAGACCGAGAAAATTATTTATGATTAAAAAGATGATAGTTATAAACACAGCAATAACTATAAACTTGTATCCCTCTGTATGGATTTTTGGAAATATCTTACTCAACATATTCTTCTATTTGCTAAATTTCGATTAATATGTATATAAAATGATCAAATTCAATTAATAAGATAATTTTTATTTAATGAGCAAAATCAAGGTAAAAAACCCAATAGTTGAGCTGAATGGTGATGAAATGACCCGAATTATATGGGAGTTTATAAAAAACAAACTAATCCTCCCATATATAGATCTTGGGATTGAATACTATGATCTAGGTATGAAAAGTAGAGATGATACAGATGATCAAATCACAATAGACTCTGCAAATGCAATCAAAAAAATTGGTGTAGGAATAAAGTGTGCAACTATCACTCCTGATGAAGCGAGAGTTGAAGAATTTGATTTAAAAAAATGTGGAGATCTCCGAATGGAACAATAAGAAATATAATTGGAGGAACAGTATTTAGAGAACCAATTATTTGTAAAAATATACCTAAACTTGTTCCATCTTGGACAGATCCTGTAATCATTGGAAGACATGCATTTGGAGATCAGTATAGAGCAACTGATTTTAAAGTTCCTGGAAAAGGAAAAATGGAAGTCAAGTGGACATCTGAAGATGGAAAAGATGAAATCAAATATGAGGTTTTTAATTTCACTGGTCCCGGTGTTGCACTTTCAATGTATAATTTAGATAAGTCAATTGAGGACTTTGCAAGATCTTGTTTTAGTTATGGATTAATTAAAAAATGGCCTGTTTATATGTCAACTAAAAATACAATTTTAAAACAATACGATGGAAGATTTAAAGATATTTTTCAAGAAATTTTCGATAAAGAATACAAGCAAGAATTTGAAAAAAATAATTTAACTTATGAGCATAGATTAATTGACGACATGGTAGCATGTGCAATGAAGTGGAGTGGTAAATATATTTGGGCTTGTAAAAATTACGATGGAGATGTTCAGTCAGATACTATGGCTCAAGGTTATGGGTCTTTAGGATTGATGACAAGCACATTATTAACGCCAGATGGAAAAGTAATGGAGGCTGAGGCTGCACATGGAACAGTTACTAGACATTATAGAATGCATCAACAAGGGAAAGAAACCTCAACGAACCCTATTGCATCTATTTTTGCGTGGACTAGAGGGTTAGCTCACAGAGGTAAATTGGATAGTAATGAAGAACTAATTAAATTTGCGCAAATACTCGAGAAAGTTTGTATCGAGTGTGTAGAAAATGGATCAATGACAAAAGATTTAGCAATCCTTGTTGGTCCAAATAGTAAATTTTTAACTACCAATCAATTTCTTGATGAAATTGATGGTACTTTAAAGAAAAAATTAAATTAAACTTTCAAGCTTTTCAAAAGCTTCTTCAATTTTTGATTGATCTTGTCCACCTGCTTGGGCAAAATCTTTTCTTCCACCACCGCCTTTGCCTCCAATTATTTCAGATCCAACTTTAACAAATTGAACTGCATCAAATTTACCTGTTAAATTATCAGTCACTCCAACTGCTAATCCAACTTTGTCATCTTTAATTGCAAAAACAATTACTATTCCTTTGGTAAGTTCTTTTTTTCCATTATCTACTAATTTTCTTAAATCTTTAGGAGGTAAATCTTGAACTTTTTGAAGTCTAACTTTTGTATTATTAATAACTTTGTCTTTAATAATGTTTTTTGTTGTATCTTCTAAGACATTTTTGACATTTAATTGCTCTAATTGTCTAGAAAGATCTTTTATGGACCCTTTTAAATCTTTATTTTCAAGATTTGGTTTTCCACCTAATTTGATAATTTGAGAGGAAAGTTCTTTAATCATTTCCTCGTCCTTTTGAACTGATAATGAGGAAAGTTTTTCCTTATTTTGCATATAATCTTCAAGTTGTTTGTCTCTCAAGGCCTCTACTCTTCTAACGCCTGCAGCAATTGATGATTGGCTAATTGTTTTAAATTTACCAATATCACCAGTATTTTTAACGTGGGTTCCACCACAAAGTTCAGTTGAAAAATACGTATTTTCCTCTTTACCCATTGAAACTACTCGAACTTCATCACCATACTTCTCACCAAAGAAAGCTAGTGCTCCCTTTTCTATAGCTGCTTTTGGGGTCATAATTCTTGTAGTCACTTCTGTACTATTAGTAACGTAATCATTAACTATTTTGTCAATCTTTACCAATTCTTCATGCGTTATTGGTTTCATGTGGCTAAAATCAAACCTTAGACGATCTGGTGCAACAAGTGACCCCTTTTGCATAACATGTTTTCCGAGTGTTCTTCTTAAAGACTCATGTAATAAATGTGTAGCTGAATGATATGCCTTTAGGTTGCCTCTTCTCTCTTCATCAATCTTCATTTCAACAACGTCGTTTATCTTGATTTCCCCATTTTTCAGAGTTCCATAATGAACAAATAGATCACCAAGTTGTTTTTGAGTATCAGTTACTTCAAATATAAAATCTCCTACTGATATTTTTCCTGTATCACCTAGCTGACCTCCAGACTCTCCATAAAAAGGTGTTTGATTAGTTACAATCGCTCCCTCTTCTTTTGCTGATAATTTTTCTGTTTCTTTGTTATCTTTTACAATTGATAAAACAACTCCTTCCGATCTATTAAATTCATAACCTAAAAATTCTGTTGAACCAACTTTATCTTTTATACCAAACCAAATTTGTTCTTGTGAACTATCACCAGAACCTTTCCAATTCTTTTTAGCAAGTTCTTTGCTTTTTTTCATTAGTTCATCAAATTTATTTTGATCAACTGTTAAAGAGTTATTTTTTAAAATATCTTCTGTTAAATCTAATGGGAAACCATATGTATCATATAATTTAAATGCTATTTCCCCTGGTAAAACTTTTTCTATTTTGCTTATTTCTTCATTTAAAATTTTTATTCCTCTATCAAGTAAAACTAAAAATTTTTCTTCTTCCATTTTTAAAGTTTCTTTAATTAAAGTTTCTGATCTCTCTAACTCAGGGTAGTTACCTTTCATTTCTTCTTTAAGAGAGTCAAAAATTTTATTAAAAACTGGTTCTTTAGAACCAAGTAAATGTGAGTGTCTCATTCCTCTTCTCATAATTCTTCTAAGGACATATCCTCTCCCTTCATTGGATGGAAGAACACCCTCAGCTAAAAGAAAGGAACTTGCTCTTAAGTGATCTGCAATTACTCTAAAACTTGAAATATTATTTTCACTTAATTTAACTTTAGTAAATTCTGATATTGAACCAATTAATTTTTTAAAATGATCTGTTTCATAATTATCATGTGTATCCTGTAACAAAGCTGCAATTCTCTCTAATCCCATTCCAGTATCAACTGACGGTTTTGGAAGATTAATTCTTTTGTCTTTTGTAACTTGTTCAAATTGCATAAAGACTAAATTCCAAATTTCTATAAATCTGTCTCCATCTTCATCTTTAGTTCCAGGTAATCCTCCTGGTAAATGGTCACCGTGATCAAAAAAGATTTCAGAGCAAGGTCCACATGGTCCAGTCTCACCCATCGACCAAAAATTATCTGAAGTTGCTATCCTAATAATTCTATTATCGCTAAAACCCGCAATTTTCTTCCAAAAATTGAATGCCTGATCATCCTCATGAAATACAGTTACATAAAGCCTGTTTTTATCTATTCCAAAATCTTTGGTTATTAAATCCCAGGCATAATGAATTGCTTGCTCTTTAAAATAATCACCAAAGGAAAAATTCCCTAACATCTCAAAAAATGTATGATGTCTTGGTGTATAACCAACATTCTCTAAGTCGTTATGCTTACCACCTGCCCTTACACATTTTTGTGAAGTTGTCGCTCTAACGTAATCTCTTTTTTCTAATCCTGTGAAAACGTTTTTAAATTGAACCATCCCTGAATTGGCAAACATTAAAGTAGGATCATTATTTGGAACCAAATTACTAGATTCCACAATCTTATGATCGTTCTTTTCAAAATACTTTAAGAAAGTATTTCTTATTTCATTGAGTGTTTTGTCTGCCATATTTTTAAAATACAGCTTTTTTATTCTATGTCTAGATATCGAAGGGAAAAAAGGCGCTTAAATTAAGCGCCTTTTATTAATAAAGATGACCTATTAATTCTTTTTAGATGGTGGAGTAGCTTCTGCTTTATCAGCCTCTTCTTTTTCAGCTACTTTCTTTTCTTTCTCTAATTTTTCAGGATCAATTGGATTTCCTTCTATTTTCTTTGAAATCACCCCTGCTTTTTCTCTAATTGCCATTTCAATTTCTGCAGCAACTTTAGGATTTTGAGCCAGATAAGTCTTAGCATTTTCTCTACCTTGACCAATCTTCTCTCCTTTGTAAGCATACCAAGCACCTGATTTTTCAATTATATCTGCTTTTGAACCAAGATCGACTAATTCACCCATCTTGCTAATTCCTCTTCCATACATCAAGTCAAATTCAACAACTTTAAATGGTGGTGCTACTTTATTCTTAACTACTTTCACTCTTGTAGAGTTACCAATAATCTCATCTTTATCTTTGATAGCACCAATTCTTCTAATATCCATTCTTACAGACGAGTAAAACTTAAGTGCATTACCACCCGATGTTGTTTCTGGACTTCCAAACATGACTCCAATTTTCATTCTGATTTGGTTAATGAAAATCATCATTGTGTTTGTGTTTGATATTGAACCGGTTAATTTTCTTAACGCCTGACTCATTAATCTTGATTGAAGACCAACGTGATGATCTCCCATCTCACCTTCAATTTCTGCTTTAGGAGTTAAAGCTGCAACAGAGTCAATAACAATTACTGAAATAGAGCCTGATTTTACTAGTGTATCAGCGATTTCTAATGCTTGTTCACCAGTATCTGGTTGTGAAATTAAAAGCTCTTCAGTATTTACACCTAATTTTTTTGCATAAACTGGATCTAATGCATGCTCTGCATCAACAAACGCACAAATGCCTCCAGCTTTTTGAGCTTCAGCAACAACTTGTAATGCTAATGTTGTTTTTCCAGATGACTCTGGTCCATAAACTTCTATAATTCTTCCTTTTGGTAATCCACCTATGCCTAAAGCTAAATCAAGACTTAAAGAACCTGTTGAAACAGACTCAATATCCATTGCTCTCTTTTCACCAAGCTTCATTACAGAGCCTTTTCCAAAATTATCTGTAATTTGTGCTATTGCAGCATCTAGTGCTTTGTTCTTCTCTTTAACATCCATTTCTTGATCTTTAGTAGATTTAACTACTTTTAGGTTATTTTTTGTCATTTTTTGCCTCTTTTTTTAAATTTTTTAACACTCGAATCATCAAATAAATGTACACATTTTGTTCTCATTAGCAATATATTTATTTTTTAGCCAAAAAAACAAATATTTACTTAAGTTTTAGATACTGGCTATTGAGAAGTCCTACTGCCTTTAACAAGCTGTATTGAGCCATTAGGTAATTTTTCTCAGAACTTGCTAAAGAAATTTGAGCAGAAAGTAATAATGAATTTGATTGAATAACATCAAGAGTTGTTCTTGATCCTCTTTCGTACTCAGCAACAATTCCTTCATAAGCTATTTGGGAGGCACTTACTTGAACTTTCACTGAGTTCAGAAAACTTTCTGAAGATTGCAAACTTGACCATGCACTTGCAACATTAGTTTCATTTGTTCTAACTGCATCATCTAAAAGTAATCTTTTTCGAGTTGTTAGATTTGAATTTTTATTAATTGTTGATCGTTTTTTTCCACCAGAATAAAAAGGCCAGCTAAGAGTGGCTTTTAATACATCTTGTTCTTTTTCGTCTACGGTAGCACTTAAATCATCTGTATAAGTTCTTTGTAACGATAATGATGCAGTAGGTTTTAAATCAGATTCGGAAATTTCTAATTCTTTTTCAGATTTTTCTAAGTCCAATTTTGCAATTAAAATATCTGGGTTGTTTTGTTTTGAAAGATTTAATGCTTCATCTAAAGTAGATGGCAAAGAGACAATTGCATTTTTGTTCTTTTGTAATTGATTTGGATCACTAATTTTTCCAATTATATTCTCATAATTAAGCTTACTAATTAATAAGTCACTTTTAGCTTTTGCAAATTGAGCTTGTGCTCCTGCTAGTGAAGATTCAGATTGCGCTAGGTCAGTATTTGTAATTTGACCTCTGTCTCTTCTGATTTTATCATTTTCAACTTGTCTAATTAATAAATTTAAATTTTTAGAATTAATCTCAAGCGTTTCTCTTGCAAAAATTAAGTTTGTATATGCGTAGATGGCATTGTGAAGAACATCTTGTTCTTTTTTAACCAGTTGTGCTTTTGCAAGATTTAGGGCTGTAATATTTTTTTTTAGCGTTAAATCTCTTCCATAATCTAGTAGAGTTTGTTCTAATTTAATAGAGGTTGTTAATGGATCTACATCATTAATTGTTGCATCACCTCCACTTTGGTTAGTAAGTTTATTAGTATTTTCAAAGCTTTGAGATCCACTTAAAGTTAATGAAGGTTTATAATCACTTTTAGCAATATTTACATCTTCCTCCGATGCTTTAATATTTTCTCTTTCAGCATTTAATTGAATATTGGTTTGATAAGTTTGATTTAATGCATCGAGAAGAGTAACTGCTAAAGCGTTACTTAAATAGAATATTGATGCGATAACTATGATAAATATTTTTTTCATTTCGATTTATATACAGCAGTTTTAATTTGATGGTTACTGTTTAAATTTACAATTATAGATGCATATTTAGGCGTATTTTTAAACATGTTTTGAGTAATTCTTTGGTAAGTTTGCATAAAATTTATTACGTCCCTTTTCCTCATTATTTTATGAACACCTTTTTTCTTTGTTTTTAACCAAAGTTTACGTTCCTGCTTTAATCTCCACTTCTGCAATAAACTAAAGTTTTTTGCTTTTAAGTAAATCATACAATTTAACTGAGAATATAGCTTTTTATATTTAGTTTTTAATTGTTGATTTACATACTTTCTCCAAATCAGTTTTTGATCATTAGCTTTTTCCATAGAATTAATTGATTTTTTTAACGTCTTATTAGTTTCTGCTCTTGCTCCAACACACCACCCTTCAAAAATAATAACATCTGGTCTTTGATTTATTTTATTCCATTTATTTTTAGGAAATCTGTCATCAATTGCCTTATTAAAATTTGGTAGTTTCAATTTCTTGAATTTTTTTGCTTTAGATTTTTTAAAGAAATCCAACATCATATTAATATCATGAGTTCCAGGAACACCTCTGGTAAGCAACATTGGATGTATTTTTTTTGATAAAGATATTCTTTCTTTTCTTGTTTTATAAAAATCATCAATTGAAATTTTAAATACTTTAAGTTTAAAATACTTTTCTAATATTATCTTTAATATTGAACTTGTTGTTGTTTTACCTGTACCTTGTCCTCCAGCTAATCCAACAAAGTAAGGTTTTTGATTATTTGCTTTTTTTACAATCCAAAAACATATTGGAATTAAAAAGTTCTTAATCATTCCTTCTTTATTGCCAAACTTTTCGGTAGAAGTTTCTTGTGATTTTATAAACTTAAAACAATCTTTTTTAACCTTCTTAAAACACTCTTCAGCTAATTGCATTGGACTTTTATTTTTCTTGATCCATTGGATGGTTTAAACCATCAAAGTTAGCTACTTCTTTTAAATCTTCTACTTTTACTTCATCTACACAGCCTAGATTAAATCCTGTCATAATTGGAGCACTTCTAGGATTGTGATGAGTGTAAATTCCACATTCAGTACAAAAGTAATGATTAGCAACTTTAGTATGATACTGATAAAGTTTTAATTTATCTTCTCCTTTAGTAACTTTAAAGTCTTCATTTTTAACCATCCCCATTGTTGCATTTTTTCTTTTACAAATAGAACAATTGCATCTTACAATTTTTGCTAATTCATTAACTGTAGCATTAATTTCTGCTTCAACAGCTCCACAATGACAATTTAGTTTCATATAACTCCTTTTTTATTTTAAAATATTTTTTGCTGCAATCTTATTCCCATCTAAGTCTCGGATATATCCATAGTAATTTCCGTCTTTTCTAACACCTGGCGCTCCCTCATCTTTTGCTCCTTTCGAAATTGCAATCTCATAAAACTTTTCTACTGCCTCTTTTGAATCTGCTAACAGTGTTACTTGTGATCCATTACCCGTAGTCGCTGGTTTACCATTAACTGGATTAGTTATATAAAATATTACTTTCTCAGGTTCACTTAAATGAGCATAACCAATATATTTTTCTGTAGTTAGTATTTTTTTTAACTTTAAAGGTTCAAATGCAGCATCATATAGCTCGCTTGATTTTTTATAATCATTTGAGCCAACCATTACAAAATCTAAAATACTCATAATCAAATTAAAATTTATATAACTTAATAACCAACTTAAACTACTAGTGGTTGAAGTTATCCACAAGCATACAAAATATAGTTTTAATGTTCACGTTTTGATTCACTTTTGATTCAGTTACAGACTCAAAATACAACCTCTTGAGTGTATTAAATAAATAGGCTATAAATTAGAACAAAACAAGAACATGAAACTAACAATCCCTTATTATCTGCATAAAGCGGGCGCTGGTTTTCCTTCGCCTGCTACTGATTATATTGAAGAAGATATTGATCTGAACATGCATTTGATAAAAAATGTTCCGGCTACTTTCATCATTAGAGTTCAAGGTAAATCTATGGTCGATGTTGGAATAAATGATGGAGACTTATTAGTCGTCGACAAAAGTTTAAAACCAAAAAACTTTTCAACTGTGATTGCAAATGTTCATGACGAACTTGTTGTTAAAACTTTAGTTCAAGAAAAAGACAAAAAATTTTTAACTTCTGGATCTAAAGATTTTTCTAATAGAATTTTAATTAACGAAGAACAAGATATTTTTATTTGGGGGGTTGTGACTTATGTCATCCATTCTACGTACTAAAAAAATAGCATTAATTGACTGTAATTCTTTTTATGTTTCTTGTGAGCGATTATTTAATCCTAAAATAAGAAGAAAACCAGTTGTTGTTTTATCTAATAATGATGGCTGTATAATTTCAAGATCAAATGAAGCTAAAGCTTTAGGAATTAAAATGGGAGAACCTTATTTTAAAGCAAAAGATATTATTGTTAAAAATAAAGTTGAAGTTTTTTCATCTAATTACTCTTTATATGGAGATTTATCTAGAAGAGTAATGAGAACTCTGAAAAGATTTAATACTGAAATAGAGGTGTACTCTATTGATGAGGCATTTATAGATTTATCTAATTTTCCAGACTCAGAGGTTGAAAAAGTGGGGCAGGAAATTAGAGAAACAGTTTTACAATGGACTGGAATTCCGACAAGCATTGGTATCGCTAAAACTAAAACTTTAAGTAAAATTGCAAATCACATTGCAAAGAAAAAACAATCAGGGGTAACCAGCTTAATTGGAATAGAAAATTTAGATCCTATCTTAGAAAAAGTTGAAATCAATGATGTTTGGGGTGTTGGTAGACAGCTTACAAAGTTTTATCAAAAGAATGGTATTTACAATGCAAAACAACTTAAGAATAAGTCTAATACATGGATTAAAAAATCTTCTAATGTTTTAGGTTCAAGAACTGCAATGGAACTTAGAGGTGTGCCATGCATTGACTTAGAAACAACACAAACAAAAAGAAAAAGCTGTGTGGTTTCAAGATCATTTGGAAAAAGAATTGAAAAGTTTCAAGAACTAAAGGAAGCAGTTGCAAACTATTGCTTAAATGCATCTGAAAAAATTAGATCAGAGTCTTTAGTTGCAAAAGCAATTACAGTTTTTGTTAGAACAAGTCCTTTTCAAAGAGACTACGGTTATTATTCAAATGCAAAGACAATTGATTTTCCAATTGCAACAAACAATAGTATTGAAACTGTCAAAACTGCAGTTTCGATTTTAGAAAATATCTTCAAAAACGGCTATCGATACCAGAAAGCAGGTGTCATGCTGACAGGACTACGTAATGATGATGGTAGAAAAAATTTATTTTCATCAGAAAAAGATGAAAAGATAAAAAGTTTGATGCAATCAATTGATAATACTAATTACAGATATGGCAGATCCACATTAAGTCTTGCAAGTGCTGGCGTACATAAGAAATGGAACATGAGAAGACAATATTCGTCTAAAATAGATACTGCTGATTTTTATTGTTTACCGACTATTAGAGCTATTTAGTAAAATGACAATTGGGTTCAACTACTGTCCAAGAAGCTGACCCAAAAGGTCTTTTCCTAATATTTAAATAATGCTGAACAATATCCCACTGGTAACTATTAAGATTACTTTTATCTTGAGACCATTTTTTTAATCTTTGGGTATTTTCATGATCAGGAAATCTAGTTACATAAGCGTACAACCAGCCCCAATTACTACTTGATCTACTATTTAAATCCTGTCTTTTATAATTTTTAGCAGGTCCTGGATGCTTCATGCTTTTTGCATACTTAAAAACAATTTCATTATTTTCAGTAAAATCTATAAAAAATTTAACAATGTTATGAAAATTTTTTCCTTTATGATCATAATCCCAAATATTATAACCTTGGTTTTCTGCTAATATAGCAATAACAGCTAAAGCATTCATGGCTCTAGCTTGATAAAACATTGCCCTACCTCCCCGCCGTGTTTCTATTGGCATGCTTCCATCTTTTCTTTGATATTTTATAGCTGCTTGAAAGTTTCTAAAAGCAGTTCTGAATAGTTTATTATCATTAAGCAATATTCCTAATTGCATGTGGCTCATTGCAGATGATAAAGCATGATTATGAGCTCTTTTAGGTGTGCCAGTTGCTCCTGATCCTGGTTTATAATTTGAATAATTGTACATCAAATGCGCGTTTTTTTTGACAATTTTTTTAAACCATTCTTTAATTATTTTATCCTCAAACTCTGGTATATCTATCACTTGTTTAGCAAATGAATATGCAGCCATCATAGGTGATGCTATATAAAGATTTACAGTTAACGTATCATTCCAGTGTCTACCCTCACCATCAGATGGTCCTGTTCTTTTTGCAGCATTTGCTTTTGCCCACTCTAAGATTATCCTTTTCACATTTTCACAAGCCTCGAGATTTCCCCCTCCACATGGGAAACTAAAATCTTGGAATTTACTTAGTGCATAATCGAACCTATTATCAAGACCGTATCCAGAGGGTGCTTTAACTTTTAATACAGGTTTAACATAATTTATATCTGGGCTGATATACAAATCTTTAATACAATTTTTCTTATTTCCTTGAATTGGAAATATAATTTCAGGTTTTTTAATAGTAGCCTTTTTTTTAATTTTTTTAAAATCCGATGCAAAACAAAAATTTGAAATTAAAAAAAATAATAAAAATGATCCTAATTTTTTTGCCACTTATTTAATATTATCAATATCATGAATATTTGTTAAGGAATTATTTAATTCATCAATATTTTCTCTCAAAGCTAAAGCAGATATAGAATATATCATAATTAAAAGTAAAATTAATGGAATTGATGTAATAACTGATGCATAGCTTTTAATTAGTAAAATATAAAAAATTATGAATAAGGCTGAACGAATTAAAACTGTTTTTCTAAAAACACTTATTATTGAAAGAGAATGTTTCAATAAATTAAAAAAACTCATCTTAGATGGCCCAAAATATCTTTTACCTCTTATTGATGGTATAGAAATTAAATCTTTTTCAATTTTTTTTAAAGATCCTGAAAAACTGTTCCAAGTAGCTTTTTCATTAAGCATCTTTTTAATCGTTAACTTAGATAAACATGTAAAATTTCCAAATTTAATAGAATGTCCAGTAAATACTAATGTTAAAAATTTATGAAATTGGTAACAAAATTTAAAAAATAAACTTTCTGATCTTTTTGTTCTTTCTCCAACAATTGATTTATTTCCATTTTGTTTTGCAATTTCAATAAATTTTTTAATCTCTTCAGGTCTATCTTCTCCATCACCATCCATCGGAATTACAAAATCAAATTCTTTTTTTTCAAAAATATATTTTAAACCTGTGGCAATACATCTTGCATGGCCTCTATTTTCTTTCATATTTATTATCTCAAATGAAAGAAAATTTTCTAAGTCTTGATAAGTATCAATAATTTGCTGAGATGATGCATCATTTATAGCGATGACTGATATTTCAGAATTTAAATCTTTTACCTCATAATTAATATTTTCAATTAATTTTTTTAAAGATTCTCTGTCATTATAAATTGGGATTAATAATATAATTTTCATTTATTTTCTTAATCCAATCATACAAATCCCTTGATTATCAATTTTTCCAAATTCACCAGGACATAAATTCTTCAGTATTTCAGCATTACCAACGTAAATCAAACCACCAGTGGGATCTAATTGATCTACTTTTTTATCAATAGTAAGATACCATTTTGGTCTATTACTCATATGATAAGATAAATTACCTGCATACCATTCATCACCTACGACATACATAATTTCATTTGAAAAATTTTTATTCCATCTTCTTTCAATAAGATCTGCAATATCTTTTCCAAAGTAATCCGTCCTTTTGTTATCTTTTGAAAGTGAAATATAAGCATAAAGCGAGGGGCTCAATAAAAATAATAATACAAAAACGTAAGAAAAAATTTTGAGTTTTTTTTGATTTATTTCTGATTTAAAATAGTAAACAAAAAAAGCTCCAAAAAATAAATAAAATGGTGTCATCCACATAGTTCTAATATTAGAACCACTTATCATTGAAGTTATAACCATTAATAAGAACGGTAAAATATTAATTGCCAATAAAAAAAGTAGTTTTTTATCTTTTAAATTAAATTTGAATTTAATTTTTTTTACTAAAAGCAAAACCATTATCAAAAAAGGAATCAGGATTACAATTTGTTTACTGATAAAAATTATAGGAAATTTTATATGATCAAGTATACTTGCCTGTTCTAAACCAGTTCTAGCCAGACCGTAAGTAAAAGTTATATATTCATTATTATTTAACCAAATTAGATGTGGAACAAGCACTATTAAAAATACCTCAATAGTTAACAAATATTTAAAATCAAATTTTCTTTCCTTTTTAATAAAAATTAAATAAATAAATAAGAGGTCTATTGAAATTAATAAGTAGATAAATAAATATTTCGATAAAAAACCCAATGCTGCAAAAAAACCAACTAAGAGACAATCTGAAAAATTAATATTTTTTCCGTTATAAATTTTCCAAGAATAATAGACTGTTAATGACCAAAAAGGTAATTGACACACATTTACATTAAATTCAGGGGTTGTGAAATTATAAAAATATATTCCTTCAATTAATAAGACTGAAATTAGTGCTAATAAATCATTTTGTAATAATTCTTTTGAAAATTTAAATACATAATAAAAGGAAATAATAATAAAAATTTGACTTAATAAATAATACGACCAATCTTGTGACCCAAAAATTTTGTAAAAAATTTCTGAAAAAAAAGCACTCATTGGTGGATGCTTATTAAAACCCCAATCTAAATTACTACCCCAAGCTAATGCTTCAATTGTATCTAAAGGTAAATTTTGATTTGTAATAGAAGGAATCAAAGTCCAAATAATTAGATGAACAGTAATAAAAACGTAAAAAATCTTGTTAATATTTTTAATATTTAGGTTCATAATTATTAATTTATAACAATTCAGCTTGCTTGACACCCCTATTTTGCTGAATATACTTCGAGCGATCAAAATTAAGCTATGCCAAAGACTGCTAAAGTAAAAAAAAAAGTATCAAAATCTAAAACTAAAGTTGTAAGAAAACCTATAAAAGCTGTAACTAAAGTTGTTTCAAAAGGACCTGTAAAAATTTCAAACACTTACGTTCCAAAAGAAAATGAAAAATATATGTGCGAAAAACACAAAGTATATTTCAGAATAAGGCTTACAGAATGGAAAAAAGAATTAATCAAAGCTAACAATGAAGCTCTTTATAATGGTGCCATGGATGACAATAATATTTCTGCTGATATCGTTGATCAAGCAAACTCTTATATTGATAGCAATGTAGAGATGAAAGCAATCAATAGGCAAATTAAATTAATATCAGAAATTGATAAAGCATTAAGAAGAATTAGAGAAGATACTTATGGTTATTGTTTGGATACAGCAGAACCAATAGGGTTAAAAAGGTTAATGGCAAGACCTGTAGCTAAATATACTATTGCAGCACAAGAAAAGCATGAAAAAGATGAAAAAGTTCATGCAGATGATTAAAAATGAAAAAAAAATTATCTAAGCAGAAATCAATTTCATTTCTTTTTGCTAAAAAATATATTTACTTTTACTACCCTTTCTTTTGGATTTTGCTGTTATTATATTTGTTTTTAAAATGAATAAAAAATTAATTTTAATTATTATTGTAATTGTAGCTATTGAATTTTCAGGTTATGGGATTTTGAGCACAATTTATAGATTATTTGGATAGATTTTAAAGTTTAGGAACTTTAGCATTTTCATCCATAAAACTATAACCTTTATTGACAGCATCCCTATCAGCTATCTCCAAGTACCATCTTGATAAATATTTATAATTTTTTAAACCAATATCATGCCATTCATGTCTTGCCATCCATGGCCAAGTTGCAATATCTGCAATTGTGTAATCTGGGCCTGCAAGAAATCTAGTTTCTTTTAATCTTGCATCTAATTCTCCATAAATTCTTTTCGTAATTTTAAAATATCTTTCTTCACCAAATTTACTTTTACCAGGGTTATAGTGATGAAACTGATGATGTTGACCAATCATAGGACCTACTGTACCCATTTGAGCCATTAACCATTGATTAATGATTAATCTATTCTCTTTATCATAAAGTTTTCCACTCTTTTCTGCTAAGTAGATTAAAATTGCCCCGGATTCAAATACACTTTTTTTATTATCATGATCAGTTATGACTGGAATTTTTCCAAAGGGACTTATCTTTAAGAAATCAGATTTAAATTGTTCTTCTTTACCAATGTCAACTTTAGTTACTTTGTAATCATAACCTACCTCTTCTAGCATAATACTAATTTTCCACCCGTTAGGTGTATTAGCTGAAAATAGCTCAATCACTTTTTACACCAAGTCTGTCTTTAATAGTTTTGGAGGAGGTTGTGAATTCAAATCTATATTTTTCATTAGGTCTTGCTAATTTAAAACACGCTCTTGCTGCGAGGGCTCCCTCATGAAATCCAGATAAAATAAGTTTTAATTTTCCTGGGTAAGAACATATATCTCCAACAGCATAAATTCCTTTTTGGTTAGTTTCAAATTTTTCTGTATCAACAGCTACTGTTTTTTTATCAATATTTAGTCCCCAATCTGCAATTGGACCAAGTTGCATAATTAAACCAAAAAAACCCATTACAAAATCTGTTTTAATTATCTTTACCTCTTTACTGTCGTGTTTTATCTCTATACTTTCTAAGTTATCCTCACCAACTACATTTGTGAGTTGGTACTTGGTATAAAGATTAATTTTTCCAGATTTAGCTAGCTCATGAACTTTATCAACTGTTGCTTGTGCACCTCTAAAATCATCACGCCTATGTATTAGATTAACCTTACAAGTTTTTGATAGCTCTACAGCCCAATCTAAAGCACTGTCACCTCCGCCAAAAATTGAAACTATTTTTCCTTCAAATATAGTTTTATCTTTTACTGAGTAAAATATTGATTTATTCTCAAATTTTTCACATTCTTTAGGAGAAAATTTTCGAGGCTCGAAAGAACCTACTCCTCCAGCAATTATTACATTAGGAGTTAAAAAAGTTTTACCTAAATTTGTTTTTACAAACCAATTCTCACCATCTTTTTTAACTTCATCAACTCTTTCGCCTAAATGAGTTTTTATATTAAAAGGTTTAATTTGATTAATTAAATTGTTTGTAAGTTCCTCTCCTGTACACTCAGGAACTGCTGGTATGTCATAAATAGGTTTATCAGGATAGAGTTCTATACACTGACCACCAATTTTATCTAAGTTGTCTACTATCTCACAGTCCAAGCCAATTAATTTAAGTTGATGAGCTGTAAATAGACCGGTAGGACCTGCTCCAATTATTAATGCATCTGTTTTATTCATAATCTAACTTTGCTTTGACGGAATATTAACAATCAAACCATCTAATTCATCCGACACAATTATTTGGCAACTTAGTCTACTATTTTTTTTTGGTTCAAAAGCCATATCCAACATATCTTCTTCGCCATCATCTTTTTGTGGTAATTTTTGCATCCACTCTTCATCAACATAAACATGACATGTTGCGCAAGCCATTCCTCCACCACAATCAGCGTCGATGCCCGGAATATCATTTTGAACAGCACCTTCCATTACTGTTAATCCATTTTGAACATCAATGGTATAGGATTTGTTGTCATGGGTATTATAAATAATTTTGGGCATTTATTAAGATATATGTACTTAAAAAAAAAGGGCAAGTATGTAGAACATACTTGCCCTAATTTAATTTTAATTAAGCTGTTTTATTTAGCTCTTCTTCCGCTTGAACTAGTTGCAGCAGCCCAGATTACTAGACCAAATGCAATTTTGTTAATGAAGTCAGCTAAGTTATAAACAACGTTTAGTGAGTCAGCATCTACTCCACCTGTTAGGTAACCAAATACATAACCTAATGGGTAAATTGCCCAACCTACTGTAACAATCATTCTCATTGCTCCGAATGCAGTTACAAGAGCTTTGTTACCGCTCTTAGATGCAGCTTTACCAGCTTCACCTGAGAATACTTCATAAAGAATGTATACCCAACCTGCCATTCCGATGATGAAACCTAGTGTAGCATTAATGTATCCTGCTTCACCTAAGTATCCACCGATTAGCATTACTAATGAACCAATTAACAATCTCCAGAACATTCCAGAGTTTGCTTTACCAATAGCTGCTAGAATTAAATAGAATTCTACCATCTGTAATGGCACAGTGATTAACCAGTCAATGTATCTGTAAACAGTTGGCGAGTCTCCAGTAGCAACCCATACTTCTCTCATGTACATGTAGTGTATGAATGCAATACCAGTTACTAGACCAGCAACAATAACTGATGTTCTCCAGCCTGATGCGACATTGCCTGCTTCCATGAAAAAGAAAGCAGTAGCTGCTAGCATTCCCATAGAGATAACCCAGAATGAAATTCCTACGAAGTCATCTTGCATCAACATCGTTGCGTCTGCTGCAATAGCTATACCTGAAAAACCTATCAAGGCCATAGCTGCTAAAGCAAACAGTTTAAGTTTTTTCATAAAAAACTCCCTCTTCGTTAGTTTTTATTTATTTAGTTTATATAAACTAGACTTAAGTTTCCTTAAGCCAATTTTGCGGTTCATAGCAAATTAAATTAGATAAATGAAGACTTAATTGTGACTAATTCTCATTGATTTTACTTAATTTTTAAAATTAAATACAATTTATAAGTTAAAAATCAAAAAAAATAAGGAAATCGAATCAAATTTTTATGTCTTCTAAGTTTAATCAAATTTACGAAAATTCTATAAAGAATCCTGAAAAGTTTTGGCAAGAGGCATCAGAGGACATCTTTTGGTTTAAAAAACCAACAAAAATTTTGAATAAATCAAACCCACCTTTCTATAAATGGTTCGAAGATGGGATGACAAACACTTGTTACAATGCTTTAGACATTCATATTGACCAAGGTAGAGGTCAAAAAACAGCTTTAATTTACGATAGTCCTATTACAGGTAACAAAAATCAGTTCACTTATGAGGAGCTAAGATCAAACGTTTCTAAATTTGCTGGAGCATTAAGGGCTCAAGGCGTTAGTAAGGGTGATCGGGTAATAATTTATATGCCAATGATCCCTGAAGCGGTAATTGCTATGCTCGCTTGTGGTAGAATTGGGGCAATACACTCAGTAGTTTTTGGTGGCTTTGCATCAAATGAGCTTGCAAGCAGAATAGATGACAGTAAAGCAAAATTATTAGTGACTGCTTCCTGTGGTTTTGAGCCAGGAAGAACCGTTGAGTACAAACCACTTGTTGATGAGGCTGTAAAAATAGCCAATCACAAAATTGAGAAAATGATTTTATTTCAAAGACCTGGACATGAGGTTAAATTAAATGCTCCAAGTGAGGTCAGCTGGAAGGAAGTTATCTCTAACGCTAAAGACGCTGAATGTGTTGAGATGAACTCAAATGAGTTTGCATATATTTTATATACATCAGGTACAACTGGCACTCCTAAGGGGATAGTTAGAGATATCGGAGGCCACATTGTTGCACTCAAATGGACTATGAAAAATATCTATAACATTGATACAAATGATATTTGGTGGTCTGCAAGTGATATTGGTTGGATTGTTGGGCACTCATATATTGTCTATGCTCCTTTATTCAAAGGATGCACTACTGTTTTGTTTGAAGGTAAACCTGTAGGAACTCCAGATGCAGGTGCTTTTTGGAAAATTATTTCAGACTATAAAGTAAAATCTCTTTTTACAGCACCAACAGCCTTTAGGGCAATTAAGAAAGAGGATCCTGAAGGTAAATTTTTCTCAAAATATGATTTAAGTAGTTTTGAAAGCTTGTTTCTTGCAGGAGAAAGAGCTGATCCAGATACCATTAAATGGGCTGAGAGTTTACTAAAAGTTCCTGTGATCGATCATTGGTGGCAAACAGAGACTAGCTGGGCAATAAGCTCAAATTGCACTGGTATTGAAATGATGGAAACTAAATATGGTTCAGCATGCAAGGCTGTACCTGGATATGATGTAAAAATCATAAAGCCAGATCAATCTCTAGCAAAATCAAACGAAATGGGAGACATTGTTGTAAAACTCCCTTTACCTCCAGGAACGTTCCCAACATTATGGAATGCAGATCAAAGATATAAAGAAAACTATATGTCTAATTATAAAGGTTACTACCAAACATATGATGCGGGTCATATCGATGATGATGGTTACATTTGGATAATGTCTAGGACTGACGATATTATAAATGTAGCAGGTCATAGATTGTCTACAGGTGCAATAGAAGAAGTTTTATCTGAACATCAATCAGTTGCGGAATGCGCGGTGCTTGGAATTGCAGATAAATTAAAAGGTCAATTACCCATTGGATTAGTAGTTTTAAAGTCTGGTGTTGATAAAGATAATGACACTATATCTAAAGAATGTGTGCAAATGGTGAGAGATAAAATTGGACCAGTTGCTGCGTTCAAGGTTGTAATTGTTATTAAAAGGTTACCAAAAACGAGATCAGGAAAAATTTTAAGAGGAACAATTAGGAAAATTGCTGATAACGTTGAGTATAAAGTTCCTCCAACAATTGATGACCCAGTAATTTTAACAGAAATAAAGGAAGACTTAATTAAAAATAAAATCTTAAATAATGGTTAAGACTTATATATTTTTAATAGGAGCAATATTTTGTGAAGTTGCTGGCACAATGTTACTTCCTATTTCTCAAAACTTTACTAAACTTATACCTACAATTGCTCTATCTGCTTTTTATCTTGCTGCTTTTTATTTATTAACTTTTGTAGTTAACAAACTTCCAATTGCAATTGTATATGCAACATGGAGTGGCTTAGGTATTTTTACAATAGCAATACTAGGCTATATATTTTTCAAACAAACTTTGGCTTGGCAGGCAATATTAGGATTATTTTTAATCGTGATTGGTGTAATTTTAGTAAATAGTTTTACTGGAAAGCTTAGCTAAACTGCAAAGGTGTGCCATCTGGATCGCCTAAAATTTTTCCTTCCTGCATTTTAATTTTTCCAGCAATTATTGTATGGGTAGGCGTTCCCTTAAATTTAAATCCATTAAATGGTGACCACTTACATTTACTTTCTATATTTTCATTTTTAATTTCAATTGTTTTGTTCATATCTACAATTGTGAAGTCAGCATCATAACCTTCTTTTATAAATCCTTTATTTTTTATTCCAAAAATTTTCACTGGATTTTCACAAACAAAGTTCATCAATTGATTAAGAGATAATTTTCCATCATTTATGTGATTTAACATTACAGGCATTAAAGTTTGAACTCCTGGCATTCCTGAAGGAGTATTTGGATATACCTTATCTTTATTTTCTTTTAAATGTGGGGCATGATCAGATCCAATAGTATCATTAAAATTATTTCTTACTCCATACCACAACCTGTCATAATGAGATTTATCTCTTAAGGGTGGGTTCATTTGAGCGTAAGTTCCAAGCTTGTCGTAACAATCTGGAGCATAAAGAGTTAAATGCTGGGGAGTAATCTCAAATGTAATGTTTCCTTTGTGTTGAGAAAGAAAGTCAATTTCCTCTTTTGTTGTAATATGAAGAACATGAGCTTTTTTATTGTGCTTTTCTGCAATTCGAACAATTCTCCTAGTTGATGCTATTGCACATTCTGCACTTCTCCATATCGGATGGGTGTGAACATCGCCCTCTTTTATTAATTTCTTGTTTAAATTTAAAATTGCCTCGTCTTCAGAATGAACCGCTACTACTTTTGATGCGTTTTGAAAAACTTTGTCTATATCATTTTCATTATCAACTAATAAGTTACCAGTAGATGATCCTGCAAAAAGTTTAATACCACAACAACCCTCTAAACCCTCTAGACTTGCTAAATCATCTGCATTGTCGGCTGTTGCTCCAAAATAGAAAGCATAATTGGAATACATTCTGTTTTTAGCGAGATCTAGTTTCCTTTGAAACTCTTTCATATTTGAAGTTGGTGGATTAGTATTGGGCATTTCAAATACACTTGTAATTCCTCCTGCTATTGCTGCTCTACTCCCTGAGTGAAGATCCTCTGTATCCGTTGATCCTGGTTCTCTAAAATGTGTTTGGGTGTCTATGCAACCAGGTAATACCGTATGGCCCTCTGCATTAATTGTCTCTTTTGTCTCTTCTGAAATTTGTCCAATATGTTGAATTTTTCCATCTTTTACAGCAACGTCAACATCTTTTAACTCACCATTGATGTAACATTGTCCGTTTCTAATTATAAGATCTAACATTTTAAGAAATTGTTATTATATTACATTTTATAGTTTAGCAATTATGAATATTAAAAATGTTTATATTTTAGATGATAGAGCAATTCTTTATATCAATGGAGAAGATGCTAAGGAGTTTCTTCAAAATCTTATAAGTAATGATATAAACAAAGTAAGCGATGTAAATAGTTGTTTTAGTTCATTACTTACACCTCAAGGTAAATTTTTATATGAATTTATAATTGTAAAACATAAGTCTGGATATCTTTTAGATTGTGAAAAATCTCAAGCTAAAGAGTTATTCAAAAAATTATCCCTATATAAGCTAAGATCAAATGTTGAAATTCTTAATCTTAGTAATGAATTTGTTGTTGCGGCATTCTCTCATGAAAAATTCTTAACTTTTAGTGAAGCAAAAAATCAAACTGGATTCACAATTAAATATAGAGAAGATCCAATTTTTTTAGACCCAAGAAACAAAGAACTGGGAGCTAGATTAATCATTAATTTAGAAAAACTTTATCTATCTTTAAAAAAACTAGATCTTCATGATGCTAATCTTAAAGAATATTATTCATTAAGTCATAAACTTGGGATAGTTCCAAAGGATTTAAATAAGTTACAAGACAAATTATTTGGTATTGAATGTAATTTTGAGGAATTAAATGGAATTGATTTCAAAAAAGGTTGTTATGTTGGCCAGGAAAATACTGCACGAATTAAATTAAAGAATAAGCTTTCAAAGAGGTTATTTCCAATAAAAGTAATAAATGGAAAATTATATGAGGGTGAAAGTATTTATAATAATGAAATTGAAATAGGTAAGGTTTTAATAAATAGCGATTATCCTTTTGCTTTAATTAAATATTTAAACGAAAACTTTGATGAAAAAGTAAATTTTAAAACTAAAGAAGCTTCAATAAATATTAAGAAACCTGATTGGATAAAAAACTAATTTTGTCATTTAAATAAATAAACAATCATTAAAATTATAAAAACTACAATAATCCAAATACTCAGATTTTTAAGAAATTGCTTTAACTGAGAATTTGATTGTAAAAAACTTGGTAGAACTAAAAGCAAAACCCCAACCATAAATATTACTGAAAGTAATTTATCCATCGAAAAATCCTATATAAAATTAACTTTGGTGCGGTCGGAGAGACTCGAACTCTCATGGACTAAGTCCACACGGCCCTCAACCGTGCCTGTCTACCAATTTCAGCACGACCGCATTATGTGTCATAATAAATGAATGACAATCATCATTCAAATTGGTAAAAAACGTCATGGAATTTACACAAGAAGTAAGAAAAGCAACAGATCCTATTTATCAAAAGATTTCAAAGATAATGCCAGAGATAGAGTGGTCTGTGCACGCTCCATATATTCATCGGATTAATCAATTAAAAAAAGAGAAGAATGCAATCATTCTTGCTCATAATTATCAAACTCCTGAAATTTATCATGGTATATCAGATGTTGCTGCTGACTCTTTAGCTCTAGCTATAGAAGCATCAAAAACTAGTGCAGATATAATTGTTATGGCTGGAGTTCATTTCATGGCAGAAACTTCGAAATTGATGAGTCCAGAAAAAAAAGTTTTACTTCCTGATATGGGCGCAGGTTGTTCATTATCATCATCTGTAACAGGTAAAGACGTAAGACTTCTAAAAGAAAAATACCCAGGTGTCCCTGTAGTTTCATACGTAAATACCTCGGCAGATGTTAAGGCGGAAACAGATATTTGTTGTACATCTGCAAATGCAGTAAAAATTGTAGAGTCTTTAGGTGTTAAAAAAGTTATATTTTTACCAGACGACTATCTGGCAAAATATGTTGCTTCTCAAACAAATGTAGAAATTATTGCTTGGAAAGGGATATGCATGGTTCACGACCAATTTAATGAAAAAGAAATACATGATATTAGAAAAAATAACCCTGGCATTAAAATCATAGCACATCCAGAATGTCCTCCAGAAGTAATCAAAGCAAGTGACTTTGCCGGATCAACTGGTGGCATGATTGATTATGTTAAAAACAATCAACCTAAAAAAGTTATGATGGTTACTGAATGCTCAATGAGTGACAATATTCAAGTTGAAAATCCAAATGTAGAATTCATTAGACCATGTAATCTTTGTCCTCATATGAAAAAAATCACTCTTCCAAAAATATTAGATTGTTTAGAAAATGAGACTGGCGAAATAATAATGGATAAAGAAACAATCGAAAAAGCAAGAATCCCTGTTGAAAGAATGGCTGCAATTGGCAGATAACTAAGTGTCAAAAATTAAACTCAGTAAAGAATTTATACGAGGTACAGTCAAACTAGCTTTAAACGAAGATCTTTATCCCTCAGGAGATATAACATCAAGTCTAATTGATAATAATAAAACAGTAGTAGTTAAATTAATATCAAATCAAAGTGCAATTGTTGGAGGATTGTTATTCGCAAAACAAACTTTTTCACTAATTGATAATAAAATTAAATTTATTATTAAGAAAAAAGATGGTTCTAAAACTAAAAAAGGGAGCTTAGTGGCTCTCATTAAAGGTAAAGCAAAAAATATTTTAATTGCGGAAAGAGTTGCCTTAAATTTTTTATCTCATATTTCTGGAATAGCGACTAAAACCAACCAATTTGTAAAATTGGCTGGAAAAAAAACTAAAATTTGTTGTACTAGGAAAACAATTCCAAATTTAAGAGTTATACAAAAGTATGCGGTAAAATTAGGTGGTGGAACAAATCATAGGTTCAATTTAAGCGATGAATATTTAATAAAAGATAATCATATAGCAAGTTCAGATTTAAAAAGTTTAGTTATAAAGGCAATTAAAAATAAAAAAGGAAAAAAAATAACAGTTGAAGTTGATACAATCCAACAGCTTAAATCAATTATGGGTCTAAAATTTAATACACTTCTACTAGATAATATGAGTATCAAAAATTTAAGAAAAGGTGTCAAAATTGCAAAAAAACTTTATGAAACTGAAGCCTCTGGCAATGTTAACATAAAAAATGTAAAAGCCATTGCTTCTACTGGAGTAGATAGAATTTCTGTTGGAAGTATTACTCACAGCGTCCCTGCAGTTGACTTTAAATTAGAAATCTAATTTACGAATTTAGATAGGTCAGGTTTAAAATAGTTTGGACCTTTCATTACTTTTCCAGAATCGTTGTAAATTGGTTTTCCATTTTCACCTAACTTGCTCATATTAGAATTTTGAACCTCATCAAAACATTTATCTAAATCTATTCCAAATGCATGCCCTGCTCCATAAGTTACATATAATATATCAGTAAGCGCATCAGCTACTTCCAATAAATCCTTATTATTCATAGCTTCTGTTAGCTCCTCTAATTCCTCTTTAATGAGATCTATTCTTAATTTATTTATTTTTTCATTACTAAATGATGGTTTAGTTTTAACTTCCTGACCAAAAGTTTTCATGAAAGTGCCTACTTTACTAAAATTCGACATAATGCTCCTGTATGTTTTTAAAAATTTATTGTATGTTAATAATTATTTGTTACTTAAAATTTATCAATGAAATTAAGAAAAGAATTTGACAGTATTGGAAGCATAAATGTCCCGAATGATAAGTATTGGGGTGCATCTACTCAAAGATCTAATAAATTTTTTAATATAGGTAAAATTTTAGTTAATATTTCAATCATTAAATCAATTGCAATCATCAAAAGATCAGCTGCAATAGTTCATGCAAAAGACAAATTGATAGATGGTAGAATTTCTAAAGCAATAATCAAAGCATCAGATGAAATTATCAAGGGCAAACTAGATGAGAATTTCCCCCTAAAAGTTTGGCAAACAGGTTCGGGTACTCAAACAAATATGAATGTAAACGAGGTTATTGCTAATAGAGCAATAGAAATATTAGGGGGTAAGAAAGGAACTAAGAAGCCAGTTCATCCAAATGACCATGTAAATAAATCCCAATCTACAAATGATGTTTTTCCAACTGCAATGCATATTTCTGTTGCTAAAGAGACTATTTCTAAAATGCTACCAAGCTTAAAAATTTTAGAAAAAGAGTTAAAAAGAAAATCTAATGAATTTAAAAATATTGTAAAAATTGGAAGAACTCATCTTCAAGATGCAACCCCATTATCTCTTGGACAAGAGTTTTCAGGGTATCATTTTCAAGTTAAAAAAAGTATAGAAAGAATAAAATATGCTTTAAAAGAAATATTATTTCTCGCTCAAGGTGGTACCGCTGTTGGTACTGGGATAAATTCAAAAAAAAATTTTGATAAAAAAATTGTAAAAGAAATTACAAAATTTACAAAAATAAAATTTAAACCAGCTCCAAACAAATTTGCTGAACTTGCAGCTCACGATGCAATTGTAAACTTTTCAGGTGCCTTAAACACCTGTGCTGTTGCATTAATGAAAATTTCAAATGACATTCGTTTTTTAGGCTCAGGGCCTAGAGCGGGCTATGGCGAATTAATTTTACCAGAAAATGAACCTGGCTCATCAATAATGCCAGGCAAGGTAAATCCAACACAATGTGAAGCTGTCACTATGGTTTGTGTTAAAGTAATTGGAAATCACAATGGAATAACTATGGCAGGATCCCATGGTCATTTTGAACTAAATGTTTTTAAACCCTTAATTGCTCACAACATATTGCAATCAATTGACCTAATAGCGGACAGTACAAAAAATTTTGCTCTGTATTGTGTTAAAGGAATAAAAGCAAATAAAAAGAAAATTCAAGAACATCTTGATAATTCACTGATGCTAGTTACAGCATTAGCTCCACACATTGGATATGATAAAGCAGCAAAGATAGCTAAAACTGCATTAAAAAATAATACAACCTTAAAACATGAAACCTTAAAAACAGGTTTAATAAACGAAAAAAATTACAATAAAATTGTTGATCCTAAAAAAATGATCTATCCAGAATAAATCTTGATTGCTTCGTTTAATAAATTTTTTAAATAAATCTTATTTTGAAAAGAATCTTGTTTTAAAATTAAATTATTTAGAATTATATTAATATTTTGATCAATTTTATTGTCAATTTTAATATCATTTAATTTGATAATTTTTTGATCAAAATTGTAAGAAAAATTTAGGTTAATTTTATTAATTTTATTTCTATATTTTTTTGGAGTTAATAAAAACTTATAAATTTCATCATAATTATTAACTTGAATCATTAATTTTCCATCTAAAACTAATTCTCCATCTTTAACAAAAATTAAGCTTTCTAATAATTCAAAATCGGCAAAATTTCTCCATTTGAATTTTGTCTTATCAGTATCTATTAAACCATCTTGAAATTTTGACTTTAAAATAATCTTTTTAAAATTAAAATTATTATAAACACTTTCTGCATTTATATTTAAATTAAAATTTATATTTTTGTTATTAAATATTTCAGTTTTTAAAAGATGCACAATTATAGCATTAGAACCAAAAAGATAATTTAAATTTATTTTATCCAAGTCACCATCAAGAGTTGCATAAAAAGGCTTGAGATTAAAATTTCCATTATAATCTATAGTTGGTTGATCTTTTTTATCAAATATACGAAATTTAAATTGGTTATCTTCAATTTGATATTCTGCTTCTTGTTTTAATTTTTTAAAAATAAACTTTGATTTCCCAGTTTTTTTATTATCGTTTAAAGTTAGCTCATTTTCAATTTTTAATTTTAGTAAATTAATATTTATAATAGAGAAAATTTTATTTTTTTCATAATTAAAAAATGACTCCATAGAATAAGGTGTGTTAAAAATTTCGTTATCTGCATAAAAAATATTTTTCAATTCTTTTGAATTGTAATAAAATTTCATGTTTGAAATTTTATTTATAAATAGAACTTCTCCATCAGAGTTTTTAAAAAAAATATTACTATTTTTTATTATTAAACTTCCATTTTTAAAGTTTTTACTTAAAAGCTGAAGAAAAAAATTATAATTTTTTTTATTTAAATTAAAGTTAGCTTTTTCAATAATTAAATCTCTTATTTCAATATTTTGAAATGAAAAAAGTTTCCCTAAAGATACATAAATTTTAATTTTACCAATTTGCGAAACTTCTTTTTGGTCATCAATAATATTTGTATCTATTATCGTAAAATGGGGTCTAGGGAAGAAATTATATTTTACATTATCTGGAAATTTAAAATTTAAATCAAATCTATCATCAAGCTCAACTTTTAACATTTTTGTAATATTAGATTGTTTATAAAAACTTGGTAATAATAGATAAGATATAAATATTACGAAAAGTGCGACAAATGTTAAAATTATTTTATTATTTTTTAATAAATAGTTAAAATTTCTAAAATTTAATTTGTTTAAATTTTTCTCTAAAAGATTATTAATTAAATGACTTATGTTTTTAAAAAATTTTATAAAAAAATTTGTTTTACGCATAACAACCAAGAAAGCTTATAAAGTATTATTTTAAATGATAAACAACGATTATTTAAAAAATTTAAATGAAGCACAAAAAGAGGCAGTTATGCATCTTGATGGACCTCTTTTGATTGTTGCGGGAGCTGGATCTGGTAAAACAAAAGTCCTTACTTCTCGAATTGCTAATATAATCAAGGAAAAAAAAGCATTTCCAAATCAAATTTTAGCAGTCACATTCACCAATAAAGCTGCAAAAGAAATGCAAAATAGAGTAAGTAGAATACTTGGCTCTACTGCTGTGGGACTTTCTTGGTTAGGCACATTTCATTCGATTTGTGCAAAACTATTAAGAAAGCATGCATCAGCGGCAAATCTTAATTCAAATTTTACAATTATAGATACAGACGACCAGATCAGACTTATCAAAAATATTTGTAAAGCAGAAAATATTGACACCAAACAATTATCACCGAAATTTATCTTAGCAATAATCGATCGCTGGAAAAATAAAGGATTTTATCCTAATGAAGTAATAATAAATAAAAAAGATCTTTATGAAAAAACAATTCTTCCACTCTATAAAATTTATCAACAAAAATTAACGGACCTTAATTCTTGTGACTTTGGTGATCTTATATTGCATGCTGTAAAAATTTTGGAATTCAATTCAGACATTAGAGAAATATATTCAAAAAATTTTAAATATATTCTTGTCGATGAATATCAAGATACAAATTTTATTCAAAGTAAATGGCTTAATCTCCTTTCAGAAAAAAATAAAAATATTTGCTGTGTAGGGGATGATGATCAATCAATTTATAGTTGGAGGGGTGCAGAAATAAAAAATTTTTTAGAATTTGATCAAGTTTATAAAAATACAAAAGTAATAAGATTAGAGCAAAATTATAGATCTTCTCAGAATATTTTATCTGTGGCTTCAGACCTTATTTCTAACAATCAAAATAGAGTTGGGAAAACATTGATTACTACAATGGAAGAGGGTGATCCAGTGCAATTAAACTGTTTTAAAAATGGTAAAGATGAAGCAATAGGGATTTCTGATGAAATTGAAAAAAAAGTTAAAAAAAAGTTCTCCTATAACAATATTGCAATTTTAGTTAGAGCTATTTTTCAAACACGTGAATTTGAGGAAAGATTTCTTAAAATTGGTATGCCTTATAGAATATTGGGTGGTACAAAATTTTATGAAAGAGCTGAAATTAAAGATTGCGTTGCATACTTGAGATTAATTCATCAAGAGAGAGATGACTTAGCTTTTGAAAGAATAGTGAATAACCCTAAGAGATCGATAGGTGATAGTACTTTAAAAAATATTCATGAATTTGCTAAGGAAAATAATTTAAATTTAGAAAGAGCATCAATAAAAATGCTTGAACAAAATTTAATTAAACCAAAAGCTAAAATTGGTCTTAGTTTATTTATCAATTCTTTGATGAAGTGGAGAAACGATTTAATAGTAAAAAAATCGAGTCATATAAAATTATTACAAATTGTTTTGGATGAGTCGGGATATTCAGCAATGCTTAAAAATAAAAAAGACTTGGATAATGAAAATAGATTAGAAAACATTAAAGAGTTATTAAGTGCGATGAAAGAATTTGACAATTTAGAAAGTTTTTTAGAACACGTTTCTTTAGCAACGTCTGTAGATCAAGAATGGGATGGCGAAAAAATTAACATGATGACTATGCATGCGGCAAAAGGTTTGGAGTTTGATGTTGTATTTTTACCTGGATGGGAAGAAGGATTGTTTCCACACCAAAAATCTATTGAAGAAAAAGGTCAAAATGGCCTAGAGGAAGAGAGACGGTTAGCATATGTAGGAATCACAAGAGCAAAGAAAAAAGCTATAATTTCTTTTTCAATGAATAGATTTTATCAAGGAGATTGGATTGATAGTATGGCTTCAAGATTTGTTGATGAGCTTCCGGAAAAACATTTAGAAAAAAACTCCTTTTTTGATGAGGAAATTAATAATGATGATGATTTTGATTTTAATCAAGATTTTGAAATTGAGGAGGGTACAAGAAGTCCAGGCTGGATAAGATATCAAAAGAGAATTAAATGAAAAATTACATAAAAGAATTAAGAAGTAAATTTAAGAAATATGAAATTGATGGATATGTAATTCCAAAAAATGACGATTATTTTACAGAATATTCAAAATTAAATCGATTAGAGGTAATCTCAAACTTTAGTGGATCTGCTGGTTTAGCCATAATTCTTAAAAATAAAAATTATTTGTTTACTGATGGAAGATATACAATTCAAAGTAAAATCGAGAGTGGAAAAAATTTTAAAATTTATGGATTTGAAAAACTAATAAATTGTGATTTGTTTAAAAATCTTACACTTGGAATAGATCCAAAGTTATTTACCAATACTCAAATTATAAATTATTTTTTAAAACACAATAAAATCAAATATATTGAAAAAAATCTCATTGATGAAATCAAAAAACAGAGAGAACATGCTTCAATCCCATTTTTTTCGTTAGATAAAAATATTGTTGGTGAAAGTGTTAATACTAAATTAAATAAAATAACTAAATACTTAAAAAAAAATAAATGTGATTATATTTTTATTAGCGCACCAGAAAATGTTGCGTGGACTTTAAATATAAGAGGTGGAGATGGCCCCAATAGTCCAATTCCAAATTCAAGATTGATAGTAAGTAAATCAAAAAAAATACTACTTATAGGAAATCTTAAAAAGTGTAAGCAATTATTAAAAAATAAAATTATTAAGAAAGAAGAATTTTTAGATGTAAATGATTTACCAAGTAAAATACTACATCTTAAGGGAAAAAACTTTATTATAGATGATAAATCTTGTTCAATATTTTATGAAAATTTAATTAAATCAAAATTCAAAATTACAAATAGAGAAGATCCAACTTATCTTTTAAAGGCTATTAAAAATAAAACTGAAATTAAGAATATGACTAATGCTCATATCTCTGATGGGGTGGCATTAATAAAATTTTTATTCTGGATAAAAAAAATTAATAAAAAAAAAATTACTGAAGTTGAGGCTGCTAAGAAATTAGAAAATTTCAGAAAATTAAATAAGAACTTTCTGTATCCTAGTTTTGATACAATTGCAGGTTCAGGTAAAAATGGTGCTATTGTACATTATCGAGCTAAAAAAGGAAATTGCAGAACTATTAATAAAAAAGATATTTTGCTTTGTGACTCTGGTGGACAATATAAATATGGTACGACCGACGTTACAAGAACAATTTGTTTTTCAAAACAAAAACAAAAAATAAAAAATATTTTCACTAAAGTTTTAAAAGGTCATATTGCTGTAGCTACAACTAATATAAGTAAAGATGATACTGGTAAAAAAATTGATAAAAGAGCGAGAAAATTTTTAAATGAAAGTAACTTAAATTATGCACATGGTACTGGACATGGTGTTGGTTTTTTTCTCAATGTTCACGAAGGACCTCAATCAATTACAAAAATAAACACAGTAAAAATAAGAGAAGGCATGATATTAAGTAATGAGCCTGGTTATTATAAAACTAATGAATATGGAATTAGGATTGAAAATTTAGTTTATGTAAAAAAGGTAAATAAAAAATTATCATTCCAAAATTTTACTATGGCACCTATAGAAAAAGATTTAATTAATTTTGATTTACTAACAGTTAATGAAAAAAACTATCTATTCAAATATCATTTAGAAGTTTATTCAAAGATATCAAAATATTTAAATCTAAATGAGAAAAAGTGGTTAGCTAGTTTTATTTAGCATTCTCATAAATTCAGCTTGATCTATAACATTTATTCTTAACTGTTTAGCATTTTCTATTTTCTTTTTGGTTGGCTTGTCTCCAATTATTAGATAATTTAATTTCTTAGATACACTGCTGACTGTTTTACCAGAATTTTCCTCAATCAATGATTTTAATTCTGCTCTACTAATTCCATTTAATTTTCCAGTAATTAAGAAAGTTTTATTTTTTAATGAACCACTATTAGAATTTCGAATAGCATTTTTAACTACTAAAACTTTTTCTAATTCGTTTAAAACTCTTATATTTGTTTTATTTGAAAAAAAACTTTTGATAGAATTTACTTGTGTATCACCAATGCCATCAATATTTAACAAATCTTCATAATCACTTTTAATAGATAAATTTTTAAATTTTGAAAATGATATAAAATGCTTTGATAACAGCTTTGCATTTTCTAATCCTATATGTCTAATTCCTAATGAGTAAATTAATCTATCTAAAGAAATATTTTTTTTTTGATTAATTGAATACATTAAATTTTTAACAGATAATTGACCCCAACCATCTAGTTTTTCAATTTTTGAGTAATCTAATTTAAATATATCTTGAGGAAATTTTATAAATTTCAATTTCCAAAAATTTTCAACTATTCTTTTTCCAAAACCATCAATATTAAAAGCTTCTTTTGAAACAAAATGCTTTAATTTTTCAATTGATATTTTATCACAATAATAACCTTCACTAGAACACCTTCTAACCGCATCAATTTTTTTTGTTATCTTGTTAAATTCTTTAATTGTTTTTGATCCACATGAAGGACAATTTGTTGGAAAAGTAAATTTTTTAGAATTTTTTAATCTTTTTTTAATATCTACAGAAAGTATGTGCGGTATAACATCACCCGCTCTTTCAATAACAGCTGTATCACCTACCCTAATATCCTTTCGATTGATTTCATCTTCGTTATGTAATGTGGCGTTTGAAACTATAACTCCACCAATATTAATTGGCTTTATTTTTGCAACTGGAGTTAAGGCACCAGTTCTTCCAACTTGAATCTCTATTTCTAAAATTTGAGAAATAGCTTTATTGGATGAAAATTTATGAGCAATGGCCCATCTAGGTGCGTTAGCAACATTTCCTAATCTTTTTTGCATTGCAAAATCATTAACTTTGTAAACTATTCCATCTATATCAAAATCTATATCAGCTCTTTTTTTTTCAATTTCTTGATAATTTTTCATTAAATTTTTGACACCTGAATTTAGAATATTTAATGGGTTTGTTTTAAATCCCCATTCAGTTAATTTTTTTAAAAAATCAGATTGATTATTAACTATTAAACCTTTTTCATATCCAAATGTGTAAGCAATAAATTTTAAAGGTATTTTTTTTGTTTGTTCTGGATCTTTTTGTCTTAGGGAGCCTGAGGCCGCATTTCTTGGATTAGCAAATTTGTCTTTAAGTTTTTGAAAATCACTATTTTGTATAAATACTTCACCCCTAATATCAATTTCTTGAGGAAATTCTTTTGAGTTAATAAATTTAGGAATATCTTCAATAGTCGAAAGATTTGATGTTATATCTTCTCCCTCTTTTCCATCTCCTCTAGATAATCCTTTTGAGAATTCACCATTGATATAAGTCAAAGATGCAGAAATTCCATCTATCTTGGGTTCTGCAGTGTAGCTAATACTATAGCCTTCATCTAGAGAAAGAAAATTTTTTATCTTTTTTTCAAAGTTTACAAGATCATTTTCGGTAAAAGCATTTCCTAAAGAAAGCATTGGAACTCTATGCAAAACTTTTTTAAAATTTTTTGAGGGTTTATATCCTACTTGCCCTATTGGAGAATTACTTTTGTTTAAAAAATTATATTTTTTTTCAAATTCAATTATATCTTTTTTAAGAAGATCATAATCTGCATCTGATATTTCTGGGTTATTTTCGTCATAATAACCTTTATTATAACGCTGAATTAATTTAATTTTGTTATCATATTCTTTTTGGATCAACTTTTTTTTCATATTAATCAAAAAGTTTTCTAAATTTTTCTATTACACCTTTCTTATTTTTTTTAATTTTACCAGTATCTTTTTCTTTATATTCTTTATTAAAAACTTTATAAGATTTTTTATACCATTCACCAGACTGATAATTGTAACCTAAAACTTTTGCAAACTTTTCTGACTCTTCGATTAATCCTAGTTGATAATTAATCTCAACTAAACGATGCAATGCCTCCTCAATAAAAATGGTCTCATTATAATTTTCAACAATGTTGTTGTATCTATTTATTGCGGCTATCCATTTATTTCTTTTTTGATAATGTCTTGCTAAATACATTTCTTTAGAAGCTAAAATGTCGTTAATTAAATCTAATTTAAATTTAGAATCTAAAGCAAAATCAGTGTTTGGATAATTGTTGATAATTAACTCAAACTTTTCTTTTGATTTTAATATTGGATTTATATCTCTTTTTTCATCTTCAATCATTTCGTAATAACATATTCCAATCAAATAATGTGCATATACGACATTTTCATTTTTTGGATATGTTTTAAGAAATCTATTTAAATTTGAAACAGCTTCTGAATAATAATTTTGTATGTAATAAGAATATGATGCCATAAGTGCTGATTGAGGTGCCCAACTAGATTGTGGGAATAAAAGTTCCGCCTCTAAGAATTTTTGTGCAGCATTATAAGTGTCGTTTATTTCTAATTTATCTAAAGCTTCTTTGTAAGCAATCGACATTTCAAGTTCTTGGCTTTTCTTTTTAATATTTTGAATTTCAGCCTCTTTTTTTGAGCAAGAAACTGTAACAAACAAAATTAACAAAATTAAAATATATGATAATTTAAACCTAGGCATAAAACAAAATATAGGCTTAATATATAGATTTCATCAATAATTTTAAAGTTCTATATATTCTAAGCTATAGATTTTAATAAACTTCTGTTAATTAAATTATGAGGTAAATTACGTTCTTTGATTTCAATTATTGAAAAATTTTCACTATTTTTAAATACTTTTTTTAATAATTCATTTGTAAGGAAATGTCCTCCTTTAGAACAATGAACACTTCCAACAATTCTATAACCAGAAGTAAATAAATCTCCAATACAATCCAGGATTTTATGATTTACAAATTCTTTTTCATTTCTCAAACCATTGTCATTTAGTATTTTATCACCCTTAACAACAACAGCATTTTCCAAACTTCCACCTTTAGCTAATCCAATTTTTTTAATTGCTTCAATGTCTTCAAACAAACAAAACGTCCTTGAATTAAATATCTCCTCTAAATTATCTTCATATACATTAATTTTATTTCTTTGATTTCCAATTACTGGATTATTGTAATTTAGTTCAAAATCTATATCCAAACTTAATGTTGAAGGTTTAATTGATATAATTCTTTCTTCATCTTTATATTCAACTTTTTTATTTATTTTTATTATTTTTATGGGTGCTTCGCTAATTTCAAAACCTCCTGGGATTATTTTTTCAATAAACTCTTTCGCAGATCCATCAAGGATCGGGACTTCTTCATTATTTATTTCAATAATTGCGTTATCTATTCCGAGGCCAAATAAAGCCCCCATCAAATGTTCTATTGTGGAAATTTTTACACCAAATTCATTTGCAATAGTTGTATTGAGTGAGGTATTACATACGTTCATAAAATTTGGATAAACTAAATTATTTGTTTTTAGATCTACTCTTTTAAAGACTATTCCTATATCTGGTCCAGCTGGCTTTATGCAGACGCTCACATTTAAACCTGTATGTAGGCCAATCCCCTCAAATGAAATTGGATTTTTTAATGTTTTTTGAGTTAAGTAAGACACTCAGGTGTTATAGATTGATCAAGGAATATTAAGAAAACAACAAATGTTACAAGAAAAAACAGTTTTAGCTAAATAATTGAAAAAATTTTTCAAAAAATCCTTTATTTATTGTATTTTTTGGGACTAACTTAACCTCATTTTCATTTATTCCATTAATTATCTCATAAACCATAACGGGAAATTCGTTTCTTTTTCCTTGAAAATAATTTTCAACATAAATCCCACTTATATATTTACTAATTTTAATTTGATATTTTCCTAATATTTTTTCTAATTGAAAAGATAATTTATTAGAAACTGATATGAATTTAATTTCTAAACCAAAATCATTAGTTGGCAAATTTTTTTGAAATTTCAAATAAGTTTTTCCATTAATTAAATAATTTTGAATAATTATATGAATAATTTTTTGATCTTGGTAAGTTTCTTTAAACAAATCCTTAGCTTCTACAATTATGCTTTCTAAATTTTTAAAATTTAAATTTTTAATATAATTTTTTTTTTTAATTCCTATATTTAGATCTTTGATTTCTTCACTATCAACAACTACAATTATATTATTTATAAACTTAGAAGTTAATTTTTCAATTTTAAATATATTATTCTCAAGGAATTCACTTAAAGAATTTAAATCTAAAGTTCCAGATTTATTATTAAATTCAAACTCTTGACTATATATTTTTTTTAAGTTTTTTTTATCAAATAAACAAATTATAAATTTATGATTAGTGATAATTAGATATGTATCAAGATCAAATTCTTTAGTCATTAAGTATTATTTGATTTTTGATTCTTAAATCTATTATACCAAAGTCATCAATATTATTATTTTTCATAAAATCAAATGCATAATCTAATGAATCATTAATCTGATTTTCAGGTAATTTAATTAAAATTTTATTTTTAAGCTGCAAATCCCATCTTCCTGAAGGAAAAAAATAAAAATTTTCAAATTCTTCATAAGAAAATTTTGACTCAGCAATTTTTTTTTTTAAATTTAAAAAATCATTATTATGAGGATTGCCGAATATAAAAGGCAATCTTATTTTAGAAAAATTATACTCAGATAACTTTCCATTAGATCCTATGTATAATGTTTTTCCTTCTTTATTTAATTTTGCTAAAAGTTTTGTTTTTATAATTTTTATATTGATAGATGATGGGTAAATTTTAATAACTTCATAATTTTGTACTAAATTATTTGAGTCAATTATTTGAGATAATTTAAATTTATTTAGCAAGAATATATTATTTAAATTTAAATTTTTTATTTTTTTTTTTAATTCTGAGTTTTCCAAATTAGTAAGACCTGAAATTTCTATATTTCTTATTTTAAAAATTTCATAATCATTTAATTTAAAGTTAGTGATTGATCCAACCAAAATCATTAAAAAAAGGTATATAAAAATCTTTTTACCTTTTTGTTGATGCATCTTTTAAAATCCATTCTATAAGTTTTAAAAAGTTTATACCTTTATGCTCGGCTATTTCTGGAACGAGAGATAGCTTTGTCATACCAGGTTGGGTATTTATTTCTAATAAAAAAAATTTTCCTTGATAATATTTAAAATCAGATCTTGTAACCCCTTTACAACCAATTACTTTATGTGCTTTAAGAGCGATATTCATTATTTGACTGAACTTTTTTTTCGATAAATTAACAGGTATAATATGTTCAGTTTTTGCGCTAGAATTATATTTAGCTTTATAATCATAAAATTTTCTTTTTGGTTTAAGCTCAATTGCCCCTAACTTAGTCTTACCCATTATTGCAACTTGTATTTCTCTGCCACCAATAAACTCTTCAATCATTATTTTTTTGTAATTTCTAAGTTTTTTTACAATATTATTTAAATTTTTCTTGTCACAAATATAAACATTTACGCTTGAACCTTCATTTAAAGGTTTTACCACTACTGGAAAACTAAGTTTTTTTTCTATTTTCTTTATTAAATTTAGAACTCTCATATCGAATGAAAAAGTAAAAAATTTAGGAGTTTTTATTTTATTTTTAATAAATATTTTTTTTGAAATTTCTTTATCCATAGCTATAGATGATGGAATTACACCTGAATGAGTATAAGGAATATTAAATTGTTCTAAAATAGTTTGTATATATCCGTCTTCACCAAATTGACCATGCAGCGCATTAAAAATTACGTTAGGTTTAAAGTTTTTGATATTTTTTTCTAGATTATTATCTGGTTCAGATATTTTAACTTTATAACCATTTTTTTTTAATTCTTTAGCAACTTGTAACCCTGTATCAAGACTAATTAACCTCTCTTTAGAGATACCTCCAGATAGTATAAGTACTTTTTTTTTCAATTTATTCTAATATTTTTATTTCTGTTTCTATCTTAATTCCTGTTTTTTTAAGAACACTCTCTGAGACAAAATCTATTAAGTTTTTCATATCTTCAAATTTAGCATTACCCTTATTTACAAAAAAATTACAGTGTTTTTCGGAAATACATGCGTCTCCAAAAGATTTTTTAAGTGAAACAGATTCTTTGATTAATTGCCAAACTTTTTTATCTGATTGACCTACAGGATTTTTAAAAGTGCTTCCACTAGTCTTAATTTTGGTTGGTTGAGCTTTTTCTTTTTTCTCCTTGAGTAACTGTATTTCATTTTTGATAATATCTTTATCTTTTTTAAATCCTTTAAATGATGCGCTTAAGAAAATAAGATCATCTGATAATCCACTATCTCTATATTTAAAATTTATATCTTTACTAGGTATTGTAATTACTTGTCCTGATTTATTCAGTGCCTGGATAGAAATTAAAATATCTTTAAACTCTCTTTTGAAGCAACCAGCATTCATTTTAATTCCACCACCTATTGTACCAGGTATACATGACAGAAATTCAAAACCACCTAAACTATTTTCCATTGCAAATTCTGATAATGATTTATCTGTAACTGCGCTACCTGCTATAATTATTTCTTCATTTAATAATGAAATATTATTAAAATTATTTGTGAGTTTGATGACGACTCCATTAAATTGTTTGTCAGTAATTAAGGTATTTGAGCCAGCTCCTAAAACAAATATCTTTTCTTTATTTTGAATTTTTTTAAGGAATTTTATTAATTCTTTTAAGTTATCAGCTTTATAGAAAGCTTTTGTTTTTCCACCTATATTAAACCAATTTTTTTTTTTTAAATCATAATCTAATTTTAAATTATTACTAAATTCTGAAATTAAATCTTTTAAATCAATTTTCATGACAATAATTCAGGTAATTCTCGCATCCAACTTGAGATAGTTCCTGCACCCATTCCTATAACAATTTTTTTTCCATATATATTTGCTTTAATAAATTTTGCTAATTGAAAATTATCTTCTACCAAAAATAACTGAACTCTTGAATTTTTAATTATTTCTTTTGCAAAATTTATATAACTAAACCCAAGACTTAATTTTTCTCCTGCAGTATAAATTGGAAATAAAATAACTTTATCTGCATTTTTAAATGCAAAGGTAAATTCTTTTTTTAAATCTTTTAATCTTGATATTCTATGTGGTTGAAAAATACATATTTTTTCATAGTCTTTATAAACATTTTTTACACCATCTAATACTTCTTTAATTTCTGTGGGATGGTGAGCATAATCATCAAAAAAATCTACATTGTTAAAATTAAAAATTTTATTAAATCTTCTTTGAACTCCTTTAAAATTTTTTAGTCCTTTTTTTATAATTTTTATTGGAAGACCTACTGTTAAGCCTAATGCTGCTGCAGCTACAGAATTTTTAATATTATGAATTCCTAATAGAGGAATTTTAAATTTTTTAATTGATTGAATTTTTTTATTAGGTAATTTTATTTTTAAATCAAACTCAGAAAATTCTCTTGACTGTTTTATATTTTGTATACAAAAATTTGATTTTCTATCTAAACCATAAGTATAGAAATTTTTGTTTTTTATATTTTTTATTAAATTTCTGTTATTGTTATTGTCTAAACAAATAAATGATTTTCCAAATGAAGGAACTTTATTAACAAAGTTTTCAAAATATTTGTTTAATTCATCCATAGTACCATAATAATCCATATGCTCTCGATCAATGTTGGTAATTATTGAATACGTGGGAGGTATAAAAATAAAACTTCCATCAGACTCGTCTGCCTCTAATATAGACCAATCACTTTTCCCAAGCTTTGCAGAATTGTTAATTGAATTTATAACCCCACCATTAATAATAGTAGGATCAATTTTTGTTTCTTGAAATATAGATGCTATCAAAGATGTTGTTGTTGTTTTGCCGTGTGATCCAACTACTACAATATTTTTTGTTAAAGAAACAATGTTCGCTAGCATTTCTCCTCGTTTATAAATGGGTAATTGTTTTTTTTTAGCTTCAACAAGCTCTGGATTATTTTTTTTAATAGCTGAAGATACCACTAGTATCGTTGCTTTATCTATATTTTGTTTTTTATGTCCAATATAAACTTTTATTTTTTGTTTTCTTAATCTTTCAATATTTTTATTATTTGAAATATCGCTTCCTTGAACTTTAAAACCTTTGCCTTTCATTATTAATGATAAGCCACTCATGCCTATTCCACCTATTCCAACAAAATGTATCAGTTCAGATTTTGCTAATTTAATTTTCATTAATAATTTTTAATATTTTTTGATTAACATTATTCCAAGTATTTTGATAATTTAATTTCATTAAATTATTTTTTTTTGTCATGTAATCTTGGTCTTTATTTGTCAATTCTAGTAAAAATTTCTCGAATTTTTGTTCATCAAATTTTTTTTGATCAATCATCCAACAACAATCCTGATCCTTGTAATATTTAGCATTTTCATACTGATGATTGTCTTTTGATGACGGAAGGGGTATTGCTATAAATGGAATATTTAATAAAGCTAGCTCAGCTAAACTAGATGCACCCGCTCTTGTTATGCACAAATCACCTTGTTTTAAAACTTCATTAAGATTATGATCAAAACTAAATACTTTACTTTCAATATTATTATTGGAATAAAAATCTTTTAAATAATTAATATTTTTTTCACTTGTTTGATGAATAATTTTTATAGAAATTGTTTTTGCTATACTTACAAAGGATTTATTTAAAAGCTCATCAAAAATTTTTGCACCCTGACTACCTCCTATGATTATAATTGTGAATAAATTATCTTTTTTTAAGAAATTTTTTGTTTCATAATATTCTTTTCTTATCAAAGGTTTAATTGTAGCTATTTTTTCATTATTTCCATATGGCAAATTAATTAAATTCTTTGAATAACATATTAATTTTCGAGCAAAATTTAAAAAAAATCTATTTGCTCTTCCAAGAACCATATTTGGTTCAATTAAGAAAATTTCTATACCTAATATTTTTGCTGCTAAACAGAGTGGTAAAGACATATAACCACCTGTAGAAATTAAAATTGAAATATTATTTTTCTTTAAGATAAAAAAAGATTTAAGTGTCAAAAATAATATTTTTAATAATGAAAGAGGAAGTAGTAGATAATTATTCAATTTTGGGGTGTTGATTACTAATGCTTTGAAATTCTTATCTAAGTACACAATACCTCTTCTATCAGTAGAAATCAAAGTTTCATGAGTATTCTTCAAATGATTATAAATTGTAATTGCTGGTATAACATGACCTCCTGAACCACCTGTAGATATCAAAACTTTTTTTGTCATTTTTAAGTTATTTTTCTTTTTGTTAGATTTAAAATTATACCAGCTAAGATTGAGGTACTTATTATAGATGAACCTCCATAACTTAAAAAAGGTAATGTCATTCCAGTAGTAGGAAATAATCTTATGTTAACACCAATATGAATAGTGGCCTGCATAAGTATCAAACTTATAGATCCAATTAAAACAAGTTTAGCTTTATCGTTTGTTTCAAAACTTATTTTTTTAAAAACCATGTAAATTAAGACTAAAAACAATAATAATATTAATATTATGGCAACAACACCAAACTCCTCAGAAATTACTGAAATAATGTAGTCAGTATGGGCTTCAGGAACTCTATTTTTGAGAACTCCTTCACCTATGCCTTTTCCAAAGAAACCTCCACTTGTGATTGACTCCATTGCTTTATCAGATTGGAAATTATGAGTCCCTACTTCTCTATTAAAAAAAGAAAAAATACGTGCCTGAATATAATCAAACTTAGGAACATAAATAATAAGGTAAGCAAGAAATGATGTACCACTAACAAATATTGCTAAGAGAATATATATATTAATTCCTGAAATGAAGATTAAAACACCCCAAGAAAAAACTACCATTAATGTTTGACCAATATCTGGTTGAATTATTAAAAACAAAGAAATGACAGTTATTAAAATGGTTGATATAAAATACTTAAACAAAATATTTGATTGATTGTTACATAAAATAGTTGCTAAAATTATAATTAAAAATGGCTTTAAAACTTCTATTGGTTGAAATCTAGGTAAAAAAAATATTTCTATCCATCTTTTTGAACCTTTAACTTCAATTCCAATAAAAGGCACTAAAAATAATGAAATAAGAGAAATAAAAAAAAGAAAAATAGAATATTTATATAATTGATCTGAATTTAAAGAAGAAAATATAAAAATGAGAGTTATTCCAATTAAAACATAAATCAAATGTTTAAAAAAAAAGAAATAACTATTGGTATCTAATTTGTCTGAAGCGATTAACGAGGTTGAAACTAAAGAAAAAAATAAACCAATAGCGAATAATAGGCTTATTATTGCAAAGATAGATTTATCTATGTTTTTCCACCATTGATAATAAAATTTATAGATAGTACTATCGTTTTGCATTTGTATGCTTTTTAATTAATTTATTAAAGAAAAATCCTCTCTCTTCAAAATTTTTAAAACTATCAAATGAAGCTCCGGCTGGGCTGAAGAAAATGATATTATTTATAAATTTTTGATTATTAATTTCTGAAAAGATTACCTTTAGAGTCTCTTGTAAATTACTAAAGCTTCTTACCTTTAATTTATTTTTTAAAATCTTTGAAAATTTATTACGATGTACCCCAAAAATAAATGCTCTAATATTTTTACAATTTGCTTTTGATAGTTTAAATTTATCCCCTTTTTTTGGAATTCCTCCCAAGATCCAATATATGTCATTTAAATTTTTTAACATACTTTCTGAAGAAGCAAAGCTTGTGGATTTTGAGTCATTAATTATTGTAAGATTTTTTCTATCAAATATAATTTGTTGTCTGTAATCTAGCCCTTTAAATTTATTAATAGTTTCAATTAATTTTTTATCATTAAGTTTTAACTTTGAGGCAATTTTAAATATGAATGATAAATTCTCCTTATTACTATCAGAGATAAAATATTTATTAGTAATTTTATCAAATTTTTTATTTAAATTTGAGGTCCAAACTTTGTAAATTTTTGAACTATATTTATTTTTTTTTAATCTTTTAGTAATTAATTTGTCGTCTCTTTTTACGTAAGCAAAAGATCCTTTTGTTTGTGATTTTAATAATTTAAATTTAGCATTTACATAATTCTTTAAACTTTTGTGTCTTTCAATGTGATCTGAAGTAATATTTAAAATTAATGCGTATTTTGTTCTAAATATACTGCTGTAATCTAGCTGGTAAGAAGAAGCTTCAATTACAAAAATTGTTTTTTTAGTAATATTTTTCTCTGATAATACTGGATTGCCAATATTCCCAATAAGCCTTGAGTCTCTTTTTTGATCTATTAAAACATTATGTAAAATTTGTGCTGTTGTAGATTTACCGTTAGTTCCAGTTATCGTAATACTTTCGTTGCTATAAAATGAAAACAAAACATCAAGGTCGGTATGGATTTTTGTAAAATTTTTCTTTAAAAAATTTGATAATTTACAATTTGAGATATCAATACCAGGACTAATAATAATTCTATCGAAATTAATTTTTTTAATTTGTTCTTGTCTAATTATATTTTTTTTGTGTTTTAAATTAATTTTTTGATTATCATCGAACAAATATACATCAGCCTTTTTTTTTAAAAACTTGTAAGATGAAATGCCACTTTTTCCTAAACCATAAATTAATATTTTTTTTCCTAAAAAAATATTGTTAAATATTTTCATTATCTTAATTTTAGGGTAGCTAAACCAATCATTGCTAGAATTATAGATATAATCCAAAACCTAATTACAACTGTAGACTCAGGCCATCCCTTTTTTTCAAAATGATGATGAATGGGTGCCATTCTAAAAATTCTTTTTCCTGTAAGCTTAAAGGATATAACTTGAACCATTACTGAAACTGCCTCTAATACAAAAAGTCCTCCCGTAATTGCCAAAACAATTTCATGCTTTGTAATAATTCCTACGGCACCTAAAGATCCTCCTAAAGATAATGAGCCCGTATCGCCCATAAAAATTTTAGCAGGTGGTGCATTAAACCACAAAAAACCTAGACATGCGCCTATAATTCCCCCACAAAAAATTGATACTTCACCTGTCCCTTCTATGTACGGAATTTGTAAATAATTTGAAAATACAATATTTCCAGTAACGTAACTTATAAAAGCAAAACATGCTGCAACCAATATTACAGGTACAGTTGCCAAACCATCTAATCCATCTGTAAGATTAACGGCATTAGATGAGCCTATAATTACAAATATTGCAAATGGTATAAAAAACCACCCTAGATTTAAGATCAAATTTTTAAAGAATGGAAAATATAAATTATTTAAATCTTGATAATCATTTAAATAAACGAAAAAACTTACTCCTATGAGTGCTAAAATTATTTGAGAAATTATTTTAAACTTTGAGGAAATTCCTGATGAATTGGTGTATTTAATTTTTTTAAAATCATCATATGCTCCCAACAATCCAAACGTAATTGCTATATATATACAAAATAAAATATTAATGTTTGATAAATCAGCCCATAGTATCACTGACATTAATAGGCCAAATAGAATTATTACACCTCCCATAGTTGGTGTACCAATTTTTTTTACTATATGATCCTCTGGCCCATCATCTCGGATTGGATTTAAAATTTTTTGTCTAGAAAAAAATTTAATAAAAGGACCTCCAATAATCAAAACAATAACTAGTGAGGTAAAAAAAGATAAACCAGTTCTAAAAGTTAAATATTTAAAGACATTCAAAAAACTAAAAGTATCTATAAAATTCAATAAAAATTGATAAAGCATTTAACTTAATCCTTTCAGATCTTTTACTATGTTGTTGAAACCTGTCGCAAGTGAGGCCTTAATCATTAAATAATCATTATTATCTAAATCTTTTCTAATCAATTCATTAATTTGTGATTTGTTCGCTAAAATTCTACCTTTTTTTACTTTAGAGATATTTTTAAATATTATTGAAGCCAATTTTCCCTTAACAAATACCTTATCAATCTTTGTTTTATTGATTATTGGGGCAATGGATTGATGAAGTTTTTTAGAGTGACTGCCAAGTTCTAACATGTCACCAATTAGTAAATACTTATTAGACTTTTTTGAATCAATTTTATCAAAATTTTTTATTGCTGATTTTAGTGATAAGGGGTTTGAATTGTAACTTTGGTCAATTAAATTAATTTTTTTATTATTTAATTTTAACACAGAATGATCTCCTCTACCTGCTGGAATTTTAAAATTAAGAAAAATATTTTTATTTAGCTTAAATATATTTTTATAAATACTGATAACTGCAATAGCAGAAAGAATATTGTATATATTGTTTTGAAAATCATTAGATAATAAGAAATATTTTTCTTTATTATCTATTCTAATATTGATTCTAAATTTTTTTCTAAGTGGCTTTACACTATTTAACTTAATGTCTGCATTCTGACTTTTGATACCAAATGATATTACTTTGAGTTTCTTTTCTTTGGCAATTTTTTTATGTAGTTTAAAAAAACTATCATCTGCATTCAGTACAACAAAACCATTAGATTTTATGTTATTAATAATTTCAGCTTTTGCCAAAGCAATCTGATTAATATTTTTAAAATTTTTAGCATGAGCATAGTTTATATTTGTTATTACTCCAACATCTGGCTTTATAATTTTTGATAAATAATCAATTTCTCCTTTTTTATCCATCCCAACTTCTAAAATTCCAAATTCATCATTTTGCTTTATGTTAAATAGGCTCAAAGGAACTCCAAATTTGTTATTATAAGATTTTGGAGAAATACTTACTTTTGAAATTTTACTTAATACACTGCCTAATAATTCTTTAAGTGTGGTTTTGCCACAGCTGCCTGTGATAGCTATTATATTAGTGTCAATACTTTTTCTAAAAGTTTTTGAAATATCTGTTAAGAATTTTAAGGTATTTTTTACTTTAATCTGTCGACTTTTATCTAATTGATTTTGAATTTTGTTTACTATAGCTAACGATGCTTTTCTCTTTAGTGATTGTGCAACAAATTTATTACCATCATTTTTTTTTCCCTTAATAGCAAAAAAAATATCATTTTTAGTAACTTCTTGAGAATTAATTCTTGCTGTTTTTAGAGATACAGAATTAGGTAATTTTTCAATTTTAGCTATCTCTCTAATTACATTTAATTTTAAATTATCTGATAAATTATTATTTTTATTTCTAATAGCATTTAAAATTACTTTTCTATCTGAAAAAAAAATTTTCTTGTTTCCTAAATCTTGACTTTTCTCATGACCTTTTCCAGCAACTAACAAAATATCATTAGAATTTAAATCATGAATAGTTTGCGTTATCGCTATTGCTCTATTGGATATTTCTGTAATTCTTTTTTTTTTAATTCCCTTTTTTATCTCCATTCTTATTTTTTTAGGATTTTCAAACCTTGGGTTATCATTCGTTAGAATAATTCTATCTGCATAATCACTTGCTATTTTTCCCATTTTTGATCTTTTATTTTGGTCTCTATTTCCTCCGCAACCAAATAGCACAGTGATTTTTTTATTAGGAAATTGTTCTCTAAGATTTAAAAGACACGTTTTTAAAGCATCTGGTGTATGAGCATAATCTAGAATTACTTTAGATTGATTTTTAATTTTACCAATTTTTTCAAATCTTCCATCAACAGGTTTCAATTTTGAAATTGTATTTAAAATTTTATCTAAGCTGATATTGCTATTTTTTGCTGCAATTATTGCCATCAAAACATTTTTTAATTGTATTTTCCCAATTAAATTTAATTTTAGATCCCGTATTAACCTATTAGATTTAATTCTAATAAATTGACCTTCTCCTTTAAAATTGTGAGATAAAAGCTCTAGATTATTTTTCTTATCATTTAATGTATACAATTTTAATTTCTTATTAATTGCAATTTTTTTTATACTTTTAAACTCTGGTATTAATTGATCTGTGATTATATTTCCTCTTTTTTGGATTAAATTTTCAAACAAATAAAGTTTTGCATTTAAATAATTTTTTAAATTTTTATGATAATCAAGATGATCCTGGGATAAATTAGTAAATATACCCGCATTAAACTTTAAACCATCCAATCGATTTTGTTCTAAACCATGACTTGAAGCTTCCATAATTACATTTTCTATTTTTTTACTTTTTAGTATGCTCAATATTTGAGCTAATTTGATAGGATCTATTGTTGTATTAGATAAATTCAAATTTACACTTTTTGATTTAACCCCTAAGGTGCCTATTGAAGCAGATTTTTTTTTATTTAATTTTAATATTTGATAATAAAAATCTGCAACTGATGATTTTCCATTTGTACCAGTAACTGCAATTAAATTTGTTGGTTTTTTATTATAAATTTTGAAAGCAGTTTCAGCTAATAATTTTCTTATATTCTTTGTATGAATGTATAAAATTCCATTTTGAAACTTATTTTTCTTTTTCTCAGTTACAATAATTTTGGATCCTTTTTTAATAGCTTTTGAAATAAACTTATTACCATCAGCAATTTTACCTTTGATAGCAAAAAAAATATTATTTTTTTTTACACTTCTCGTATCAAATGAAATTCCCGAAAAAGAAAAATTTTTATAGTTTTTGTTAATATTATGAAAATATTTTCCTAGAAGCATTGTTAATTAACCTCTATATATTTTGTGGCTAAAATAGGCCCAATTTTATCTATAACTTTCCCTGCTACCTCAACTGATGTCCAGCCAGCAGTATTATAAAGTGTGCCCTTCCATCCTCCTTTTCGATTTCTATATTTATAATAATAATCTTTAGATTTTTTTGGAGTATCTAACATTATGACAAAAACAAATTGTGGATTTGATGTAGGAAAAATGGAGGCAAAAGTATTTATTTTTGCCTCAGAATACGCTCCACTTTCGGCCTGATCAGCTGTTCCTGTTTTTCCACCAACTTCATAATTTTGAACATCTGCAAATTTTGCTGTCCCTTCCTCGGTATTTACAATTTTTCTTAAAGCACTTACTACCTGTTTTGAAATTCCTTTACTTAATATTCTTTTATTTTTTTTATTCATTTTGTTTTCTTGATAAATCAATGTTGGTTTAATTTCATAACCACCATTAGATAATACTGCATAACCTTTTGCTAATTGAAGAATTGTAGTTGCTATACCATGTCCAAATGAAGCTGTGGCTAATCTACATTTTCCAAAATCATAATTTTTTTGGGGTGCAACTTCTTCAATATCAAAATTAATGTCACTTAAAACACCTACTTTTTCTAAAAATAATTTAAATTTTTTTGGACCAACCTTTTGAGCAATTCTAACAGATCCTATATTTCCAGATCTAACTAAAATTTGTTCTGCAGTTAGATCTGACGGTATTTCATTATCATATTCACCTATTCTGTATTTGTCACATTTAATTGATTTGGGTAAATCCAAAAATTCTGTCTCTGGCTTAATTATCTTTTCATTTAATGCACTTGCAAAAGTGAACGCCTTAAAAACAGAACCAAGCTCATAAGTACCTTTTGTTACTCTATTAATGTAATTTAAATCAGTAATATTTTGTCTTTCATTTGGATTAAAATCTGGCAAAGAAACTAATGATAAGATATTTCCATTATTAACATCCATTAAAAGAGCTGCACTTCCTTTACTTTTAAAAATATCCTCATATTTAATTAATTCTTTTCTTATTAAAAATTGGATATCCTTATCTAAAGTAAGTCTGATTGGCTGTTTTGATTTTTTAAGTTTATCGTTCAATGATTTTTCTAATCCGGAAATACCGTTGTTGTCATCATCTATCTGGCCTAAAACATGACTAAAAAGATTTTTTTGAGGGTAAATTCTCAACACTTTTTCTTCTGGTATTAAAGACTTATCTCCTAATTTCATTATTTTTTCATAATTTTCCTCTGAAATTTTTTTTTCTAAATAAAAAAACTTCTTATTATCAATTTTTTTTTCAATTTGATTAAAATTTTTATCGGGAAAAATTATATTTAAACTAAGTAATAATTTTTCTTTATTAATTACATCTGAAGTTTTTAATCCAATATCAATGGATTTAACAGTCTTAGCTAAATAATTTCCGTTAATATCTATAATGTCTGCTCTATACAGTTCATTTTTGGATAAAGGTAGATTCTTTCTTTGCGCAAAGTTATCCTTTCGTGAACCTAAATGAATTAAATGTATTGTGTAAATCAAATAAATAACAAAAAAAATAAAAAAAATAAAAGCTACACGATTAAATTGAATATTTAATCCATTCTTTTTCTTTTTAAATGTAAAATCACTTTTATAATCTTCTATAACTAATTTAAATTTGTTATCAGCCATTAGTCTTTAATAATTCTAAAATTTTGAATTTTGTTTATATCATTTGAAATACTATAGATTTTTATATCATTTATATCTTTTTGAATTAATTCATCCTCAAAATATTGGGATTGATACTCAAGTAATTTTTCAGCAGAGCTTAAATAATCATACTCTAAAGAAATATTATCAAATTCAGATTTTAAAACTCTAATATTCTCTTTTACCGCAAATATTTCATCTTCAATCTGTTTAGTAGTATTTTTGATTATAGCAGTTGTTAGCACTAAAATAAAAATAACAACTGCTAGAGAAAGCTTTTTCAAAGTTTGTCTCCATATTTTTCAATTTCAAGATAATTTCTGAATTGATCCACTATATCAGTATTAAAGTTATAAAAATCAGTTTTTTTTATTGCGTATCTAAATTTAGCAGATCTAGATGGTGGATTTTCACTTACCTCTTTATCTGAGGGCGTTATTGGTTTTTTTTGAATTAAGTTTAATAAAGTATCTGCTTGTTTTATAAAAGGGCTATATCGAGAAATACTTTTATTTTGAGAAAGACTTTTAAAAAAATATTTTACAATTTTATCCTCTAACGAATGGAATGTAACTACGCCTAAAATCCCACCTTTTTTTAAAACTTTAGTGGCATTTATAAGTCCAAAAATTAACTCACTTATTTCTTTGTTTACAAATATTCTGAGGGCTTGGAAAACCTTGGTTGCATTATGAATTTTAAAATTTTTTCTTTTTTTTGATTTATCAATAATTTTAATTAAAGATTTAGTGTCAATTTTATTTTTAGATCTCTCTTTAATAATATTTCGTGCGATATATCTCGCTTCTTTTTCATCACCAAAAAATTTAAAAATTTTTTCTAACTTTTTTTCATCGAGCTTATTGATTACATCTTCTGCCGAATAACTATTTAAACCCATCCGCATATTTAATTTACCTTTAGCATCGAAAGATAAACCTTTTTGTGGGTCTTTTATTTGAATTAAGGAATAGCCAAGATCAAAAATTATACCTCTTATATTCTCATTCTTTAACTTTAGATTATTTAACTGACTAAATTTAATATTTTTAAAAATAAATCTATCTTCAAAATTTTTTTTAAATTCCTTAGCAATTTTTTCACTCTCTTTATCTCTATCAAGAGCTATAACATTTGTATTTTTAAAATCTAAAATTTTTTTGGAGTAACCACCTTGACCAAAAGTACAATCTATAAATGTGCCACCATGTTGAGGGGAAATAACGCTAATAATTTCATTTAGCAGTACCGGATAATGCTTTTGCATTTTCGATACTATGGTGGCGTCCATTTATATCTTTGAAGACCATTAATTTTTTTGTCTTCTTAAGAATGCTGGTATCTCGAGATCGTCTTCTTCTTCTTCTTCCTCATTTGAAGACAATAAATCCTCAGGACTTGAATTCTCAGATTCTGAACTAAATAAATCTGGTGCATCAGAATCAACACCAAACTCTTTTAAGTCATTAGAAGCTTCTTCCTCACTACTATGATCTTGAGATTCTTCCTGAATAGTTTCCGTAGCTTCTTGCGCAAAAGATTTCTCCATTTCATTAACTGAATTATCCTCAACTATATTCTCGCTTTCCATACTAGTATTTTGGACAATCTCTTCACTCATCATATGATTATGAGAACTCTCAGTTTGTTGTTCTTGGATTATCTCATTTTCAAGTTTTAAAGCGTTAGCGCCATGTGTAAATGGGTTTGGAGCAGTTGTATTTGAAAAATTGAAAGATTGAGATGATCCCATGTTTGAAAAATCAGAATAACCTGGATTTCGGTTTTGTATTCTATGAACCATATTTACTACTGATTTTGATTCTGGTTGCTGGCCATCTAAAGAGGTAGCAACAATCGATACTCTCATTTTTCCATCTAACTCTGTATCAGTGATTGCACCAATAATTAATTCCGCTTCAGGATCGACTTCTGCTCTTACTTTGTTTACCGCCTCATCAACTTCAAAAAGTTTAAGATCTTTGCCACCAGTAATATTTACTAGTAAACCTTTTGCTCCTTTTAAAGTATAGTCGTCAATTAATGGGTTACTAATTGCCATCTCTGCAGCTTTAAGAGCTCTACCCTCTCCTTCCGCTTCACCGGTTCCCATCATAGCTTTACCCATTGCAGCCATGACCGTTTCAACATCAGCAAAATCTAAATTAATTAAACCAGGTCTTACCATTAAATCAGTAATACTTTGAACACCATGCATTAAAACGTTATTTGAAAGATTAAACGATTCTTCAAATGTTGTTTGTTCATTAGCTATTTTGAATAAGTTTTGATTTGGAATAACAATTATCGTATCAACATGTTTTCTCAGTTCTTCCAAACCTTGTTGAGCTCTTCTCATTCTAGAAGGGCCTTCGTATAAAAAAGGAAGTGTAACAACACCTACGGTTAATATATTTAATTCTTTAGCAGCTCTTGCAATTACATGGGCAGCACCAGTTCCAGTTCCTCCACCCATTCCAGCTGCAATAAATACCATATTTGCCCCTTGAAGGGTGTTGACTATTTCATTCAATGATTCATTTGCTGCCGCATCACCAATATCAAGTTTAGCACCTGCTCCTAAACCTTTTGTTAAATTTAAACCTATTTGAATTCTTGATTTTGCTTTGCTCAATTTTAAATCTTGAGCATCAGTATTAACTGCAATAAATTCTACTCCTTGCAAATTGTTCTCAATCATTTCATTAATAGCGTTTCCTCCTGCTCCACCTACTCCCATTACCAATAATCGTGGCTGCAATTCTTTTATCTCTGGTGCTTTAAAGTTAATTGTCATCTTTTATCCCCTATTGTTTGTTTTGTTGAACCTCCCATTTAAGATTAGCTCGATTAATATTTGCTTTTTTTCTTGCTGTTACCTTAAATTTCTCAAATGCTGTTGGTTCCCATATTTGAAAGGTTTGACCTTGTCCCACAAACAACATGCTATTTTTTATTTTTGCATGTTTTAATAGTTTTGATGAAAGTGAAATTCTGCCTTCACTGTCAAATTGTAAATTAATACTTTCAGCTAAAATAGATGTAGCGAAATAATCTCTTTTTTCCTCAAAAGGATTTAAAGAATCTATTGCTGAAGAAATTTTTTCAATTCTGTCTTGAGAGCATGCTTCTATTGAAGAATTATTAAATGAAGGATAACAAATAACACCGTTGTAGCCTAGATTTGATAAGTGTGACCTAAAACTAGCAGGCACAGACACTCTCCCCTTTTTGTCTAATTTGTTCTCGTAAGTAGATAAAAACATATATTTTTAAATTTATAAATTCCATAATTGGGAATATATGGGAATATATGGGTATTTAAAATGATAGTCAAACAATGATTATCAGCATAATTTAAGGCACTTTATGGTGCATAATCGTTGAAACTTTCGTCCAAACTATATAACTGCTGGAGTAGTTCTTTTGTCTTTTAAGTTGGAAGTGCCAGATAAACTATAAGCCGGGTTCTGTCATTTAAACTTATCATTTGTCTAGACTTAAGATTACTCTTAAGCTCAAGCAACTAACCCTGATGACTAGCCAAGGACGGCTTTTAGTTTTTCAACAATGTCATCTCTACTTAGTCTTGCTCCCAGTGGGGTTTTCCAGCGTTCATTGTTACCAATAGAACCGGTGTGCTCTTACCACACCTTTTCACCCTTGCCATGTTATGGCGGTTTATTTTCTGTGGCACTGTCCCTAGGGTCTCCCCCGCCAGGTATTACCTGGCACTGTGTCCTTGTAGAGCCCGGACTTTCCTCTTTAAAATTAAGTTAAAGCGATAAGTCATTTATCTGGCACTTCTAACTTAATACTAATTATTAAAACTTCAAGAAATTTTATGCAAGTTTTTTTGCTAAATTATTGCTAATAATTAAACATTCCTTATCAAGCTTGCCATTAACTAACTCTTGTCTAAATCTTCTTTGAAAGGCTTTTACAATGTAATTTTTAAATTTTCTATTTGTTGAGTTTTTAATTATTTTTTTCCTATACCCGATTTTTGATAAATTATTATAAAATATTTTTTTACTAATTTTATCTAATTTAACTTCTCTATTTTTTTTTAGTAATTGAATAGACAATGAATGCCATAAGCCTATGCCTTGTTTTGAGAGCTCTTTCCATGGAAATTTTTCTCCTGGGTCTTTCTTTCTTTCTGGGGCTATGTCTGAATGTCCTAAAATATTTTTAGAATTAATTTTATATTTTTTTGTTAATATCTTGCTTAACATTATCAAAGATTGAATTTGTTTTTTAGAAAATTTTTTGTAATTAAAATTATGACCAGGATTATTTATTTCTATACCAATAGAATATTTATTTAAAGATTTGTAATGTTTCCACCTAGATTTACCAGCATGCCATGCAACATATGAATCAGGTACCATAATAAAAATTTCACCGTTATTTTTTATAAAATAATGACAGCTGACATCAGATTTAAAATTGGTTAACTTATTAATAGCATCAGACTCATTCTCCATACCTGTATAATGAAAAATTAAAAATTTAATTTGAGTTTTACGTCTTTTTATAGGATCGAAATTTGGTGAGTAATTAGAAAAAATTTTTAATCTCATTTAAGTTGTATTGTTAGATTATTTTAAGCCATATTTAAGTCATTTTTAGCACTAAATCTTGATTTACTTTAGGACCATATACATTATATAATTCGTAATACATGAATAAAATTTTAAAAATTATTTTTTTATTAATTTTCCTTACATCAAATGCTGTAGCAGGATCTGATGGTGACTTGAAACTGTCAAGTAAAAATAATTCTACTAAAGATTGTTTTGAGCCACTAAACAGAGCAACATTCGCTTTCAATCAAGGTTTGGATAAAGCTATTTTAAAACCAGTTGCAAAAGGATATAGATCTTTGCCAGCACCTATAAGAAAGGGAACTGGCAATGTTTTGAATAATCTATCAACTTTGATAACTATTCCAAATAATGTATTGCAAGGTGACCTTAAATTAGCAGGAATTAATACAGGAAGACTAGTTGTAAACACAACACTTGGTATCTTGGGTATATTTGATCCAGCATCTGAAATGGGTTTTCCAAAATATGTTAAAGAAGATTACGGACAAACATTGGGAACTTGGGGTATTGGCCCAGGATGTTATTTAGTTTTACCAGTTTTAGGACCATCAACAGTCAGAGATACTGCAGGAATGTTTATAAATGTAATGGGTGGTGATCCTTACTATAATATTTCAGTAAACGGTAATAATGAATATTTAGATGGAGAATTGTTTGCTGCCACAAAAATGTTAACAGGTGTAGAGTTTAGAGCAAATAATATTGAGTCATTAGAGAATTTAGAGTCAAATTCTGTAGATTTTTATGCTTCGGTTAGAAGTTTGTATACACAGGATAGAGCAAATAAAATTAAAAATATTCAAAGAGGAAGCGTAGAAGTAATCTATAAAGAAGATGGTGATTGGGAAGAAATAGATACAAAATAAATCAACACTAAAATGAAAAAAATATTTATTTTAATTCTATTTTTTATAACATCTTTAACAAATTTTAATCCCGCATACTCAATTTCGCCTGATGTGTTTATTCAATCAACAGTTAATAGAGCTTCTCAAGTATTGTCTGAAAATATTTCCAAGGAAGAAAAAATAAATAAACTAAAATTAATAGCAATGGAGACTGTGGATATAAAAGGTGTTGGTTTCTACTCCTTAGGTTCTGCAAGAAAAAGTCTTAGTAATGAACAAAAAAGTACTTATTCTAATTTATTCAAGAACTATTTTTTAAAAAGTTTTTCAAGTAGATTGGCTGAATATACAAATCCAGAAATTGAAGTAAAAAACAAACAAATCCTGAACGATAATTATACTATAGTAAAAAGTATTTTAATTGCCACCGACGACAGACCAGAAGTAAAAATTGATTGGAGGGTCTATACAAAAAATTCTGACAATCCTTTAATTAGAGATTTAATTATTGAAGGTCTTAGTTTAGCAAGAACACAAAAAGAGGAGTTTACATCTATTTTAAATTCCAATGATGGTGATATAAATGCTTTATTTAAAATTTTAGAGGATTTTTCAAATAACTAGTTTAGTGATTTTGTTGGTGGGCCCGCCAGGACTCGAACCTGGGACCAATACATTATGAGTGTACTGCTCTAACCAACTGAGCTACAGGCCCAAAATTAATAATTAGTTATATCATTTTTTTATAGTTATCAATTAAAGATAATCTTTAAATGGTGGGCCGTGTTGGTTACGCTCCAACTACCCCTGCAATGTCAATGCAGTACTCTACTATTGAGCTAACGGCCCAAGAACTAGCTCTCTAAGAAACTTTTTAATTGTTTCGATCTACTAGGATGTTTTAATTTTCTTAGTGCTTTAGCTTCAATTTGTCTTATTCTTTCTCTAGTAACTGAAAACTGCAACCCGACCTCTTCCAGAGTATGATCGGTATTCATGCCAACACCAAATCGCATTCTTAGAACTCTTTCTTCTCTAGGAGTAAGCGTTGATAAAATTTTAGTTGTTGCTTCTCCAAGATTAGATTTAATCGCTTGTTCTAATGGCGCTAAAGCTTTTGTATCTTCTATAAAATCACCCAAACTACTATCTTCTTCATCACCCACCGGTTTCTCTAAAGAAACTGGTTCTTTAGAAATTTTAAGAACCTTTCTTACTTTATCTAACGGCATTCTAAGTTTTTGAGACAGCTCCTCTGGAGTTGCTTCTCTACCAAACTCACTTAAAATCAATCTTTGTGTTCGCACAATTTTATTTATTGTTTCAATCATGTGAACAGGAATTCTAATAGTTCTTGCTTGATCAGCTATTGATCTTGTTATAGCTTGCCTTATCCACCATGTTGCATAGGTAGAAAATTTATATCCTCTTCTATATTCAAACTTATCTACGGCTTTCATTAGTCCAATATTTCCCTCTTGTATTAAATCTAAAAATTGGAGACCTCTATTAGTGTACTTTTTTGCAATTGATATAACTAATCTTAAATTAGCTTCTACCATTTCCTTTTTAGCTATTCTGGACTCCTTCTCACCTTTTTGGATTCTGCTTACTAATTTTTTATAGTCTGTTACAGATATGCCAAGTTTGTGGCTAATTTCAATTAATCTCTCTCTTATATTTTTAAATTCATCTTTATTTTTGGAAAAAAATTGTTTCCAAACATTGTTTGTATCCAAGAATTTTTTTAAATTTGGATTAATTTCATTTCCAACATAAAATTTTATAAATTCAGTCCTTTGAATATTATGATCTATTGCAAGTCTCAAAAGATTTCCCTCAAGAGAAATAATTTTTTTATTTTCTAAATAATGTTTTTGTACTAGATCCTCTAGTACAGAGGGTGATAACTGAAGAGATTTTATATTCTCTAAAATATCTTTTACAATTTTATCATAACTTTTCTCCTTAGCTGGAGAAAAATTCGTAGAATTTAATATACAATTTAGTTTTTCTTTTTGGTATTTTATTAATTTTGAATATTCTTTAGTAAGTGTATTTACAGTTTTTAAAACTTTTGGTTTAATTTCAGTTTCCATTGCTGCAAGAGTTGGGTTAAAATCTTCGTCATCATCAGTGGAGCCCTCCTCTTTATCTGTTTCTCCTGCATTTTTTTGTTTGGCACTTGGCCCTGTTGACTCATCTTCCATATAGTTTGTATCTATGTCTATAATTTCTCTTACTAAAATTTCATCGTTTTGTAATTTTTCATTCCATTCAAAAAATTGTTGTGCTGTGATTGGACTTTGAGATAGAGCAATTAACATTACATCTTTTCCAGCCTCTATTCTTTTTGCAATTGCTATCTCACCTTCTCGTGACAATAACTCAACACCACCCATTTCTCGCAAATACATTCTAATAGGGTCATCACTTTTTTCTATAGTTTTGCCTTCCTCTTTATTTGAATTTTCTTTTTTTCTTAGAACTTTGAAATCCGATTTTTTTTCTACGAGAGCAATTTTTTCCTCTAAAATATGAATAAATGCTTTAGATAAATTTTCATCAGATAAATTTCTTTTTCCTAATGATTTACTAAGTTCATCATGCGTTATGAAACCCCTATGGATCCCACGACCCATTAATCTAGCAAATGATTTTGTAATTATTCGTTCCACAGCAAAAATATGTAAGTTGAAATGACTTATATAATGTCAATTTTATAAAAATCCATCACTAATTTAGGCATCATTAGTTGAGATTCTGCTTTTTTTTAAGCTCTTTAAGCTCATTAAACGTCGTCTCGCTCATATCCACAGAAAACTTCGATTCTAATTCTTGAATTCTGAACTCAAGATCGTAATTTGTCAAATCTCGTGAAATGTCCTCAAGTAATTCAATAACTTTTTGATCATCATTTGATTGATTTTTGAGAATATGTTTAATCGGCGCAAATTTATTTATTTTTTCTTTTAATTGAACGTCTAAATTAAGATCTTGAACTGTGGTTTGAGATCCAGATTTTAATTTTTCAACGATCGTTTCAAATATGATTTTATTAAAATCAGTAAATAATTTAATATTCTCAATCAAATGAATATTTGCTTGTAATAAATCTAGATTATTTACGACTAAATATAATAAGGAAAACTCTTTTAATTCAACTCCAGTCAAAGATTGGCTTTCTTTAAAATATTTTTTTGTACTTTCTAACGATTTTGTTTTTTTTAAATTAAATCTTTTATTATTTTTGTTTGAATGTGGTGTTAGCTCAGCAATTTTTTCTAAGAAGTATTCCAAAACATATTTTTTTATAAAATCATCTTTTATTGTATTTGCAATTCCTCTAAGTTTTTTTTCAAAAGTAGCCATCGATGAAGGGTTGTTATTAGTTTGTTTTTTATAATGACTAAAAATAAATTGATGAATTGATAATTTACTTTGTTTTGTAAAATCTAGAAAATTAACCCTGCCATTTTTATTTACATAACTATCTGGATCTTCTTTATCTGGCAGAAATAAAAATGAAATTTGTTTTTCTGGTTTCAGTTCCTTTATTGAATTTTCAGCAGCTCTTACGGCAGCTTTATATCCACTTTCATCGCCATCAAAACAAATTATGATATCATCAAAAAATTGGTTTAAAGTTAAAATTTGCTTATCGGTCAAAGATGTGCCAAGATTTGCTACAACATTATCAATTCCATTTTTACTGAGACCTACAACATCCATGTATCCTTCAACCAGATAAATGTGATCGATTTTATTTGAAAGTTTTCTTGCTAAATCTAAATTATATAAATTTGATCCTTTTTTAAAAAAATTTGTTTCAGGTGAATTTATATATTTTGCTAAATAATCTAAATTTTCAATTATTCTTCCACCTAGAGCTATTGGTTGGCCTGAAATATTATTTATTGGAAATATTAAACGACCTCTAAATCTTTCAACATAAATTTTTTTTTTCTCATCTAAATAGAATAAACCAGTATCTACTAAAGTTTGTTCACTATAATCTTTTTTCAATTTTTCGAAAAAATTTGGATTTTTTTCTATGTATCCTATTTTAAATTTTTTTACTTGATCTTTACCTAGTGATCTATTTTTTAAATAATCTCTAGCAATCGAATAATCTTCATTTTTTAAAAGCTCATTGTGATAAAAATCTACATAGTTATTGTAAATAGATTTATATTCATTCCATTTTTTCTCCCTTTCTTGATCTTGTTTTGAAAACATATATGGCTGCATACCTGCTAATTGAGCTAAATATTTAACTACTTCACCAAATTTTAAATTTTGAGTTTTCATCACAAAATCAAAAATATTGCCATGTTCTGAACTTGCAAAACAATGATAAAATTCTTTTTCATCATTTACAGTGAATGAAGGTGTTTTTTCATTTTTGAAAGGTGATAAACCTACAAATTCTTTACCTCTTTTTTTTAATGAAACAGTTTTTGATACTACAGTTGAAACTTTCAACCTGTTCTTAATTTCATCAAGATACTCTTTTGGGTACTTCATTATTTGTTCAACAATTCTTTGATCATTGATCCTGCTTTTGAAAAATCAATTTCGTCTGCATGAGTTTTTTTGAGTTCACCCATAACTTTTCCCATATCTTTCAATGAATTTGCTCCAATTTTTGAAATAACATCTGCACAAATTTTCTTTGTTTCCTCTTCACTGAGTTGCTTTGGTAAAAAACTTGTTAAAATATCGTATTCATTTTGCTCAACCTCTAAAAGATCTGACCTATTATTTTTTTTATAAATATCAATCGATTCGGCTCGCTGCTTAACCATTTTTTTCAAAAGTTTCTTAATATCCTCGTCATCAGTATCTTTTTTATTTGGGCCTGATCTGTTAACAATGTCCAAATCCTTAATAGAAGATAATATTAACCTATAGGTTGATATTTTATTTTTATCTTTAGATTTTAGTGCATTTTTATATTCATTTTCGATAGTCTGTTTTAATGACATAATTTTTTAATCTACTTTAAAGAAAAAATTCTTCAAAAGAAAAATTGTTTTTTTACATTTTTATATTACATCTCTGTTGCGATAATAAAGCAATTATTGTATTAACCTTTAACTCATGAGTTGTAATTGAAGAAAAAAGCAAAAAAAACTAACTCAACTACAAAATCACAAATCAATACAGGCGTTTTAGTTCTTGAAAATAAAAGGATATTTAAAGGAATTGGAATTGGATACCAAGGAGAAGCTACTGGGGAGGTTTGTTTTAATACATCCTTAACAGGTTATCAGGAAATCATTTCTGATCCTTCATACGCAGGCCAAATTATTAACTTTACCTTTCCTCACATCGGAAATGTTGGAACTAATAAAGAAGATCATGAGTCTGATAAAATATGGGCTAAAGGAGTAATATTGAACTCTGGAATTACCGATCCTTCGAACTATAGGTCATTTCTACATTTAGATGCTTGGCTAAAAAAAAATAAAATTGTTGGAATTACTGGTTTAGACACAAGAAGCCTTACAAACTTTATACGAGATAATGGAGCTCCTAAAGGAACGGTTGCTTTCTCAAAAAATGGAAAATTTAATGTCAGCAAACTTGCTAATACAACAATAAAATGGAGTGGATTAAAGAACTTAGACCTTGCAAAAATAGTTACAACTCAAAAAAATTACATATGGAAAGGTTTTAAAACCTGGAAAAAAGAAACTGGATTTAAAAAAAATAAAAAAAACAAATTTCACGTTGTTGCAATTGACTATGGAATTAAAAAAAATATTTTACGATATTTTTCTGATTTTAATTGTAAAGTAAGCGTTGTTTCTTGCAATACAACAGCTGAAAAAATTTTAGCTCTTAAACCAAATGGTATATTTTTATCAAATGGACCTGGCGATCCTGCAGCTACTGGAAAATATGCAATAGGAACTCTTAGAGAATTAATAAAAAATAACTTACCTGTATTTGGTATTTGCCTAGGTCATCAACTTCTTGCTTTAGCGCTAGGTGGCAAAACAAAAAAAATGAAATTAGGTCATCGAGGTGCAAATCACCCTGTAAAAAACTTAGTTCAAGATAATGTTGAAATCACCAGCCAAAACCATGGCTTTGAAGTAATGAAAGAAAATTTACCAAAAAATATTGAAATAACTCATAAATCTTTATTTGATAATAGCATTGAAGGGATAAGACTAAAAAACAAACCTGTTTTTTCAGTGCAATATCACCCTGAGTCGAACCCTGGTCCACAAGATAGTGTCTATTTGTTTAAAGAATTTATTAACAGTATGAAAAAAAATGCCCAAAAGAAAAGATATTAAAAAAATATTAGTAGTAGGTGCAGGCCCAATTATAATAGGTCAAGCTTGCGAATTTGATTATTCTGGTACTCAAGCATGCAAAGCTTTAAAAGACGAAGGGTATAAAGTAGTTTTAATCAACTCAAATCCAGCAACAATTATGACAGATCCAGATGTTGCAGATAAAACCTACATTGAGCCTATAACATTACTTGTTTTAGAAAAAATTCTTAAAAAAGAAAAACCAGATGCGATTTTACCAACAATGGGAGGTCAGACGGCACTTAATCTTGCAATGGAAGCTGAAAAAAAAGGAATTTTAAAGAAATACAAAATTGAATTAATTGGAGCAAATTCAAAAGCAATTTCCAATGCTGAAGATAGGAAAAAATTTAGAAAAAATATGATAGATATTGGTTTAGATTTACCAAAATCTGAAATCGTAAATAGTAACAACCAGGCCTCAAAAGTATTAAGAAAAATTGGTTTACCAGCAATTATAAGACCCGCATTTACATTGGGTGGGCTTGGAGGAGGAATTGCTAAAAATAAAAAAGATTATTTTAAAATCATAAAAAATGGATTGCATGAATCACCTGTAAGCCAAGTTCTTGTTGAAGAGTGTTTAGAGGGGTGGAAAGAATTTGAAATGGAAGTTGTTAGAGACAAGAAAGATAATTGTATTATAATTTGCTCTATAGAAAATGTCGATCCAATGGGCATCCATACTGGTGACTCTGTAACTGTAGCCCCAGCACTTACTTTGACGGATAAGGAGTATCAAGTAATGAGAAATGCATCTATTGCCTGTCTTAGAAAAATTGGAGTTGAAACGGGGGGATCAAATGTACAGTTTGCTATAAATCCCAAAAATGGACGAATGGTTGTGATAGAAATGAACCCTCGTGTATCCAGATCCTCTGCTCTAGCTTCTAAAGCAACTGGTTTCCCAATTGCAAAAGTTGCCGCAAAGCTTGCTGTTGGTTATACGTTGGATGAATTAAAAAATGAAATAACTAAGGTTACCCCTGCTTCTTTTGAACCAACTATAGATTATGTAGTAACTAAAATTCCTAGATTTACTTTTGAAAAATTTTCAACATCTCCTGCTACATTAGGAACTTCTATGAAATCAGTTGGTGAAGCAATGGCCATTGGTAGAAACTTTAAAGAGTCTCTTCAAAAAGCATTAGTATCCTTAGAGACTGGCTTTTCGGGATTAGATAGAATATTTAATCTAAACAAGAAACAAATAGAAAAAAAACTTAAAGAAAATATCCCAAATAAATTGCTCCTTGTTGCAGAAGCAATTCGTAAGAAAATTAATTTAAAAAGAATTTATGATTTATCAAAAATTGACCCATGGTTTTTAGAGCAGATAAAAGAAATAATAGACAATGAACTAAAAATTAAAATGAAAGGATTGCCTAAAAATTTTGTTGAATTCAACAGAATAAAATCTATAGGTTTCTCTGACAAAAAACTTTCTGAACTTACTAAAATTTCAGAGAACATTATTAGAAAAAAAAGAGCTGCACTAAAAATCTTACCTGTATATAAAAAAGTTGATACCTGTGCTGCAGAATTTAAATCCTTCACACCTTATATGTATTCAACATATCAACGAAATTTCTCAATTAATTCAGAGTGTGAAGCAAATCCGTCACTAAGAAAAAAAATTATTATTTTAGGGGGTGGTCCTAATAGAATCGGCCAAGGTATTGAGTTTGACTATTGCTGTTGTCAGGCAAGTTTTTCCCTGAAAAAAGCAGGTTTTGAGACCATAATGGTTAACTGCAACCCTGAAACAGTTTCAACGGATTATGATACAAGTGATAGACTTTATTTTGAACCACTAATTGAAGAATACGTTTTCAATATAATTAAAAAAGAACAAGAAAAAGGAAATCTCCTTGGAATTATTGCTCAATTCGGTGGGCAAACTCCTATAAGACTTGCAAAATTTTTAAATGATAACAATCTTCCTATTTTAGGAACACAATATACCTCAATTGATTTAGCTGAGGATAGAGATCGATTTAGAAATTTATTAAATAAACTTAAGCTAAGACAAGCTGAAAGTGGGATTGCCAAAACATTTAAACAAGCAATTAATATCTCAGAAAAAATAGGCATGCCGCTAATGGTAAGACCTTCTTATGTGCTAGGAGGAAGAGCCATGGAGATTGTATACGAAAAAAATAAACTTAAAAAATTTGTAGAAGAGGCTTTTAAAGCAGCCGATGATAATCCTATTTTGATCGATAAATTTATTAACCACGCAATGGAGGTTGATGTTGATGCAATCTCTGATGGAAAACAAGTGCATGTTGCTGGTATCATGCAACATATTGAGGAAGCTGGTATTCACTCAGGAGACTCAGCGTGTAGTTTGCCACCAGTCTCAATAAAACCATACTTAATTAAAGAAATTGAAAATCAAACCAAAAAACTTGCACTTGCTCTTAAAGTAAAAGGCTTCATGAATATTCAATATGCAATAAAAAATGATAAAATTTACGTGATTGAGGTTAACCCTAGAGCAAGTAGAACGGTACCATTTGTATCTAAAGCAAAAGGTCTGCCGTTAGCAAAAATTGCATCACGTGTAATGGCGGGTGAAAAATTATCAAAATTTAATTTGAAAGACAAATCTAAAGGGATGTACGCTGTTAAAGAGGCGGTATTTCCTTTCAATAAATTTCCAAATAGTGATCTTCTTCTAGGTCCAGAAATGAAGTCCACTGGTGAGGTAATGGGCTTTGACAAAAATTTTGGAATGGCATTTGCTAAAAGTCAAATAGCAGCATCAAATTCATTACCAAAAGATGGTTTAGCTTTTATTTCTCTTAAAAACTCACACAAAGATGAGGGAATAGATTTAGCTAAAGAACTTATTAAATTAAAATTCACTTTATGTGCAACTAAAGGAACTGCTGATTATATTAGAAAGCACGGTATGAAATGTAGAATCATTAATAAAGTAAGCACTGGTTCTCCTCATATAGTTGATGTTTTAGATGCAAAAAAAATTGCATTGGTAATAAATACAGGTGGTGGAAATAAAGCTTATCGAATAAGCGATGCAATCGCTTTAAGAAGAGCTACATTAAAAAATAAAGTTCCATATTGTACAAATATGTCAACGGCTTATGCATGTTTAGAGGCAATTAAATCTTTGAAAACAAATAAATTAGAAGTTAACTCTCTTCAAGATATTTAAGAGTTTACTTTCCAGTCAGTTTCAAAAGTTACATAATTTACTTGAATACATCGTCTTTCTTTAACAATAGTTTTCTTTTCCATCCCGTGCCAAGTTCCAGGTCCACTAGTAAAGAAATAACCATAATTATTTTTGTAGGGAACCGTTTTTACTTTTTCTAATTTATCATTATAAAAATCAGTACCTAAATCTTCAGACTCATTAGCATTGTTAACGAAGATTAAACCAGACATAAGTTTTTCTTTGATATCACAATGTGGTTTGAGCCAAAAACCTTCTCGGTCACAGATTACCTCAAGCCTAACAAAGGAATTAGATAAATCTCTATTAATCATCTTTGAAATTACTTCATATGTTTCTTTAGATTGAAGTTCGTTTATAAATTTTACTAAATATGGAAAATTTGGAGCATTATCTTTATTAACAAAACACCTAAATTTTATTGCCTCTCCCCCAGATGCTATGCCCTCTCTGAAATCTGCAGCACCACCATCGATTGCTCTTGTTCCATCGTAAGAAAGGTTGTGTTTACTGACATCTGGAATATCCGCTTTAATTATTTCCTCTATTGCTCCATCTGTCAAAGCATTTTCATATTCCCAATGATCAAAAGGAAATTCAAATTTTTTAGAGTTATTTAATATAGAATTTAAAAATGACATTATGAAAAAATTTTGTTTTTTATAATTTCTGCTACTCTATTAGTTTCATCTAGCTTTTCATAGTTCCAATTTTCCACTTCTTCACCAAGATTTCTTATAATTTTCAGTTCTCTAAATAAATTTCTAAATCTTTGAAATCTAATATCATTTTTTCTTGGTAAAATATTTGCTACGTAAATTGGTTTGCCCGTTAAAGCTGCTTCTGAAATCATTGAACTTGAATCGCAAGTTACTACTATATTTTCTGCAATTCCAAGGGCTGATAAATATGCTTTTTTATCAACCTCCATAAAAATGGTATGATTTTCACCGAAAAATTCTTTAGCATAATGAATAGTATTGATTGGAGTTCTCATTGAAGGAATTACTACTAATTGAAAGTCGTGTTTTTTTATCAATTTATACAGACTAGTAAAAATATGTTTCATATTCTTAGTAGAATAATCGTAATACTTAGTTGGTCCACCCATAATTAAAGTCCAAATTTTTCGTCTATCATTTTTAATAAACGAATTTAAATAATTCCTATTCTCCTCAATTTCACTTTGTGTAAGATAATGAATAGCACCTTTTGTTGTAATTACATTTTGTCCATCTAAATCATCATGTTCTGGAGCAATAATAAAATCAAAATAATTTAAATTTATTTTTGGATCTTGAATGTGAATATTAAATATCTTTTTATTTGAATTTTTTTTTAAATGAATTGATGGTATTACACTTTTTCTTCCACAAGATATAATTACATCAAACTCATCTGGAAAAATTTTTTTGTAAACATTTTGAGAAATAGGAGTTAACTTTGGAGGAAACACCTTCCAAAAACTATTTAGTTCAACTGTGTGGTGTGTGAAATCTAAATCTAGAGCTTTAGCTAAACCTTCTACTTGGCTTATCATGCCATGCATTCCTTGGGTTAATAAAATACCTTTTAATTTAGACATTAATCACTATATAGCTTTCATATGAATCAAAATCCAACTAAACACACAAAAGTGTTAATAATTGGATCCGGTCCAGCTGGATATACTGCTGCAGTCTATGCTGCTAGAGCAATGTTGAACCCTATTTTAGTTTATGGATCAGAACCAGGTGGCCAATTGACTACGACAACTGATGTTGAAAATTATCCAGGATTTTCTGAAGTAATTCAAGGTCCATGGTTAATGGATCAAATGAAAGAACAAGCAAAAGCAGTTGGAACTGAAATGATTGAAGACCATATTGGATCTGTAAATTTAAAAACCTCACCCTTTGAAGCAATTGGTGATAGTGGTCAGAAATATACTGCTGATAGTATTATTATATCTACTGGAGCTCAGGCTAGATGGCTAAATTTAGATTCAGAGCAAGAATTCAGAGGCTTTGGAGTTTCCGCATGTGCTACATGTGATGGTTTCTTTTTTAGAGATAAAGAAGTGGCTGTGGTAGGTGGTGGAAATGCTGCCGTTGAGGAAGCAATGTTTCTTACGAAGTTTGCTTCAAAAGTAAAATTAATACACAGAAGAGATAGTCTAAGAGCTGAAAAGATGCTCCAAAAAAAATTAATGGAAAATAAAAAAATAGAAATTATATGGGATTCGGTTGTGGAGGATGTGATTGGCGATAAAGATCCTAAAAATGTTAAGGGTTTAAAAATTAAAAATGTAAAAACAAATAATGTAGAAGAATTAAAACTAGATGGAGTTTTTATAGCAATAGGTCATGACCCTGCAACAAAACTTTTTAAAGATCAATTAGAGATGGACACAGAAGGTTATCTAATTACTAAACCTGACTCTACCGAAACAAATGTTCCTGGTGTTTACGCCGCTGGAGATGTTAAAGATAAAACTTTTAGACAAGCAGTAACTGCTGCTGGTATGGGTTGTATGGCTGCCCTTGAAGCTGAAAAATTTTTATCCCACTAAATTAGAAATTTCGTTAGATTCAAATACACTTTGATCAATATTTTCGTTAGCTAATTTTATCATTGCCTTAGCTACTATTTCTGACTGAATTGGTCTCATTTTTCTAAAAGACCCAATTAATATTGGAGTTAAAAGTTTAAATATTATTATTCCAAATTTTTCACCAAACCTTTCTTCTTGTCTTTCTCCTAATAAAAATGATGGTCTCATAATCCCAATTTTATCAAAATTTAAATTTTTAATTTCTTCTTCAACCAAACCTTTGAATTTTAGATATTCGCCAGAACTTTTTGGATTTGCGTATCCAGAGGAAACAAAAAAGAATGATTTAACTGAATTAGATTTTGCTATTTGAGCAATTTTTTTAGGAATATCCAGCTCAATTTTTTGATATTCATTTTTATTGGGTGATTTTTTTTTAGTCGTACCAATGCAACAAAAACATTCATCTCCTTTAATATCTTCAGCATGTTTATTTAAATTATTAAAATCAGTCTTTATTGTTTCAATCTTTGGATTATTAATTCCTGTGAATGAACGGACAAATAATTTAATTTTTGAATAATTTGAATTTTGAATTAGATAATTAAGAACATGTCCTCCAACTAGACCTGTTGAACCAAATAATAAGGCAGTTTTCACTCCTAATTATAAGCTTTCACAGAAAGATTTAATTCTTTCCATTGCTTTTTTTAAATTTTTCATTGATGTTGCGTAAGAAATTCTGAAATATCCCTGGAGACCAAAAGCTGATCCTTGCACAACTGCAACATTTGATTTTTCAAGTAATTTTTGGACAAAATCTGTATCGGTTTTTAATTTTGTTTTTTTATTTAAAAGACCTTTGCAACTTGGAAATACATAAAAAGCACCATTTGGAGTTAAACAACTAATTCCTTTAATATTATTTAAACTTTTAACCACGAAATCTCTTCTTTGTTTAAAAGCATTAGATCTTTTTTTGATAAAACCTTGAGTACCATTCAGAGCTTCAACTGCTGCTGCCTGACTTATTGATGAGGGATTAGAAGTAGATTGAGATTGAATTTTTCTTATAGCTTTAATTATATCCTCAGGGCCTGCCGCATATCCTATTCTCCAACCGGTCATGGCATAAGATTTGCTAACTCCATTCATAGTAAGAGTTCTATTTTTTAGTTTTGATATTTGTGCAATAGTGAAAAAATTAAAATTATCATACTTTACATGTTCATAAATATCATCACTTAAAATATAGACATTTTTATTTTTAATTAAAATTTTTGCCAGTTCTTGGATTTCTTTTTTTGAATATCCCGCACCAGTTGGATTTGAAGGTGAATTAAGTATTACCCATTTAGTTTTTTTTGAAATTGCTTTCTTTAATTTTTTTGCTGTAAGTTTAAAACCTTCTTGCTCAGTACATTTTACTATTTTTGGTTTTCCACCTGCTAATAAAACCATATCTGGATATGATACCCAGAAAGGCGCTGGAATAATTACTTCATCACCTTTGTTTAAAGTTGCCATAAAAGCATTATAAAGTACTTGCTTACCACCAGTTCCAACTGTTATTTGGTCAATTGAATAATTTAATTTATTTTCTCGTTTAAATTTACTTACGATTGCTTTTTTTAATGCAGGCGTTCCATCTACAACTGTATACTTTGTATCTCCACTTTTAATTGCTTTAATTGCTGCCTTTTTAATATTTTCTGGTGTATCAAAATCGGGCTCTCCCGCTCCAAGACCCACAACATCTTTACCAGCAGCTCTAAGTTCTCTAGCTTTTTGAGTCACCGCAATTGTTGGTGAAGGTTTAATTCTTTTTAAACTATCTGATATTATGCTCATTGAAATATAAATAAATTCTACTACGTTGTTTAATATATGGAAAATACTTATCAAGATTTAATTACAGATATCCAGAGTAAAAATCCAAAAATAGGTGGAAAACTTGAAGGTGGAAAAAAATTTAAAATTAAATCTGATTTTAAACCAGCTGGAGATCAGCCCGCTGCAATCAAAAAATTAGTAGAGGGTGCAAAAAAAGATCAATTTAATCAAGTATTACTTGGTGTTACTGGCTCAGGGAAAACTTTTACAATGGCAAAGGTGATTGAGGCAACGAACAGGCCTGCATTAATTTTAGCTCCAAATAAAACATTAGCAGCGCAACTTTATGGGGAAATGAAAAGCTTCTTTCCCGATAATGCTGTTGAATATTTTGTGTCTTACTACGACTATTATACACCAGAAGCTTATGTACCAAGATCAGACACATATATTGAAAAAGAAGCCTCTATAAATGAACAGATTGATAGAATGAGACACTCAGCAACAAGATCTCTGCTTGAGAGAGATGATGTTTTAATTGTTGCAAGTGTATCCTGTATTTATGGACTTGGTTCTGTTGAAGCCTACAGCAAAATGACTTTAACACTTCAAAAAAACTATGATTATAATCGGGAAGAAATCATTAAATCTTTGGTAGCATTACAATATAAACGAAATGATCAAAATTTTGTAAGAGGAACCTTTAGAGCAAGAGGTGAATATTTAGAAATTTTTCCATCACATTTAGAAGACCGAGCCTGGAGATTGAGTTTGTTTGGAGATAAACTTGAACAAATTGAAGAATTTGATCCTCTTACTGGAGATCAAGTAAGGGATTTAAGTTTAGTAAAAGTTTATGCAAATAGTCACTACATTACTCCGAAGCCAACGGTAGAACAAGCAATAATAAACATAAAAAGAGAGTTAGAAATCACTTTAAAAAAACATAGAGAAGAAAATAAACTTTTAGAAGCACAAAGATTAGAGGAGAGAACAAAGTTTGATCTTGAAATGATTGAAGCAACTGGCTCATGTGCAGGAATTGAAAATTACTCAAGATTTTTATCAGGGAGAAAGCCAGGAGAGCCTCCACCTACTCTTTTTGAGTATTTTCCAGATAACACATTAATATTTGTAGATGAATGCCATGTAACTGTTCCCCAACTAAACGGGATGTACAAAGGTGATAGATCAAGAAAAAGTACCTTAGCAGAGTATGGGTTCAGATTGCCATCATGTATGGATAATAGACCTCTAAAGTTTGAGGAATGGGACCTTATGAGAACCCAAACTGTATTTGTATCAGCAACACCAGGACCATGGGAGTTGGAGCAAACAAAAGGGAAATTTATTGATCAAGTTATTAGACCAACTGGATTAATCGATCCTGTTGTAGAAATAAGACCTGCTAAAAATCAAGTGGATGACTTAATGCATGAATGTAAAAGAGTTGTTGAAAATAATCACAGGGTATTAGTTACAACTTTAACTAAAAAGATGGCTGAGGACTTAACTGAATACCTTCACGAAAATGGTGTTAAGGTTAGATATTTGCACTCTGACATAGATACATTGGAGAGAATTGAAATTATGCGGGATCTAAGAATGGGAGTATTTGACGTATTAGTTGGAATAAATTTATTAAGAGAAGGATTAGATATTCCAGAATGTGCTCTCGTTGGAATTCTAGATGCAGATAAAGAAGGTTTTTTAAGATCTGAAACTTCATTAATCCAAACTATTGGAAGAGCTGCTAGAAATGTTGATGGTAAGGTTATTTTATATGCAGACAAAGAAACAAAGAGTATCAAAAAAGCAATTGCTGAAACTGACCGAAGAAGAAATATTCAACTTGCGTATAATAAAAAACATAAAATTGATGCAAAGTCTGTAAAAAAAGAAATAAGTGATATTTTAGAGAGTGTTTATGAAAAAGATTATGTAAAAATTAGTGAAGGATCAAATATTGGTGGAAATTTAAAAAAACATCTCAAAGGCCTTGATAAGAAAATGAAAGAAGCTGCATCTAACCTAGAATTTGAGGAGGCAGCTAAAATTAGAGACGAAATTAGAAAACTAGAAAGTACAGAATTAGAAATTACATTAAACCCAAAAATAAGACAGTATGACGTAAAAAACAAACTTTATCCTAAAGGTAGATCAACAATGGGTATGCCAGGAACAAAGGTTACAAAAAAGAGAGATAAAAAATGGAAGCACGGAAGATAATAATAACTGGAGGAGCAACTCGAATTGGTGCTGCAATTGCAAAAAAATTATCTGGTCAAAATAAAGAAATATTAATCCATTATAACAAATCAGAAGCTAAAGCAGAAAAATTAAAGAAAGATTTATCTAAAAATGGAACTAGAGTTTATTTAGTTAAAGGAGATTTAAGTAAAGAAAAAGACGTAAATAAAATAGTTAAATTTGCTAAATCAAAATTAAAATATTTTGACTGTCTAATTAATAACGCTTCCCTGTTCGAAAATGATAAACTTGAAAATTTTACTACGGATAGCTGGGGAAATCATTTAAGAACTAATTTAAGAACTCCGGCATTGCTTTCAAAAGCATTTGCAAAAAATATAAAGGATAAAAATAATAATATAATAAATATTATAGATCAGAGAGTTTTCAAGCTAACTCCATATTTCTTTTCTTATACAATTAGTAAAACAGGACTTTATACTTTAACAAAGACTAGCGCCATGAGCTTAGCTCCAAATATAAGAGTAAATGGAATTGCTCCAGGACCCACAATCAAAAATAAGAGACAGTCTGAAAAACATTTTAAAAAACAATACATGGCAACTCCGCTAAAGAGGCAAGTTGATGTTGAGCAAATCTGTAATGCTGTTGACTTTTTCATTAAAAATAGATCTATTACAGGACAGGTTATATCTGTAGACAGTGGTCAAAGTTTAAATTGGCAAACTCCAGATATTATGGGTGGAAAAGAATGAAAAAAATATTTTCAATTATAATTTTTTTATTTGTTACAAACAATCTATTTGCAAATACTTTAGAATATGAAGGTTTAGAAAAATTATCCAAAAATAATACTTTCATGAACGATAAAGGTAAACCTTATTCGATTGAAGAAATATCTGATAAAAAAAATTCATTGGTAATAATTTATAATCACGGAAGCATTCAAGATCATAAGCAGGATCCATGCAAAGCAAAACCTAAATTTGGACATATTTGGGATGCTGCAGTAGTACCAGCAATCTTAAAATTACATAATAAAAAAATTAATGGATTAGAGATTAAGATTTATAGAGTATGCTCAGGCGTAAAAGGTATGCCAGTTAAGAAACAAAAAAAATACAGAAAAGAATTAAAATCAAAAGGAAAAATTAATTTAGTAGATGAGCATAAAAATATTAAAAGACAAAATATTATATTAAATGAAGTTAAAAATTTGAAGAATCTTGGATTTGATAAAATAATATTATCAGGATATTCAGCTGGTGGATGGTCATCTCTATTTTTACAGTCAAGATATCCAGAAAAAATTATAGGAACAATTGCTTTTAACCCAGCATTTGCAGGGCCGAAGAAAGAATGGCAAAAAAAATATCCTGAATGGGGTGCTTTTAGAGAAGATTCAGTAAATAAATTTAATAAAGCAAAAACAATAAATGCAATTATTTTTGCTCATAAAGACGACATATTTGAAGATCCTAAAACTTTATCATTTTTTGAAAATTTTGAAAATCTAAGTCTTATTGATTATAGTGAATTAAAACCAACTAAATGTAATTGGGCTGATGTAAATGAAAAAATGACAGCAGATAAAGGGCATAATATTCCACAATCAAAATGTTTTACAAAATATTTGGAAAATAAAAATTATCTGATCTCATTTCTTGAAAATATAATTTAATGAAGAAAAATAATTTAAAAATTATTAAAATAGATAAGAACAAAACCTTATTTAATTACGAAAAAAAAGTCTTAATTAAAGAGTTAATATTGGATTTAAAACTTGGTTACTATGACTTTGAAAAAGAAAAACCTCAGAAAGTAAAATTTAATATTGAAGTTAATTATGAGGATAAAAAACCTTCAAATGATAAAGATTTAAAAACTATCGTAAATTACGCAAAGATTGTAAAATTAATAAAAAAATTAATAAAAAATAAACATTATAATTTTTTAGAAACTTTAGCTGAAGATGTCTTTGATGAATTATTCAAAGATAAGAGGATTGATAAAATAAGTCTTCAAATTGAAAAACTTGAGATAATGAAAGACTGCTCAGCTGTAGGTATTCAAATTTCCAAAAAAAGAAGTCATGTTAAGTCCTGAAAAAGGTAAAGAAGTTATAAAAAAAGAATTACCTTTAATTCCAAAATTGCCTGGAGTTTATAGAATGCTTAATTCTGAGAATGAGATTTTATATGTAGGTAAGGCAAAAAATCTTCCTAATAGATTAAAAAGTTATGTATCGGAAAAAAATCATATAATACGAACAGAAAGAATGTTGTCTCAAACAAGAAAACTTGAGATAACTACTACAACAAATGAGAGTGAGGCTTTACTTCTTGAGGCAAATTTAATCAAAAAACATAAGCCAAAATTTAATATTCTATTAAAGGACGACAAATCTTTTCCATATATTTTTATTTCTGATCATGAGTTTCCAAGAATAGAAAGGCATAGAGGTGCAAAAAATAGACCAGGTAAATATTATGGACCTTTTGCGAGTTCATTAGCGGTTAATATGGCGATTAAAACTATTCAAAGAATATTTCTTTTAAGATCTTGCACAGACAAACAAGTAGAGGCAGGTGATAAAACTTGCTTCAATTATTTTTTAAAAAGATGTGCAGGACCATGTGGTGGAAAAATAAATAAAAACGATTATGCAAAGTTAGTTGAAGCTGCAGATGAATTCTTGAGTAAAGGAAAATCAAGAAAAATACAAAAAACACTTTCTCAACAAATGGAAGAAGCTAGTGAAGAGCTAGATTTTGAAAAAGCTGCAATTATGAGAGATAAAATAAAATCTCTAAATATTATTCAATCTTCATTAACAATAAGCGAGGCAAATCTCATAGAGGCTGACGTGATAGCAGGATACAAAGAGTCTGGAAAAACCTGTATCCAAGTATTTTTTTATAGGTCTAAACAAAATTGGGGTAATCAGGCTTTTTTTCCAAAACATGATCCAGATGAAACTTTAAGCAATATACTCAATTCTTTTGTTGCACAATTTTATGAAAATAAGGCTGTTCCTAGTTCAGTAATTTTAAGTGAGGATATAAAAGAAAGAAAATTGTTAGAAAAAACTTTAACAAAAAAAGAAAATAAAAACGTCACTTTATCAACAGCTAAGAAAGGCTCGAAACTTAGAGTTATAAATCTCGCAATAAAAAATGCTAAAGATAGTTTAAATAGAAAATTATATGAAAGTCAAAATAATAGAAATTTATTAGATGAAATTTCAAAAAAGTTCAAATTAGATAATACAATAAGTGTCATCGAGGTTTATGATAATAGTCATATTCAAGGTACCAATAGTGTTGGGGCATTAATCACATATGGTGAGGAAGGGTTTATCAAAAAAAGATATAGAAAATTTAATATAAAAACAGAAAAATTTAAACAAGATGATTACGGAATGATTAAAGAAGTTTTAGAAAGAAGATTTAAAAGAGCAATACAAGAAAAAGGAAATTTCTTAACTTTCCCTGATTTGGTTTTAATTGATGGTGGAAAAGGACAATATTCATCTGCAAGAGGAACAATGAATGATTTAGGATTGAACGAAATACCAGTAATTGCTATTGCAAAAGGTAAATACAGAAATAGTGGTAATGAAACTTTTTTTCATAATGGAAAGGAGTTTAAATTTGCTAAAAACGATCCGTCTTTATTTTTCTTACAAAGGATTAGAGATGAAGCACACAGATTTGCCATAAGTGCCCATAGAGCAAAAAGGAAAAAAGGTATTAGTAAATCACTTTTAGATCAAATACAGGGTATTGGATCTGTTCGAAAAAGAGCTCTTTTGAACCATTTTGGCTCTGCTCGATCGGTTGAGTCTGCTAGTTTAGATGAAATTAAATCTGTAGAAGGTGTTGAAGAAAAAGTAGCAAAAAAGATATATAACTTTTTTCACGAATAATTATGCTTAAAAAAATTCCAAACATATTAACGATAGGGAGAATAATAATTGTTCCTTTTTTTGTTTTAGCTTTTTACCTTCCAGGATTTTATGGTGATTTAACTGCTCTAATATTATTTATTATTGCATCTTTTACAGACTTTTTGGATGGTATGTTGGCTAGAATGTTTGGAGTTGAGTCAAAGCTAGGTGAATTATTAGACCCCATAGCTGATAAAATCATTGTTGCAACAGCACTGATACTTTTAGTCATGGATGGAACGATCAGAAATTACGAAGTAATTGCAGCAATAATAATTCTTACAAGAGAAATTTTAATTTCAGGTTTAAGAGAATTTTTAGCAAAAGGAAAAATAAAACTTCCAATTTCAAATCTTGCTAAACTCAAAACAGTTTTACAGATGGTGTCTATAGCTCTTTTGTTATCTGGAGATACTGGAAATAAAATAATTAATTTTCAAGATTATAACGCTCAAACTATAGGTATAGTTCTGTTATGGTTATCTGCTGCCTTAACTCTTTTTACTGGATATGATTATATGCGAAAAGGCATAGATCATGCCATGTCTGAGGACAGTAAAGATTAGGCTGCTTTTTTCTTCCTTACTAAGGCTTGATAACTTTCATTCAAATCAATAATAGTATCACAAACTTTAAATTGATTTTCAGCAATACATGATACTGGTGTTACTTCTGCTGCTGTACCTGTTAAAAAACATCCAACAAAATTAGGTAATTCGGTTGGACTAATTTTTCTTTCATGTATTTTTATATTTTTTGATTTTGCAATTCCAATTACAGTTCTTCTTGTAATACCATCTAAAAATGAATCTGGTATTGGTGTATGGATTTCTCCATTTTTATCTTTAAAAAAAATATTTGCACCAGTTGCCTCTGCAATATTCCCTTCATGATCCAGCATTAACGAGTCTGTATAACCCTGCTTTTCTGCTTCATGTTTTGAGAGAGTGCAAATCATATAAAGACCTGATGCCTTTGTATCCCATGGAATTGTATTTGGTGCAGGTCTTCTCCAATTTGAGATATTTAATCTTATTCCTTCTACTTTAAGTTTAGGATCAAAATATGATCCCCATTCCCATGTTGCAATCGCAACATGTATTTTTGTTTGTTGCGCAGAAATAGCCATCATCTCACTTCCTCTCCAAGCAACGGGTCTAACATAACCATTTTCTACTTTTTGTGTTGCGATAATTTTATTTGATGCATTATTGATTTCTTCCTCTGTATATGGAATTTCAAAACCCATTCTTCTGGCAGAATGAAAAAATCTAGCTGTATGCTCTTCTAATTTAAAAATTGAACCATCATAAACTCTCTCACCTTCAAACACACAACTAGCATAGTGCATACCATGGCTTAAAACATGTAATTTAACGTCAGCCCAATCAACTAATTCGTTGTTGTACCATATTTTTCCAGATCTCTTATCGTAAGGTATCATGTATGAAAATTTTTTAATTTATAACTGAAAAATATCTTTGTATCTTTAATATGTCAATATAACTTACCTATTATGAAAGAACTTTTGTATTTAAAAGATGACCAGCTTAAAGATCTAATTGAAAAACTATTTGTAAGCTACAGAGAAACCTTTTCCGACTCTAAAAAAATATTAGATAATTATTCAATTGGCTTAGCTCACCATAAAGTAATTCATTTACTGTCAATGTATGAAGGAATCTCAATTTCAGAGCTACTTAAGAGATTAAAAGTGACAAAACAAAGCTTAAATCGTGTTCTTAAAGATTTAATTAAACTTGAAATCATTATGTTTAAAAGGGATGATCAAGACACTAGAGTAAAGCATGTTTTTCTCAATGATAAAGGTAAAAAAATCTTTAATGAAATTTTTAATTTACAAAAAAAGAGAATTTATAATGCTTTGCTAAATTCAAGTTCTGAGGAAGTTATAAATTTTGATAATGTACTAAGTAAAATAATAAATGGATAAGTTTATTGCACATGTTTTAGTGGTTGACGATGATGATGGAATTAGATCTCTTGTAAAAAAGTATCTAAATGAAAATAAATTTTTAGTCACTACTGCAGAAAATGCAGAAAATGCATTAGAGAAAATAAAAATAATTAAGTTTGATTTAATAATTTTAGATATCATGATGCCAGGTAAAAGTGGACTTGAATTTTTGAGAGAAAATAAAAAAAAATTAGATACACCAGTGATACTTTTAACAGCTAAGGGTGAAGCAAATGAAAGAGTCGAAGGATTAGAGATTGGTGCTGATGACTATTTACCGAAACCATTTGAGCCAAAAGAATTAATTTTAAGAATACAAAATATATTAAATAAAACAATCAAAACAGATCAGAAAAGAGTTATAGAATTTGAAAATGTAAAAATTGATTTGAATAAACTTTTAATATTTAAAAATAATAAAGAATTTAAAATTAACTCAACAGAAAAGATAATTTTAGAAAAAATGATAAATAACCCTGGTAAAACTTTTTCAAGAGAAGATATTGGGCAATTAATTAATTTAGATAAAGAAAGATCAATAGATGTTATTATTACTCGGCTTAGAAAAAAAATTGAAATTGATCCAAAAAATCCAAAATTTTTACAGACAATAAGAGGTACGGGATATGTTCTTTGGATTGAGTGATTACTTAAAAAAAATATTACCAAAAAGATTATTTTATAGAGCTCTTCTTATAGTTGCTATTCCAGTTCTAGTTTTGCAGCTTATAATTACAATTGTTTTTTTTGATAGCCTTTGGATCAAAACAAACAAAGGTATGACAAGAACTCTAGTAAATGAAATAAGTACATTTGTTGAGGCCTATGGAAGCGAGCAAACAAATAAACAGGAGTTGCTTGATCTTTTTTCTATATTTTTAGATTTAAACATTGAATTCACTAATAACGAAAAATTAAAAAATTCAATTACTGAAAGATGGTTTAGTCCTATAGATAGAACTTTAAGAAGAGAGCTTAAATCCAAATTTGGATTTAATAAATACTGGTTTGATACTACAAGTTATAAAGAATTAATTGATTTAAGAATTAAATATGAAGAAGGTTATTTTAAATTTTTAGTTCCTAAAGATAGAGTTACTAGTTCTTCAGCAAGGATATTTGCGCTTTGGATCACAGTACCTGCAATTATAATGGTAATCATTTCTCTAATATTTTTAAAAAATCAAACTAGACCAATCACTAAATTAGCACGAGCAGCAGAAAGATTTGGTAAAGGAGAAAATATTGAAGAGTTCAAACCTTCTGGAGCTCTTGAAATAAGACAAGCAGGTCATGAATTTGATAAAATGAGGAAAAGAATTGAAAGACATATAAATCAAAGGACAGAAATGTTATCTGGAATAAGTCATGATTTAAGGACACCATTGACAAGAATGAAATTACAACTTGCTTTTATAAAAGATAAAGAAACGGTTGAAAAATTAACTGAGGACATTAATGAAATGGAAAAAATGTTAAATGAATATTTGCAATTTACCAGTTCATCTTATGTTGAAAAAGATGAAATGTTTAATTTATCTGAATTAATTTCAGAAATTGTTGAAAAATATAACAATGAAAATATTTCACAAAATTTAACCCAAAGAATTTATTTTAATGGTAGGAAAAATTTAATTAACAGATGTCTAAATAATTTAATTGATAATGCTATAAAATATGCAACCAAAGTTGAAATTAGTTTAAATAAAAAAAATTCGAACTTATTTATTATCGTTGATGATAATGGCCCAGGAATATCAAAAAAAGAATATGAAAACGTATTTAAACCTTTCTATAAAATAGACAAGGGTCGAGCAGACTCTAAATCAAGTGTTGGTCTTGGTTTATCTATTTCATCAGATATTATCAAATCTCATGGAGGAAATATAATGTTAGAGAGGTCAAAAATGGATGGTTTAAGAGTTAAGATTTTTTTACCCGTTTAACTTTTTTATTTTTATTTTTTTTTAATTTATTTATTATATTTTCAAGATTCTCAACACGTTTTGACAATACCTCAAACTCATCTTTACTTGTAAGTTTCATTTTAAAAACAAACTCATCCCTTTTAGATTTTAGGATATTAAATAGTTCTGTAGTTAAATCTTTTGAAGATACTAGTCCCTGCTCTATTAATTTTGCAAACTTATCAATTATAAATTTAGAATTTTTCATATTTAAGATATACATTATAAGTATTATTAAAAATGTTCATTAATAATTTTGACCCAGTAGCCTTAGAAATATTTTCTTTAGAAATCAGATGGTATTCTTTAGCTTATATATTTGGAATTATATTAGGCTGGATACTCGCTAAAAAATTATTTATTCAAAACATAGAAATCAAGAATAAATTTGATGATTATTTAACTTATTTAATTATAGGTATAATTTTAGGAGGAAGACTAGGTTATATTATTATTTATAATTTAAGTTTTTATGTAAACAATCCATTAGATATATTTAAAGTTTGGCAAGGTGGAATGTCCTTCCATGGTGGTTTAATTGGAGTTATTTTTGCGTCGATTTTTTTTGCTAAAAAAAATAATCATAACCCATTTTTATATATGGACATTATCGCTTTAGTAGCTCCAGTCGGATTATTTTTTGGACGACTAGCAAACTTTATAAATTCAGAGTTATATGGAACTATAACTAATGTCCCCTGGGCAGTAACATTTATTCAGATAGATAATCTTCCTAGACATCCCTCACAATTATATGAAGCATTATTAGAAGGTTTATTCCTATTTTTATTATTAATTTATTTTAGAAATAAATTTCCAAATAAACCTGGTGTAATTTCAGGATTATTTTTAATAATTTACTCGATCTTCAGATTTATTGTAGAATTTTATAGAGTACCAGATGAACAACTAGGTTATATATTTTTAAACTTAACAATGGGGCAAGTAGTAAGTTTAATATTTATACTATTAGGGGTAATCTTATTTTATTTAAAATATGAAACTCGCTAAGACAAATAATTTACCATTAGATCAATTTATAAATTTAGCTCTTTACGATAAGGATAAGGGTTATTATATGAAAAAAAATCCTTTTGGTGAAGATGGAGACTTTATCACTGCTCCTAATATCACAAGATTATTTTCAGAAATAATTGCAATTTGGACAATTACCTTTTGGAAAAGTATAGGTTCTCCAAAACAATTTAATTTACTAGAGCTAGGAGCTGGAAATGGCGAAATGATGAAAGTCATAGATGAGACACTAATAAATTTTCCAGAGTGCTACAATGCTAGCAGTTTTGTAATTCATGAAAAAAGTGATTTTTTAATAAAAGAACAAAAAAAAAATTTAAATTCTAAAAAATTTTCATGGCTAAAAGATATTGAAAAAATAAATTCAAACCCTACAATTTTTTTAGCTAATGAATTTTTTGATGCCATACCAATAAAACAATTTTTTAAAAAAAAAGAAGGTTGGTTTGAAAGATTTGTAAATTTAAATGATCCAAAAAAAGCTGAGTTTAAAGAGGAAAAAATCAATATAGAAAAAATTGAAAAACACCTAAATTTCGAAATATCAAAAAATCAGAATATTATAGAATATTCACCAGATACATTTCAATATTTAAGAACAATTTGTGATTTAATACAAAAAAATGATGGAGGAATGTTAATTATTGATTATGGTTATGAAGACAGCAAAATGCATGAAACTCTTCAGGCAGTAAATAATCATAAATATTCTAACATTTTAGAAAATATTGGAGACTCTGATATTACTTACAATATAAACTTTCATTCTTTTGAAAAATTTATAAATCAGTTTGAAAAAGTTAATTCAATTTTTACAAATCAAAAAAAGTTTTTAACAAATATGGGCATTCTTCAAAGAGCAGAAATAATCAGCAAAAATATAGCCTTTTCTAAAAAAGCAGATTTATTTTATAGAGTAAGACGTTTGATAGATGATAAGCAAATGGGTGAATTGTTTAAAGTCATGCTTGTAAAAAATAAGAAAAATAATTTTAAAACAGGTTTTAAAAATTGATAAAATCAAAAAAACTCTCTAAAATTAAAACTATTAAACATGGTTTTTTTAATAAAACTGGTGGTAAATCAAAAAAAATTTATAAAAGTTTAAACTGTGGTCCTGGTTCTAAAGACAACCCCTCAGATGTTCAAAAAAATTTACAAATAGTTAATAAAAAAATAAAAAGTACTGCAAAAAGTATTTTTTTACTTCATCAAATACACAGTGATAAGTTTGTCTATATTACTGAAAAAAATAGGTTTAAATCAAAACCAAAAGCAGATGCAGTAATTACAAACCAAAAAAATTTACCTATTGGTGTTTTAACTGCTGACTGTGTACCGATTTTAATGTGTGATGAGAAAACAAAATTAGTTGCAGCAATTCATGCTGGATGGAAAGGTGCATACAAGGATATAATCAAAAAAGTAATCCAATTTATGATCAAAAAAGGATCTAATCCTAAAAATATTACTGCTGCTATTGGACCTGCTATCTCTTCTAAAAATTATGAAGTCAAAGAAGATTTTAAAAGAAAATTTATTAAAAAGGATAAAAAAAATAATAATTTTTTTAAAAATAAGTACAAAAAGCTTTATTTTGATTTACCTAAATATGTAAAATCATGTCTTTTAAAGAATAAAATAAAAAATATTGAAACTATTAATATTGATACATTTGATATTAATAATAATTTCTTTAGTGCAAGAAGAGCATTAAGCCAAAATCATGATGATTATGGTAGAAATATTTCAATAATTATGCTTAATTAGATTTTTTAATGAAATTATTATCCGGAAATAGCAACAAACCATTAAGCAAGAATATTGCCAAATATCTGAAATCAAAATTGGTTAACTCTAGTATAAGAAATTTTTCTGATGGTGAAATCTATGTTGAAATTAATGAAAATATTAGAGGGAATAGTATTTTTTTAATTCAATCTATCTCATCTCCAGCAAATGATAACTTAATGGAACTTCTATTATGCATTGATGCTCTCAAGAGATCATCTGCAAAAAATATTACTGCTGTTATTCCTTACTTCGGTTATGCAAGGCAGGATAGAAAAGTTGCACCAAGAACATCAATATCAGCTAAGCTTGTCTCAAATCTAATTACTAAAGCAGGGGCGGATAGAGTAGTCACTGTTGATTTACATGCGGGTCAAATTCAAGGATTTTTTGATATACCGGTAGATAACTTGTTTGCAACACCTATTTTTGCAAGACATGTAAAGAAAAAGATAAAAAGTAAAGATCTAATTTGTGTTGCTCCAGACGTGGGTGGGACTGAAAGAGCTAGAGCACTTGGAAAAATTTTAAACGTTGGATTAGCCATTGTAGATAAAAGGAGACCAAAACCAGGTCAATCTCAAGTAATGAACATTGTTGGTGATGTAAAAGGAAAAACTTGCATTATTGTTGATGATATAATTGATTCAGGTGGGACAATAGTAAATGCAGCTAAAGCTCTTAAAGATCGAGGTGCTAAAGAAGTTTATGTTTACATAACTCACGGTGTACTTAGCGGAGAAGCTGTAAATAAAATTAAAAAATCTGTAATTAAAAATTTAGTAATAACTGACACAATTGATAACATGAACAGGGTTAAAGGTGCTAAAAACATTGAGGTTCTGTCAATTTCCAGCCTTATGGGTGAGGCGATTAAAAGAATATCTAATTCAACTTCAGTTTCAGATTTATTCAAATAAATATCTTGAGTTATTAAAGAACTTGGGCTAAAAAGCCTTGTTTTTATGAATTCATTAGAAGCTAACATCAGGAACACAAAAACTAAAGGTGAGCTTAATTCACTAAGGGATAACGGTAGTGTGCCTGCGATAATTTATGGTGGTGAAGCTCAAAATGAAAAAATTTCTATATCTAAAAAAATACTTAAATCACTAATTGAAAAAGAAAATTTTTTATCAAGTATCATAACATTAAATGTTGATGGTAAACATCAAAAAGCTCTTCCAAGAGAAATAAAATACGACATTATTTCAGACGAACCAATTCATGTAGACTTTTTAAGAATAGTAGCAGGGATAAAAGTCAGAATAGAAGTGCCAGTGAAATTTTTAAATCATGAAAAATCGCCTGGCTTGAAAAGAGGTGGAGTTTTAAACATTGTAAGAAGAAAAGTTGAACTAAAGTGTCCAAGTGAAAAGATTCCTGAAAATCTTGTTATAGATCTTGATGGGGTTGATATTGGAGAGAGTTTTAAAATTTCCTCTGTAAATCTTGACAGTGAAGTTACACCTACTATTCAAGGAAGAGACTTTGTAATTGCAACACTAGCAGCTCCGACTGTTATGAAAGAACCTGAAAAACCTGCAGAAGCTGAGGAGACTGAAGGAGCTGAAGGTGCTGAGGGAGCAGAAGCAGCGGCAGCTGAAGGTGGAGATAAAACAGCAGCTGAAGGTGATAAAAAAGAAGGTGATGATAAAAAACCTGCTGAAGAGAAAAAATAAGTTAATTAAAATTGAATTTTATCCTCCTTTATTAATATTTTATGCTACTACTTGTAGGATTAGGCAATCCAACCCCAGACAGTGAAAACAATAGGCACAATATTGGTTTTAAAATCATAGATGCAATAAATAAAAAATTTGGTCTTTCAAAGCAAAAGCCAAAATTTAAAGGACTTCTTACAACTGGTAATGTGGGGGAGCATAAAGTTTACGCTATCAAACCTTTAACCTTTATGAATAATTCTGGAATTTGTATTAGAGAATTAATTGAATATTTCAAAATAGATGCTGAGGATGTAATCGTTTTCCATGACGATCTTGATGTAGAATTTGGAAAAATAAAAGCAAAATTTGGTGGATCTGATGCAGGACATAACGGAATTGCATCAATAGATAAATTTATTGGTAAAGATTATTCAAGAGTGCGAATAGGGATTGGTAAACCAAAAGATAAAATGGAAGTAAGTGATTTTGTTCTTCAAAATTTTGACGAGGATGAATTGCTTGGATTGGAAAAAATTACTAGTAACATTACAGATTCTATTTCAATACTCATCGATAAAAAATTAGATTTATTCTCTAGCACTGTAAATAATAAATAATGAGTTTTAAATGTGGAATTGTTGGTTTGCCTAATGTGGGTAAGTCTACACTCTTCAATGCTCTTACAAACTCAAGCAAAGCCCAAGCTGCAAATTTTCCATTTTGCACGATAGATCCCAATGTAGGAGTAGTTCCTGTTCCAGATGTAAGATTGAACAAATTATCTGAAGTGTCAAAATCAAAAAAAACAATAAATACAACTATTTCATTTGTAGATATAGCTGGCCTTGTGAAAGGAGCTTCTAAAGGCGAAGGATTAGGTAACAAATTTTTATCTCATATAAGAGAGGTAGATGCAGTTATTCATATGATGAGATGCTTTGATTCAGAAGATATTCAAAATGTTAATCCTAACGTTGACCCCATAAGAGATCTTGAGATCATTGAAACTGAGATGATGTTGGCTGATCTAGAGTCTATTCAAAAAAGACTTGAGAAAAATAATAAGAAAAATGTGGACGAAGATCAGCTTAAGATTTTAGAAATTGCATTAGATTGTATTAATAATGATAAAGATATATCGATATTAAAATCTCAATTCGATACAAAACAACTTAATCAAAGTGGTCTTTTATCAATAAAACCAAAGATTTTTGTTTGCAATGTTGATGAGCAAAGCGTACAGGATGGAAATAAATATACTAAAAACTTTATTGAAAAATTTGGAAAAGATAACACCCTGATTGTTTCTGCAGACATAGAAAACCAAATAAATGAATTGACAGAAGACGAAAAAAAAAATTATATGGATATGATTGGTTTGAAAGACACGGGTCTAAGTATATTAGTTCAAAAGGGCTATAAAATTTTAGAACTTGATACATTTTTTACCTCTGGGCCTGAAGAAACAAGAGCTTGGACTATAAAAAAAAACTGTACTGCTCCCAAAGCTGCAGGAGAAATTCATACAGATTTTGAAAAAGGTTTTATTAGAGCTGAAACAATATCTTATGATGATTTCATTACTTATGACGGATGGGTTAATTCAAAAGAAAATGGTAAAATGAGGTTGGAGGGAAAAGATTATATTGTAAAAGATGGAGATGTCTTAAACTTCAGATTCAACACGTGACCAAATTTTTTTCATACTATAATAAACTAAAGTAGTTAGAATTATTAAATAAACAATCGCCTTAAAACCCATTCTATGCCTAGCCTCTAAGTGAGGTTCAGCCGCCCACATTAAAAAAGTTGTAACATCTTTTGACATTTGTTCAACACTGGCTATTGTTCCGTCGCCGTACTCTATTATTCCATCTGAAAGAGGGGCTGACATTTTAATTTTATTACCGTACATATATTTATTATAATGAACACCCTCATCTAAAATCATTCCAGCTGGTGCTGTTTCGTATCCCTGTAATAAAGAGTAAATATAGTCTACTCCACCACCTCTAGCCTTAACTAAAACAGACATATCTGGTGGATATGCGCCACCATTTGCAGCTTGAGCTGCTTTTTCATTTTCATACGGCATAACAAATTTATCTGATAATTTTGCTGGTCTAGTAAACATTTCACCATCTGCATTAGGTCCATCTACAACTTCAAATGAGGCAGCAATCGCTTTAGCTTGTTCAACTGAAAACTCTGGACCACCCTTCTCTGATAAGTTCCTATAACTAAGATATTTCATAGAATGACAAGCTGCACATACCTCTGTATAAACTTGGTAACCTCTTTGGAGAGAACCTCTGTCAAACTTTCCAAATAGACCTTTAAAACTCCAGTCAGTCTCTAAATAATCGACTTTTTCTGCAGCGATTGATTGAGAAAAAATAGAAATAACCAAACTAAATATTGAACAGAATTTTATAAAAGTTTTCACTTTACTCTATTTTACTTTCCTTTTTTTTTGCCATTGCGAGATTTGGGTTACCACCCAAAACTGGTTCTGTAATACTTAATGGAATTGGTATTGTTTTTTCTTTAAAACCTAAAACAGGCAGTATCACTAAAAAATGAAGAAAATAGTATGCTGTCGCAACTCGTGCTATCAACAAGTAAAGTCCTTCAGCTGGCATAGCACCCACATAACCAAGTATTAAAACATCTGCAACTAATATCCAGTAAAATTGTTTATATAATGGCCTAAACACTGCTGATCTTATTTTTGAGGTATCTAACCAAGGTAAAACTGCTAAGATTAATATTGCAGATAACATGGCTACAACCCCTAACAATTTATCAGGAACTGATCTTAATATTGCATAAAAAGGTAGCAAATACCATTCAGGAACAATATGTGCAGGTGTTACCATTGGGTTAGCCTCTATATAATTATCTGCATGACCTAAAATATTTGGTGAATAGAAAACAAAAAAAGCAAATACGATCATAAACATTAATAAAGCAAAACCATCTTTAATTACTATATATGGATGGAATGGAACTGTGTCTTTTGAAGGTTTTTTAATATCTATTCCAACAGGATTATTATTTCCTGGAACATGTAAAGCCCAAATATGCAAAACAACTAAACCTAAAATTAAAAAAGGTATTAAATAGTGTAAGGTAAAAAATCTTGTTAACGTAGGGTTGTCTACTGAATAACCACCCCACAACCATGTTACAATTCCCTCACCTACAAGAGGAATAGCACTAAATAAATTTGTTATAACTGTTGCTCCCCAAAAACTCATTTGACCCCATGGCAACACATAACCCATAAACGCTGCAGCCATCATTAATAAATAAATTATTATTCCTATAATCCATATTATTTCTCTTGGAGATTTATAAGAACCGTAAAACAATGATCGAAATATATGAATGTATACTGCTAGGAAAAACATTGATGCACCATTTGCATGAATATATCTTATTAACCAACCATAATTAACATCACGCATAATATGTTCAACGCTCTCAAAAGCCATATCTGCATGAGCAATATAATGCATAGCTAATGTTAATCCTGTTACAATTTGAGTAATTAAACAAAAAGTTAAAATCCCTCCAAATGTCCACCAATAATTTAAATTTTTAGGTGTAGGATAGTCAGTTAGATGATTAGCAAGAGTTAGTAGTGGAAGTCTATCATTAAACCACTGTCCTACTTTTGATTTTGGTCTGTATTCGTGTTCACTCATTTAATCATCTATCCAATTTTAATCGTATTAGCATTAACAAATTCATATTTAGGTATTTCCATATTCCAAGGCGCTGGTCCTTTTCTAATTCGTCCCGAAGTATCATAATGAGATCCATGACATGGACAAAACCATCCATTATAATCTCCCTTATCGTTTAAGGGTACACAGCCTAAATGTGTACATACACCGAGCATTACAAGCCATTCTGGATTTTTTGCTCTATCTTCATCTTTCTCAGGATGAATTAAGTCTTCCATCTTAACTGATCGTGCTTCATCTATTTCATCTTGGGTTCTTCGTCTAATAAAAACTGGTTTACCTCTCCATAAAACTGTTATTGTATTTCCAGGGTTAACAGAACTCACATCAACTTCTGTGCTAGCTAATGCTTTAACAGAAGCATCAGGGTTCATTTGATCAATCATTGGCCACACAACTGCAGCAGCACCAACAGCTCCTACGGCTGTAGTAGCGGTAAATAAAAAATCTCTCCTTTTTGTTTTCTTATCAGACACTTTTAGTAACTTTTAATCTTATCTCTTTTTGGTTTAAAACAGTTAATATATGAATTCATATAATATAAAATAATTATTTTACTACTGAAAGAATGACACATAATTCAACAATTTTAGTACCTAAAATAGCTTTATATGAGCCTGATATTCCTCAGAATACTGCTGCAATAATTAGGACTTGTGCTTGTTTAGGTGCTAAATTAGAAATAATTGAACCATGTGGATTTCTATTATCAGACAAACGCTTTAAAAGAGTAGTTATGGACTATATGGACTACAGTCAAATAGAGTTTTATCAAAGTTCAGAAAAATTTTTTGAGGCAAAACAGAAACAGAGAATCATATTGATGACAACAAAAGGTTCAATAAACTATACGAATTTTAATTTTAAACCTGATGATACTATTTTGTTTGGAAGAGAAAGTGCTGGAGTGCCAGAAAAAGTTCATAAATTAATAAAAAATCGTTTAAAAATACCAATGATTAACCAAGTGAGATCTCTTAATATATCATCATCTGTTGCCATTGTTTTGGCAGAAAGTTTGCGTCAAATAGAATTAAAATAAAATGGAAATCTCGATCAAAAAAGACTTAACTAGTAATTGGTTTAAGCTATTACAAAATGCAATATGCGACGACATTTTAAAAATTGAAAAAAACAAAATAAACTTTCAATCAAGTTCTTGGAAAAGAAGTAAAAAAAAAGATGAAGGTGGCGGTGAATATAGAATTCTTAAAAATGGAAAAATCTTTGAAAAAGTAGGAGTAAATTTTTCAAAAGTTTATGGAAAATTTCCTAAACAATTTCAAAAGAATATACCAGGAGCAAGTAAGGATCCTCGATTTTGGGCATCAGGGATATCAATAGTTATGCATATGCAAAATCCTCATATTCCTGCAATGCATTTTAATACCAGATTTATTTGTACAACAAAGAATTGGTTTGGTGGAGGAATGGATGTAACACCGACAATAAAAGATGAAAAAGAGAGAAAAAATTTTCATAAAATATTAAAAGCAATGTGCAACAGACACAATAAAAATTATTATAAAAAATATAAAAAATGGTGTGATGAATACTTTTATCTACCTCACAGAAAAGAGGCAAGAGGCATAGGCGGAATCTTTTTTGATTATAAAAATGATAATTTTGAAAATGACTTTAAATTTGTAAGAGATGTTGGGGTTACATTTCAAATGTTATTTAATGAGATAATTAAGAAAAAAATAAAAAGAAAATGGACTTTAAAAGATAAAGAGTTCCAGTATATTAAAAGAGGTCGATATACAGAATTTAATTTACTCTATGATAGAGGAACAAAATTTGGTCTTCAAACTAGTGGTAATATAGAGGGAATTTTAATGTCATTACCTCCGATTGCAAAATGGAAATAAGATAATGGATAAAGAACCAATAACATTAAACGGATTAGATAAACTGAAGGAAGAATTAATTTTTTTGAAAGAAAAAAAAAGACCTGAAATTGTAGCTGCAATTGCAGAAGCAAGATCACATGGAGACCTTAAAGAAAATGCTGAATATCATGCAGCTAAAGAAGAGCAATCTCACAACGAAGGAAGAATAACTGAAATAAACGACATTATTGCAAGAGCAAATGTTATTGATGTTACAAAATTAAACAATGAAGGAAAGGTAATTTTTGGATCTACTGTTTTTTTAGAAGATCTAGATACTGGTGAAAAAATTAATTATAAAATTGTTGGAAGAGATGAAGCAGATTTAAAACAAAAACTAATTTTCTTTCAATCACCTATTGGCAAAGGTTTAATTGGAAAAAATAAAAGTGATTTAGTTGAAATAAATACGCCCTCTGGTGTAAAAAATTTTGAAATTAAAGACGTTAAATATATTTAACTTTTAACTATTTGTAATACTTGCTTATCCGAAATTTGAAATCCATTTTGAACCCAAGTTTCTTCGATCCTTTTTAATTTATTACCTAAAGTCTTGCCCTCAGGAATTTGAAATTTAGACATCAATAAATCAGCCCCTATCGGCAAAGTTGGAACTGCTTTTTTTTTGTAAGTATCCAATAATATAATGAGTTTTTTTTCTACTGTATTTGAGGTAAAAATTTTAAAATTAATTATATCTATTACAGCCTCTCGCCCATTATAGTAAAAAAAATAATTCAAATTTTTCTCTGTAAAGTTTTTTAGAGTTACTTTTTCTTTATAAAAAAGGTCTATCAATTTTAATCTTTTCTGATCTTTTTTAGATATTTTGAATTTATAAAGAAAATAATCAGCATTATCAGTCCCATCAATCACTAAAAGCGCGATTAAGAATATAAAGTCAATTTTTAAAAAATTTTCTACAGCATAAGAATTTTGTTTTTTAAAATTTTTAATATTCTTTAATTGAGGGAAAATTATTTCAATTAGTTCTAAACATTCTTTATCTTTAAACAGTTTAAAAAATCCATTTGAACTTAATATTTTTTTTAGTTCATCGATTAACCTTTCAGATGATATATTTGAAATTCCATCAATATTTTTTTTTATATTCTTTATTATTTCTGGCTGATGCTTATGATTTGAATAATTTAAATAAAATCTTAAATACCTTAAAATTCGTAAATAATCCTCTTGAATTCTTTTTTCTGTATTACCAATAAAATTAATATAACCCTCCTCTAAATCTTTTTTACCGTTGAATGGATCAAATAAATTGCCATCGCCATCTGCATAAATTGAATTAATAGTAAAATCTCTTCTAGAGGCATCTTCCTTCCAATCTAAAGAGAATTCTACTTTAGCATGTCTTCCATCAGTTAAGACGTCCTTCCTTAAAGAAGTAATTTCATATTTATATTCGTCAATTATTGCAGTTATAGTTCCGTGTTCGATTCCTGTTTTGTAATAATTTATTTGTTTGTTTTTAAGAGCTTCACAAACTTCCAGAGGTGTTAAATTTGTTGCTAGGTCAATATCATCAACATTTTCTTTTTTTATCACTTTTCTTACACACCCACCCACATATCTGATTTCGCTTTTCACTGAAAAATTATTAATTGCTTCAAAAATTTTATTTGCGGGTGTTGTTAAAGTAATTTGTTTTAAATTTTGACTGATATAATCAAGATTTTTTGATCGGGAAAAAAATTTATCTAAAAAATTTTTCATAAATGGCTGGGGCGCTAGGATTCGAACCTAGGATGCAGGTACCAAAAACCCGTGCCTTACCGCTTGGCTACGCCCCAATACTAGCTTCCTATAACATAAAAATATAAAATTCATATAGTTTTTGCTGTAACACACCAATAATTTTTATATTTTCTTTTAAATTTAGCTTTTGCCAAGTTACTACTCTTTAGTGAATTATAATAGGCAACAATTGTAGATCCTGAACCAGTCATTCTTACAAACAATGGATTATTAATACTTTCTAAGTACAACTTTATTTTTTTAAGTTTTGGGTATTTTTTAAGTGCTATTTTCTCTAGAGCATTTTGTTGACTAATCAAATATTTTGCTTCAAACATATTTTTTTTAGGTTTGCTAAATTTCGGTTTTGTATATTTTTGAACAGCAGAATATATTTTTTTAGTTGAACATCCAAAATCAGGCTTTACTAAAGTAGAGTAATATTTTGGAGTATTATAAATCTTTTTAATTCTGCCACCTGATGACAACACACAGCTGGATGAAATAGTCCCTAAAATAACATCAGAACCAACCAAGTCACAGATAGTTCGAGTTTTTTGATGATCGGGATTAATAATCTTTTTTTTAACCAGATAATTAAACACACTAGCTGCATTCATAGATCCCCCACCCAACCCAGCTGCTTGAGGGATTAATTTTTTAATTTTAACTTTGAATTTTTTATTTTTTAATAAATCTTCTTTATCTAGTATTTGAAATAATTTTTGGACAGTGTTTTTTTTTCCAATTTTTTTAGAAAACTTTCCATAAAAAGAAATATGGTGTTTTTTTCCATTATGTTGATTAATTGAAATAACATCATGTAGATCTATGAAATCAATTATACTTTCAATTTTATGTAAAACCTTTTTTTTACCAGTAATATTGAGTGATAAATTTAGCTTTGCATTAGATTTAATTTTGCTTATTTTCATTTAGGAATTTTTAAGACCCTCAATTACTTTAATATTGATTTTTTCTCTCATATCCTCTTCAGTTTCATCGAAAGTTAATACGTTGTTCCAAAAATATCTTGCTTGAATTTTTCGATTTAATTTCCATAAAATGTCTCCATAATGATCATTCACGATTGGGTCATCTGGCATTAATTCTACTGCTCTTTTTAAATACTTTTCTGCTTCTACATAGTCTTCTATTAAATAATAAGCCCATCCAATTGAATCAATAATGTATGGATCGTTGTTTTTTAAATCATATGCTGTTTTTAACATATCCATTGCTTCATTAATTTTATAATCACGCTCTAACCAAGAGTAAGCAAGGTAATTTAAGATATATGCATCGCTAGGATCAATTCTAAGTGCATGTAGTAAATCTTCATCTGACTTTACATAATTGCCCATTCTTTCATAACTTCCACCTCTACGATACAATACATCTGATTTAATAAGTAAATTGTCATCCATTGTTAAAATAATTTCTGTATAACGTTCTATTGCTTTTTCATAATTTTTAGAATTTTTATAAAAATTAGCTAAATCAAAAATCATTTTTATATTTGGATTTTCAA